>NZ_JBQSYV010000019.1:0-89417 GCF_052379685.1 Halomonas sp. 111
CAAACATTAGCTCAGCGAGGGTACTTACACTGGGTTACAGCCAGGAGTCGCACGCCACTCTAAAATTAATGGTAAATTTTTCTTGCTTGAGCCTGTTTATGGCTACTGGCCCATGAGCCGAATATAAACCATAATCGGCTCATAATGTGATCTGAATAGGCGGGGCAATCGGCTCATGTATATCTGGGAACAGCGACATTGGCCTCATTTTGAGTGGGACGAATCCGTGCTTCGACCTACGCTGGATGCCGTGCGGTTACTGCAGGGCAGGGTGTTGGGTAAAACTGAGGCGGCCTACGGTCAGGCCGATCTGGATGTGGAGATGGATGCACTGATCCAGAATGCTATTCGTACCAGCGAAATCGAAGGTGAGCGCCTGGACGTTGGCTCTGTGAGGTCTTCCGTTGCACGCCAGTTGGGTTTAGAGCAGGCCGGTATCTCTGCCAGAACAACACCTGAATCCGAGGCGCTGGTCGAGCTATTGCTGCAATCCACGCATCAGTTGGATGTGCCGCTTTCCCGCGAAGAGTTGTGCCTCTGGCAATCCATGCTTTTTGTGCAAGGTCCCGGCGTGCTTGGCAATGTACGTGTAGGCGAGCTGCGTGGCGACCACCCTATGCAAGTGGTGTCGGGGCGGCTTAATCGGCCTACCGTTCATTTTGAAGCACCGCCCCGTGGGCAGTTGGAGGCTGAGCTGGATGCATTTATTACTTGGTTCAACCATCCACCACCGGGACTTGATGGGCTGGTTCGCGCTGGCATAACCCATCTATGGTTGATTACCTTGCACCCCTTTGATGATGGTAATGGGCGCGTTACCCGCGCGGTGACAGATCGTGCGCTGGCACAAGCAGAGCAACAATCCGTTCGCTTCTATTCTTTGAGCGCAGCCATCATGGCGCGCCGCAATGCTTACTACGAGCAACTTGAAAGCGCTCAGAAAGGCAGTCTCGATATTACGCCGTGGTTGTTGTGGTTTCTGGATACGCTGAAAGAGGCACTTGAACAGGCGCTGTTAAGAATCGACCGTGTGTTAATGAAAGCCACCTTCTGGCAGCGCCATGCGACCACCGTGCTGAACGCACGGCAAATCAAGGTGCTGAATCGCTTATTGGATACAGCAGGGGAGGAGTTTGAGCAGGGCATCAATGCTCGTAAGTACCAATCGTTGGCCAAGGTGAGTAAAGCCACTGCAACGCGGGATTTGGCAGAGCTGCTTGAAAAAGGCTGCCTTTACAAGCTGCCCGGTGGAGGGCGCAGCACGCGCTATACGGTGTTACTTGAGCGAACAGTGGATGGCACCTTGTAGTGGCGATCTTTGCCCTTTTAAGGCTTGATTGCCACTGAAGTGGAAAGTACGCAGGTCGCTATGCCATGGGATATGCATAAGGTATTTGTTGTTGAGGTTTATAAAGCTCCTGATAACGTCACTATGAGTGACTTTTTTTGGTATTTATTAAACCCTGATCATTGTGCCGGTTTATAAAAAGTGTATTTTAGTCACTATGAGTGATCAAAATGATGGAAAGTTAAACCGCCTGCTGACTGGGCTAAGCGATACTGGCGTGGTTTCCAGCCGGTGGTTAAGAGCGCATGGCTATTACAGTAGCTTGTTGGCCCGTTATGTCGGCAGCGGTTGGCTGGTCTCCCCGGCGCGTGGTGTGTACATGCGCAAAGGAGGTTCCCTCCATTGGGAAGGGGTAGTACGAGCGCTACAACAGATGGAAGGTCTGTCGCTGCATATAGGTGGGCGCTTTGCCTTGGCTTGGCTTGGGCATGAGCATTACTTGCGCTTGGGCGAAGCTGAAGTGGTCACGCTCTATGGGCCAGGTCGTATGCCAGGGTGGGTACGCAAGCTGCCGTTGGTAGAGCGCATTGAATACTGCGGCAAAGGGCCTTTCGATCTGCCTGATATTCCATTTACTGATGAAACGACGGGGCAGGCATTGCTGGACCAAGGGTTGGAGCAAAGAGAAGCATTACCCAGCGGGATGCTGATGTTTTCGACCCCGGAGCGCGCCATGCTGGAGTTATGTGATGAGGCGTCTGATGCTGGGGGGGTCTACGAAGTGGACGCTTTAATGCAGGCCATGGCCACCCTACGCCCTCGACGGCTTGAAATGCTGTTGCGCCACTGTCATAGCATCAAGGCCAAGCGTCTGTTTCTCGCGCTGGCCGAGCGTCATGGGCACGCCTGGTTTTCGCACCTGTCGATTGAGGGTGTGAATCTCGGTCGTGGTAAGCGTTCGCTTGTTCCTGGCGGCCGCCTGCATCCCACGTATCACATCGTCCTGCCGGGAGACCTTGATGAGCAGTTGGGATAAACGCTACAGCGACCGTGTGCAATTGCTGGTAGATATCCTGCCGGTGCTGGCAAAGGAAACTCGGTTTGCACTAAAGGGCGGCACCGCCATCAACTTGTTTGAGCATGATCTCCCTAGGTTGTCAGTGGACATCGACTTGACCTGGCTGCCTGTGCAGAATTTTGAGACAGGCGTGGTAGACATTGCTGCGGCACTAGAGCAGTTGGCGGAGACCTTGCGTGCACGCCCTTTGCAATTACAGGTACAGACATCGGGTGGCGCGAACACAGGGGGAATCACACGATTAATTTGCAGCCGTGGCCGGGCGCGTGTGCAGATTGAAACAACCCCAGTGATGCGTGGCACAGTACACTCGGTGCGAACGATGGTGGCCCAACCGGCAGTCGAACAGGCCTTCGGCTTTGCGTCAACACAGGTGCTCGGTTTTGCCGACCTCTACGCTGGAAAATTGGCGGCGGCCTTGTCTCGTCAACATCCCAGGGACCTGTTCGACATTGGCTTGCTGCTCGAAGATGAACGTGCCGATGCGACATTGTGGCGAACCTTTCTAGTATACCTAACATGTAGCCCCAAACCGGCTTGGGAACTTCTGGCTCCCCGGGAACCAGTGGATTTTGAGACGATCTTCGATGCCCATTTCAAGGGAATGACCTCCAAGCCGGTGACGGCGGCGCAACTGCTGGAGAACAGAGCACAGTTACTGCTATGGATATCCAAAAAGCTGGATAAGCCGTCATGTGACTTTCTATGGTCCATTGAAAATGAGCAGCCTGATTTTGAATTGATCCATTTAGAAGGCGCGTCAGCACTGCCAGGGGTAGGGCGAAAGCTGCAAAACCTTACTCGCCGCTCGAAAGCCAAGCGCCAGGCGGATCGCCATGAACTTGAGCAGACCCTGGCACGGATAGTATCTGATGTGTGAAGGGACGCGCTCCGCCCAGCCCGCTATGTGCTTTACTATCTACACCTGTTATTCACGGAGGAAGCATCCATGGCCATAGGCGGCTTGATTGGATTGCTGGATGACATTGCCGCCCTGGCGAAGTTGTCCGCAGCATCATTGGACGATGTGAGTGCTGCCGCCGGGCGTGCGACGGCTAAGGCGGCCGGGGTGGTGGTGGATGATACGGCGGTAACGCCGCAGTATTTGCAAGGAGTGGCAGCGGAGCGTGAATTGGCGATTGTGAAGAAAATCGCATTGGGGTCGATCCGCAACAAGCTGATTTTTATCCTGCCGGTGGCGCTGCTGTTGAATCACTTTTTGCCCGCGCTATTGCCGATCATCCTGATGGTGGGCGGCACCTACTTGGCCTTTGAGGGCGCGGAGAAGGTCTGGCACAAGCTCTCTGGCAAGCATGACGACGATAAGCCAGCGGTAGAGAAAGGGCCGGAAGCTGAGAAAAAGATCGTGAGTGGTGCCGTTCGCACCGACCTGATTCTTTCCGCTGAAATCATGGTGATCGCGCTTTCTACTGTTTCCCATCAAGGGTTCTGGTCACAGCTGGCGAGCCTGGTGGTGGTCGCGTTTGTCATCACTGTTCTAGTGTATGGCGTGGTGGCGCTGTTGATCAGGATGGATGATGTCGGCCTAAAGCTCGCCCAGCGGGAGAGTCCGGGAATGCAGAAACTGGGCCGTGGTCTAGTGACGGCCATGCCCAAGGTGCTAGCGACCATCGCAGTGGTGGGCACCATCGCCATGCTCTGGGTGGGAGGGCATATCCTGATGGTCAATCTAGGTGCCGATGGAACGGGTTGGTTCAATTCCCCCTATGCGTGGGTACACCACATTGAGCATGGCATTAGCGAGGCAACCGGTGCCTTGGGCGGCCTGCTGGGCTGGAGCTTCAATACACTGTGCTCTGCGGTGATTGGCTTTTTGGTGGGTTCGGTGGTGGTGGGTGTGCTGCACCTCGTTCCCTTCAAGAAGGCGCATTCGGCATAGGTGGGCCGCGACGGGCGTACCAGAGAACCAAGAGTTTAGTTATAAACGCTTTCACAGTTGTCGCGATACAGCGGGGCATCGGTGCCCAACGCCAGTCGCTTGGTGTTGCTGTTGTAGTAGAAGCGACCGGACTCGGCGCCTGAAAGCGCATAGTCGCCGCACACCCCATACCCCTTGTTGACAGTCGCTAGGTTGGAAATTTCGGCCGGTGCTTGGCTATTAAGACGCTCCGAAATCGTCTCGGCGATGTGGGCATCACGCTGGGCCTCGGAATAGGCCTGGCCACCGAATATCAGGCCCGCCACGACGAAAATGGCGACGACGGGAATCCATAGGTTATGCATAGCGTGTCCAGTGAAAGAATATAAACGTGCATGAAGTCTGCAGAAAACTATTTAGCGGGATAATAACTTTATCAGATTTGCGCAGAAAACCCCGTACTTTTAGTGCGGGGATGTCGAGCGCGTCGTATGACTACCTAAATTCATCAAGCCCAACGCAGCCAGCATCTTTTTCAGTTGAAGAGTCGGCTTTCACTATGAATTTTTCTAAACTTCCCATGAAATAAGACCATTTTTATTCATCTTTGTACTCCTGTATAAAATCTCTAGTGCTCTTCGTTATAGAGCCTGTCAGCTTCTTATGAATAAGGCTGTCAGGTTTAAAAGCTGTAAAGCTGCCCGGTTTATAAATATTGGGCCGTTCCGCAGAAGCGAAGAACCGGTTCGATTTTTTACTATTGGAGGCGAGATGATGAATAACGACGTCGCATTTACTATCAAGCGTATCGGCTTCGATGAGAATTATCGTCCGTCGGACAATACGCGTATCACGACCAACTTTGCCAATTTGGCCCGGGGCGAAAGGCGGCGCGAGAACCTCCGCAATACGCTGGAAATGATCAATAACCGTTTCAATGCCCTGGTGCATTGGGATAACCCCGAAGGGCGTCGTTATTGCGTCGAACTCGACATCATTTCCGTGAGTATGGAGGTTGGCGCAAGGGGCCATGAAGCGCCTTTTCAAATCATCGAGATACTCAAAACCAGTTTTCTGGACAAGCAAACCGGCAAACGCATCGACGGTATCGTAGGGAACAACTTTTCATCCTATGTCCGAGATTACGACTTTAGCGTGCGGCTTTTAGAGCATAACAAGCACCAGTCGACTTTCAGTATTCCGGATGATTTTGGTGTTCTGCACGGCAACTTGTTTAAAAGCTTCGTGGATTCACCCGTTTACAAAGAGCATTTCGGGAAGCCTCCCGTCATATGCTTGAGCGTATCGGATAACAAGGTCTATCACCGAACCGATAATCAGCATCCCGTATTGGGGGTTGAATATCAGCCGAACGAGTCTTCGCTGACCGAGCAGTACTTCAAGAAGATGGGGCTTCAGGTTCGCTACTTTATGCCTGCCAACAGTGCTGCCCCGCTGGCGTTTTATTTTTCTGGTGACCTGCTCAACGATTACACCAACCTTGAGCTTGCCGGCACCATTAGCACCATGGAGTCTTTTCAGAAGATTTACCGGCCTGAGATCTACAACGCCAATGCGGTTGCCGGAAATGTTTATCAGCCCAACTTGAAGAACTCGGATCATTCGCTCACTCAAATCGTTTACGACCGAGAAGAACGTAGCCAATTGGCCGCCGAGCAGGGGAAATTTGCTGAAGAGAATTTCATTAAACCCTATCAGGCGATGCTTGAGCAGTGGTCTTCCAACAGCTCGCTTTAACCTAATCAAATGCACGGGATGATGACTCATGAGTAAACGCTTACCCACTTCGACGGCGGGCAGCCTGCCCAAACCCTCCTGGCTTGCCGAGCCCGAAACCCTTTGGTCGCCCTGGAAATTGCAAGACGAGGCGTTGATTGAAGGTAAACAGGATGCGCTGCGCGTGTCGCTGCAGGAACAGCAGCAAGCCGGTATCGATATCGTCAGCGATGGCGAACAAACGCGTCAACATTTCGTGACAACCTTTATCGAGCATCTTAGCGGCGTCGATTTTGAAAAGCGCAAAACCGTGAGAATTCGCAATCGCTACGATGCGAGCGTGCCGACGGTTGTGGGCGAGATCAACCGCCATAAGCCAGTTTTCGTCGAAGATGCCAGGTTTTTGCGCGAGCAAACCCGCCAACCCATCAAATGGGCGCTACCGGGCCCGATGACCATGATCGACACGCTGTATGACGATCACTATAAAAGTCGTGAGAAGCTGGCGTGGGAGTTCGCGAAAGCGCTCAATCAGGAGGCTCGGGAACTGGAGGCAGCAGGCATCGATATTATTCAGTTCGACGAACCTGCGTTCAACGTGTTTTTCGATGAGGTGAATGACTGGGGAATCGCCGCCTTGGAAAGAGCCATTGAAGGGCTCAAATGCGAAACGGCTGTCCATATCTGTTATGGCTACGGCATTAAAGCCAATACGGATTGGAAAAAGACGCTGGGATCGGAGTGGAGGCACTATGAAGAAGTCTTCCCCCGGCTGCAAAAATCCAACATCGATATTGTTTCGCTGGAGTGCCAGAACTCCCACGTGCCCATCGAGCTGATCGAACTTCTGCGCGGCAAGAAGGTGATGCTGGGTGCCATCGACGTCGCCACCAACACCATCGAAACGCCGGAAGAGGTCGCCGCAACGCTTAGAAAAGCACTTCAGTTCGTTGATGCCGACAAGCTCTACCCCTGCACCAACTGTGGCATGGCGCCGCTATCTCGCTCGGTCGCCAGAGGTAAACTCAGTGCCTTGAGTGCTGGAGCGGAGATCGTTCGAAAAGAACTTTGAATCCCGTGCTTGGCGCTAAGGGAACTCATCAGCGGATACACTCATATCAAGAGTGGTTGACCTCGACAATCAGGTCTGGTGAAAACAAGGGCGGATCGAACTCTTCGGGATAGCCAGCGGGGTTGGCGATGACACGTGTTCCGCTCACATTGAGGTCCACGGGCTCGTGCACATGTCCATGAATCCAAAGATCCATGCGGCCCATCAGCTGCGGAAGATGGGAAGCAAAAGCCGGGGAGAGTACATCACCGCGGTAGCGTGATGGGATACAGGAGGACAGGGGCGCATGGTGGCTTATCACTACTCTTGGACCACTGAATGGCCGTGATAGCTCCCTTTCCAACCAGGCCAACGCCTTGGCATGCAAGCGTCGACTTTCCGCCGGGGTGAAAATTTCCCCGTCCGGCTGCTCGATGATTTGGAAGTCGGGCATCAGGTCCAGCGCCCTGGCTTCGGTGAGTGACGGATCGTAGTTGGGCTGCCCGGCATAGAGGGCAAAGTCAGTCCACAGCGTGGTGCCATGAAAACGTATACCGTTCAGGGTCAGCGTGCGATTGTCCAGCAGGTGGATGCCGAGCCGGGCGGCCTCATCCTCCAGTTGCCGCCGCAGAGTCGGCATGGCTGTGCTGTAGAACTCATGATTGCCGGGGACGTAGAGGATAGGCGTACCGGCAAAATGTTCCGCTGCCCAACTGAGGCCCTGGACGCCTACGTGAATGTCACCGGCCAGAATGACAATATCGGCATCGGACTGCGGCAGCGCGCGCGGTTCGTCGAAGTCTTCCAGATGTAGATCCGATAGTATCCTCAAGCGCATCGTCAGTTCCCCTTTGCAGTGCCCCATGCGTGCCAGTGTGCTCCACACGGATAACAAAAACTAGATCGTCAACCACTTCCAACTGGTAGGCCGATAGCGTGGTTGGGCTGGTAATAATAGACTGGGCCGCGAATGTCCAGGACTAGGCTAATAGCCATCACCATTGCTCCGTTTGAGTCGGCGAAAGTTCAACAGCAAGCGGTGCCTTCTACTCTTCCAGCTGACGATTCGCCGCCCTAACGAAAGCGGTTGGCGATTGGCCAAGCACCTTACGAAACATGCTGGAGAAAGCGGCTGGGCTGTCGTAGCCGAGTTCCAGCGCGGTACGAGTAACGGAACTACCGGACAGCAGCCTAGGAAGGGCGGCCATCAGGCAGGCCTGTTGACGCCATACGGCAAAGGACATGCCGGTCTGCTGACGGAACAGGCGATTGAAGGTGCGCTGGCTGCGATGCATCTGCCGGGCCCAGTCTTCGGGAGGGCTGTGTATATGTGGCTGGCCGAGAAACGCTCGGCACAGGCTGGCTAGTTGAGGGTCGTGGGGCAGGGGCGCAAATAGCGGCAGGGCCTGAGCCTGTTGTAGTTCGTATAGGAGTAGTTGCGCCAGGGCGCCGTCGCGGCCATTTTCATCATAGAGCGCGGGTAGATGGGCGGAAGCCAGCAGCAGGTGATGCAACAGAGGCGTCACGACCAGCACCTCACAACTGCAAGTCGTGCGTGGCGCGACGCGGGGCTCGATATACAGGCTTCGGGTGCTCACCCCGTTCATACGTACCTGGTGGCGCTTGCCCGCAGGCAGCCAGACTCCGCTATAGGGCGGCACCATCCAGGTGCCGTCATCCGTATTGACTTCCATCACGCCTGTCATGCCATAGAGAAACTGGGCGCGGCGATGGGCATGAAAGTCAAGAAGCGTACCGGGGCTGTAGTCAGTGCCGATGGCCACCATGGGCCGTGCCACGTGATCCACGTCGGATAAAGGAGTATTGAGCATAATCGTTATTCTGGCCGAAATGCGATGATTATTGTCCAAAAGTCGAAGGTCAGCCAGTTCTAGTCGGCATATCCTCCCTGCTGTTGAGTTTCATCAGGAGAGTGGCGGTGTATAGTGTATTACTTCTTTGTGGCGGTTTGGCGGGCGTCACCACCGTGTTGTTCGGCTTCGGTGGTGGGTTTGTAGTGGTTCCCTTGCTGTATACTTTACTGATTGCCGTCCATGGGCCAGATAGCGCGGCGGGTCTGGCGGCTATGCATATCGCGGTGGCGACCTCGACGGCGCTGATGATCTTCGCGGCTTCAATGGCAACATGGCGTCATCATCGGCGACAGACCGTGCAGTGGCATCTAGTGCGTCCGCTGGTTGGTTATATCGCCATGGGCGCTGTGTTGGGCGCGGCGGTTGCCGTGTCGTTGAGCGGGGAGTGGGTACGCTGGGCGTTTATCGGCTATCTGGGTATTACGATTGCGGATGCTATTCTGCGGCCCGGTTTTCTGCGTCAGTCAGGGAGTGATGTGCGCCCTATGGGGCGTGGGGTAACGGCAATGGTGGGTACACTGATTGGTGCGGTGGCTGCTTTGCTGGGCGTGGGTGGCAGTGTAATGACCGTACCGCTTATGCGTCGTAGAGGCGCGAGCATGACGGCGGCCACGGCCATGGCCAATCCGTTGTCGTTGCCCATGGCAGTGAGTGGCACCGCGACATATGTGTTGCTGTCGGCAAATCACTCAGCGTTAGGAAACTGGTATGCCGGTTATGTGGATCTGCGTGCCTTGCTGGTACTTGCGGTAGGCTCATGGCTCGGTATCCGCTTGGCGTCAGTCTGGATCGGGCGCATCCCTGACCGTACTCATGCCAGGGTGTACCTGCTATTGCTGACAATGGTGCTGGTGGTGATGGTTTTTATGCATTGAATTGAGCCAGGCTGTGGCGATGAGCTGTTTTATCCCAATGTGGTGACTCGGACAGCGCATCTGCTTTACTTCGTGATTAAAGGCCGATGGTAACAGTGGCGCTGGCGCTCTTAGTCGCGCCACCTCAAAGGAAAAACTCCGCTATTGGCCGTTAGAGCAGTTCATTGGTGAATAAGCCAAGAGCTATATTGCTTTTCAGCCATTAGGCACAGATATGTTGGTCTTTGAAAAGATAAAAGGGTCGTTCGTTAAACCACGAACGGCCCTTTGTGTGTCTACGCGTAATTGCAAAAAGGCTTACGTCTCTTCAACCCCGTCCACAATAAACACGCGGTAGTCGGCACCCTGGAAACGATGCTGGCGAGCTTCCTGGTAGGCGTCGCTTTGGTACCAGGCGCGGGCGGCGGCCATGTCGGGGAAGCGCAGAATTACCGCGCCTTCCATATCGCTGCCTTCCATCACTTCAAAATCGCCGTAAAAGGCGAGCGGCTTCGGGTCGTGGCCTTCGCGGGCGGCTTTGGCCTTGGTGGCATATTGCTCCATTTCTTTCGCGTCGTGGGTGCGTTCACGCGTCAGTACAACATAAGCCGGCATTCCATTCTCCTTGGGTAATTATCAGGAAAGCTTCTTTAACAGCGCTTGAGCGGTGGCTTCGGATGAGCCGGGGTTTTGTCCGGTAATCAGCAGGCCGTCGACGAGTACGTAAGAACTCCAGTCATCGCCTTTACTGTACTCACCGCCGCTCTCTTTGAGCATATCTTCGACCAAAAACGGTACCACATTCGTCAGGCCAACGGCGTCTTCTTCGCTGTTACTGAAGCCTGTCACTTTACGGCCCGCGACCAGCGGCTTGCCGTCGCTGCCTTTCACATGACGCAGCACGCCGGGGGCGTGGCATACCGTGGCGACCGGCTTGTTGGCGGCCATCGCGCCTTCGATCAGGCGGATGGAGGTGGCGTCTTCGGCCAAGTCCCACAGCGGGCCGTGGCCGCCGGGGTAAAATATGGCGTCGAACTCGGCAATATCGATATCGGCAAGCTGATGGGTGTTGGCCAGCGCCGCTTGGGCGTCGAGGTCCACTTGGAAGCGGTTAGTGGCCTCAGTTTGGGCATCCGGCGCATTGCTGCTGGGGTCGAGTGGAGGCTGGCCACCGGCGGGGGAGGCCAAGGTCAGCTCGGCGCCTGCATCTTTGAACGCATAGTAAGGCGCGGCCAGCTCTTCGAGCCAGAAGCCGGTTTTATTGCCGGTATCGCCAAGCTTGTCGTGCGAGGTAACCACTACGAGAATTTTCATGATTGAGTCCTTTGCAGGCTGAGAGGGCGGCTGGGGTCGAGGTTTAACAAAGCGTAGGTGGCTTTAAAGGCAGCATCCAGCGGCACCCGGTCGCGGGTGATTTTGGCGCGCAGGCTGGCACCCAGCCATAGCTGGTAAAGGGTGGTGGCTAGTTCCAGGGCACTGCCTTGAGCGCTAACGGATTGAGGCAGAGAGCCATCGGCAGCGGCGGCTTCGATTGACTGGGCTAACCTGGCAATAATGCGCTCAGTACCGTGTTGCAGCACGCGGCGCATGCGTTCGGAAAGATCGCTGACTTCGGCGGCAAGCTTCACCGCCAGGCATTTTCCGCTGGGGTCGCAATGGTGTTGGGTATCCCGCCAGTGCGCCCAGTAGCTGAGAAAACGCTCAGCGTGAGAAGCGCCCGGCTGGGTAAGGCGTTCTTCAATTTGAGCGAGATAACCACTGAAGTAGTCTTCCAGCAGTGCTTCGCCAAACGCTTCTTTGGAGCTGAAGTAGTGATAAAAGGAGCCTTTAGGCACCTCGGCGGCTTTGAGAATCTCGTTAAGACCTACCGCCGAGAATCCCTTGCCACCGATGATGACCTGGCCGGTGTTAAGAATGCGCTGCCGGACATCGCCGGTGACGGGTGTCATGTTCATAGCCGCTAGCTTACGCCTGATTAGACCAGTCGTCTAGCTAGGTCTCGCCGTTTCTATGACGATGGTTTCCACTGTGGTTGGAGTGGCCCGCCCACCGGGGCAGTCTCCGGCATGGTTACGGAAGCCACCCGCGCTTGTGCTGCCGAAAGCTCGGCCGGGTCGCCGCGCTCGTTCTCCGGGTTTTGCCCCGGTGGGTAGGCGCCGACCATGCAAAAATCGTCGTCCGCCTCTACGCAGGCATGACCCACTCCGGCGGGCAGTACCAGTACATCCCCCGCGTAAAGCATCACTTCTTGGCCATTGGGGCCGCCCAGCCGCGCTCTGGCTTGGCCCTGAAAAATGCCTAGCGCCTCGTGGGCGGTGGAGTGAAAGTGGTCAAAATCATATAAGTAGTAACGCCATGCGGGCGGCCAGCCGTGCTGTTTGAACATGTTTTCAAAGGTATCGGCCCGCGCTTCTGCGCTACTGAGGTCGAGAACCTTGCTGTATATCAGTACGGGTAGTGGGGAGTTGGGATAGCCGCTCGTTTCATCGCTATCAAAAGTGAGTGTTTCGGGCTGTGGGATGCTCACCGTGACCTCCTTGCCTATGCCTTTTTGAGATCGGTATGAAGTTTCAAGATTCTGTTTTCAAAGCTCTGTTTTCAAGACTCTGTTTTTAAAACTGTGCTTTCAAGACTGTGCTGCCGTTCTCTTGTTTGATCAGATACGCAGGGTGGGGCTTCTCGCTATCTTTGTGGGTAACCTGGCCTGCGGCCCAGTGATCAGCCCATTTCATTTCACCCACCCGCGTTGCTTGAAGTCTGCCATTGCAAAACTCCGTTGTTACACACTGTTCAAGCATTGTTCGTTTTAGGCGTTTCTGCAATGTCGGGCTCGATGGGGGGCGGAGGCATTCCGCGTGGGCGAAAACGCTCATAGACTAAAGTTCAGGTCTGCGAATCGCTCTAGAAGTGGCGTAACTTGGTACGCTAGTTGGGATTGGTATCAAGATTTCAAACATACGCTCACTTCTCCGTTCCCGTGTCGAGTTAAGGCGAATTCATGATCATTTCAAGTCCTTCTGATTACCGGCAAGCCGCCAAGCGGCGTGTTCCTCGTTTTTTGTTTGATTACCTTGATGGCGGCTCGGTCACGGAAAGCACGCTGCGCAGCAATGTGGAGGCGTTGCAGGCTATTCCTTTGCGCCAGCGCGTGCTGCAGGGGGGCGGTACGCCGTCGCTTGAAACTGAAATTTTAGGCAGCCAGTGGAAAATGCCGGTTGCGCTGGCACCGGTGGGCGCCACGGGCATGTATGCCCGGCGCGGGGAAGTACAGGCCGCGCGCGCGGCAGAAAAGGCGGGGATTCCCTATACGCTCTCCACCGTTTCGGTTTGCTCGATCGAGGAAGTGGCGAAAAATGCCCACGGCGAGCAGTGGTCGCAGCTTTACGTGCTGAAAGATCGCGGCTTTATGAAAAATGCCCTAGAGCGCGCCTGGGAAGCGGGCATGAAAACGCTGGTGTTTACCGTGGATATGCCGCTGCCGGGTTCGCGCTACCGTGACCGTCGCTCGGGTATGTCAGGCCCCAATGCCAAGCTGCGCCAGTACGCTCAGGCAATCACCCACCCGCAGTGGGCGTTTGATGTAGGGCTTAAAGGCAAGCCGCTGTCGTTCGGTAACATCGAGGCCTACACCGGGCGCGAAATGAACATGGACGACTACATGGGCTTTCTGGCGAAAAACTTTGACCCCTCCATTAGCTGGAGCGAGCTTGAGTGGATTCGTGAGAGCTGGAAGGGCAAGCTGATCATCAAAGGGCTGTTGGATAAAGAAGATGCGCGAGATGCGGTACGCATGGGGGCCGACGGTATCGTGGTGTCCAACCACGGTGGGCGCCAATTAGATGGGGCTATTTCTACCGCCCAAGCGCTACCGCATATTGCCGAGGCCGTGGGCGATGAGCTGACGGTACTGGCGGATTCCGGCGTGCGCTCTGGGCTTGATGTGGTGCGTATGCTGGCGCTAGGCGCCCAAGGCGTTCTACTGGGCCGTGCTTACGTTTACGCCTTGGCCGCACGGGGCGAGCAGGGCGTTTCCCACCTGCTGGATCTAATCGCCGCCGATATGCGCGTCACCATGACGTTGATCGGCGCCAACTCGCCTGCCGAGATCAACTCAAGCCACCTGGATGCTGTGGTTAAAGAGATAAAAATGAGCGAGTAGAGCGCCTGATAGTGGTAGCGTCGGCGCTACTGCGATCCTTTCGCCATATGCATCAGTTCGTTAAATGGCCACACCCGGCCTCCATTTTACTGGGGGCCCATTTTATGGGGACTAATATCATTGGGTTGCCTGGAAGCGCAGCCTTTGCCCCTTTCTTTGCTTGTTATTCCTAATCGTCCCCTTGGCTCTACGTCCGTAATGGGGGCAGGCTTTTATTTTGCCAAAAAAAGCGATAGGCAATGTATTAAAGTAGGAATAGGCAATACGCCTAAACGAATGCACATATCCGTCATCGGTTTGTATATCTATCATTCATTCCTTACAACGATTTGGATGGGTCCAGCATGGTTTCGATGTGGTCTCGAGACATGAGAATGACTCTTTCGTAATGTGCTTTAAGTAAGGAGTGTCGAGATATGCAACAGCAACAAACGTCCAAGGTGTGGTTCATCACTGGTGCCGCACGTGGCATCGGACTATCGCTGGCGCGCCACGCAATTGCCCAAGGGGATACCGTGGCGGCTACGTCGCGCGCACTGACTAGCCTGTACAACGCACTGGGCGAAGATAGTGCGCAGCTGCTCTTGCTGGAAGTCGATCTAATTAGCGAGGTCAGCGTGCAGGCGGCTATCGAGAAAACTATCGCCACGTTTGGTCGCATTGACTACGTGGTCAACAACGCAGGCTATGGGCAGCAAGGTACGGTTGAGGCGCTGAGCGATGAGGAAGTGCGCCACAACTTTGACGTCAATGTGTTCGCACCGCTGCACGTACTGCGCCACGTTTTACCCCATATGCGCTACCAGCGCAGTGGCCACATCTTTAACGTGGCCTCTATCGTCGGTTTTCAGGGGGGCTTCGCTGGCTGGGGCAGTTACGTAGCCAGCAAGTTTGCGATCGCAGGTTTAACCGAAACGCTGTCGGCAGAAACCGCCGAATTAGGGATCAATGCCACGGTGGTTTATCCGGGACCGGTGCGCACAGAATTCCTTTCCAGGGATAGCTTGGCAATTGCCAAACGCTCGATTGCTGACTATACCGAGGCACAGGCATCGCTGGATTTGCACCTGCAGAACCTGGACGGCAATCAAGAGGGAGATCCTGAAAAGCTTGCGTTGCTAATCCTGCAGGCTGCCCGTGTCACCGAGCCACCACTACACCTTTTTGCAGGTAAGGTCGCTAATGAACTAGCGGCACAGAAGATGCAATCCGTACGCAAGGATTTGGATGCTTGGAAAGACGTTTCTGAAGCAACGGACTTCGCTGATTGATCCCAATGTACGTTTGGCCGCTGGCATCGGCGGCCAGAACGCATATTTTCTGGAGTTGATGCATGCTCGATAACCTGCCGCGTAAGAAGGCATATCGTATTCTTGAAGCTGGTCCCATCGTCCTGGTGTCAACCCGCGGCCGCAATGAACGCGCCAATTTGATGACGATGGGGTTCCATATGGTGATGCAGCACGAACCGCCGTTGGTAGGCGCCATCATCGGGCCTTGGGACCACAGCCATCAAGCGTTAACGCAGACTGGGGAATGCGTGCTAGCGGTTCCGACGGCTGATTTGGCTGAAACCGTCGTCGACATTGGTAATTGCTCGGGTAATGATGTCGATAAGTTCGAACAGTTCGGCTTAACGCCAATACCTGCCGACACTATCAATGCTCCATTGGTGCGCGAATGCTGGGCCAATCTGGAGTGCCGCGTCGTCGATGATGGGTGGGCGAAGCGCTACAATCTGTTTGTGCTGGAAGTACAACGCATATGGGTTGATTCCGCTCGGGCTGAGCAGCGCCTTCTTCACCATCAAGGAGATGGCCGTTTCAGTATTGACGGTGAAGGCATTGATCTTGGTGAGCGTATGGTGAAGTGGCGTCATCTCATGGACGAGTGAATCCTCGGCATGCTAATTGGCTATAGCCATTATGGCTTGCTGTTTTAAGCTGGTTTTGGTTGAGGTTTCAAATAATGGCTGTCCTACTGTGCCTTTAGTGTGGCATAGCGATATCTGCCAAATGGGTGGGTGGCAATAAGTTGAGGCTCGCCTTCATGGTGCGCACCTCCTCCGCAGGCGGGCGGCCGAAGAAGCGTTTGAACTCACGACTAAACTGGGACGGACTCTCGTATCCTACCCGACTTGCTGCCGCCGCGGCTGTCAATCCATCACGTATCATTAATAGCCGGGCATGATGCAAGCGGGTCGATTTTATGTATTGGATAGGCGAGGTTTGGGTTACTGCCTTGAAGTGGACATGAAAGGCGGGCGTACTCATGCCGGCTTCTCCCGCTAAGCCTTGTACCTCTAATACATCAGCGTAGTTTGAGTGAATACGCCGTAGTGCCTTCGCGATTTTACCAAATTGACCATAATGTGAGAGTGCTGACCGTACACTGCCGCCTTGCTCTCCAGCCAATACTCTATAATAGATCTCTCTTACGATGGAGGGACCAAGTATGCACGCGTCCGCGGGCATGGATAGGGCATTCAATAAACGTAATATCGCATCTGCCAATGGTTCTCCTAGCGGGGTAGACAGCATGCCACGTGGCACATCCAGTGTATGACCGCCAGACGCCTCTAACATCGTCACTAGCTCTGTGATCACCATCGCATCAAGACGGATAGCGATACCCAACATCGGTTCTTCCAAGCTTGCTTCCGTTTCCGACGTAAAGGGTAAAGGAACTGAAAGTACAAGATAATGTTGCGCATCGTAGAGATATATTTCATCTCCCAAATAACCACGCTTACGGCCTTGGCAGATAATGACGATACTCGGCTCATAGAGAACCGGGGTGTTTTTTAACGGGCGGTTAGATCGCATAAAACGCACACCATCCAGTAAAGACTGGGTGTATCCTTCATGTGGAGCAAGTTGGTATAAGCGTTTAACTATTTTGCTATGAATCACTACATCGCTATTTAACGTCATGTCAAAATGCCTGTGCGATTTATGCTAATCAGTAAAAATAACGGATTAGATAAGGAGGGCTAATAAATATATAAGCGTAATATACATATCTTTCTTGTTAGTATCCCGCCTCTCTTCATTCATTTAATAGGATTAGGCAAGCATGCAATAGTATTGATCCTATTGCTACTCTACTGGACCCCCTAATCTTCTCTGGGTACCTACCATTGAGAGGATTAATATATGAATACTTTACATACCGCCCCATCCAAAGTCGTTTTGTTAACCGGCGCCAGCAGTGGCATCGGTGAAGCTACTGCTCGCTGGCTTGCTGGTCAGGGGCATCGCTTGGTGGTTGGCGCGCGCCGTACCGACAAGCTGGAAGCATTGACCCACTCTATTCGTAGCGAAGGGGGCGTCATGGATTATCAGGCGTTGGATGTCACAGACCTTGAGGACATGCAAGCATTCGCGGCTTTTGCTCTCAATATGCATGACCGTATCGATGTCATCATCAACAACGCGGGGGTTATGCCGTTGTCTCCGCTGGCAGCGCTCAAGGTCGATGAGTGGAACCGTATGATAGACGTCAATATACGCGGAGTGCTCAATGGTATCGCCGCTGTTTTACCGACTATGCAGGCTCAAGCAAGCGGGCAAGTAATCAATATTTCATCTATCGGTGGTCTCAGTGTCATGCCAACTGCTGCCGTTTACTGCGCCACCAAATATGCGGTGCGCGCCATTTCTGATGGGTTACGTCAGGAAACCGACAAGATACGTGTGACCTGTATTTACCCTGGTGTGGTGGAGTCCGAGTTGGCGAATACCATCACCGATCCTGAATCTGCTAAAGCGATCGAGATTTTCCGTCAAATTGCTCTCAAGCCTGAGGCCATTGCCTCGGCCATCGCACATGCCATCAATCAACCCGATGATGTTGATACCAGCGATATCGTGGTACGTCCCACAGCGAGCAACTAATACGGCGCTAATTTCTTTAGCGATTACTCAGGATTAGTAGCTACTCAATGGAGTCAATAATGAAACTACTTTTATTACGAAAAATGGTCTTATGCTCAAGCCTGTTCCTTACCAGCGCCTTATTTTCGGTTATCGCGCAAGCCACGACCACGGAGGCACGCAGTGAGCGAGGAGCGGAGGTAATCCGCAGCCTTAACCAGGGCGAAGGGCAACCAATATTGGAAACCATGCGCGAGGAGTTTCCATTCCTTGCCGAAGCGACCGAAGCTTACGCTCTTGGCGATGTTTGGAGCCGGCCCGGCCTTGATGATCGCACACGGCAACTTGCAGCCGTTTCGGCCATGGCCGCCTTGGGTGAGGTTGGCATGATGCGCGTGCATGCTGATTATGCATTGAACATCGGGGTAAGCGAAGAAGAACTCAAAGAGGTGGTCTACATGATCACAGTACCTGCTGGCTTCCCGCGTGCTATTGCCGCTTCCCAAGCTCTGTCTGATCTGTTTAGTGAGCGTGACGAATGAGGGTCATGCAAGAGAGAAAACTTCCTGTCTACTGGACTCGTACACTGGTCGCCGCTGGCATTATCGCCGTTTTACCGGCGACCACTACAGCGCAACCAGCCTTCAACCAAGGATATGACGCTATGGCAGATCACCCCTATGTTGGCATGTGGATAACGGAAGATGGCCATATTCGCCATGAGCTTTTACCCAACAATCGCTACGCTGAGGCCAGAGGCGAGCGCGAAAATGCTTATCAAGGTCGCTACCAAGTGACGAATAATTATATCGAATATTGGGACGACACCGGCTTCACTGCTGATGGGGAGTTTATTGAGGGAGTGCTTTATCACGCAGGCATGGTGCTATATCGCAAAGAGTAATCTTCAACGCACACTGTTGTTCTTTATCGATTGACCTTTCCCCGGGATTAGTACCACTGGCTCAATGAGATTCTTCACATTATGGTGGCTTGGCAGCCATCTTTGGCGAATATTGGCTGATGATGGCGTCAATCGGTATCATATTATGAATGCTGCCATCATTAAGCCATCTTACCGCGAGCTTCTATGACCCAATCTAAAACGCCCTTTATTGTGGTACTGAGCCTGGCATTGACCATGATGCTGGGTCCGTTTTCCATGGATACGTACTTGCCGGCCTTTCCGGTCATTGGCGAGTCGCTGGGGATATCTCAGCAGGCCGTATCGTTAAGCGTTTCGGTGTATGTGTTCGCGATGGCAGTGGGGCAGCTCATTGGCGGTGCGCTTTCGGACCGCTTCGGTCGCCAGCGTGTATTGATGAGCGGGCTGGCAATTTTTGCGCTCGCAAGCATTGTCATCGGCATGGCGGAATCCTTGAACACTCTGCTTAGCGGGCGGGCCGTTCAAGCCATTGGCGCGGGTTTGACGCTGGTGTCGGTACCGGCACTGGTGCGCGACCGGGTGGCGGGCCGTGATGCCGCGAAGCTGTTCTCGATGATGGGTTTTATCATGGTGCTGGCGCCGGGTATCGCCCCGAGCGTTGGCAGTGCGATTTTGGCGGTGGGTTCCTGGCACAATATTTTCTTTGCCTTGGCGGTTTACGCGGTGCTGCTGGTGCCGTTACTGGTGCGGGTGCTTTTTTCCGGGAAGGGCAAAGTATCGCGATCGAAAAGCCCCAAGATGAGCCTGCTGGCACGTTACAAGCTGGTGCTGTCGACGAAACCAGCTTTACCGTTTATCGCTTGGCAGGCCGCCTCCTTCTCCACCCTGATGATGTTCATTACCTACGCTTCCTTTATCTATCAGGGGCATTTTGGCCAGTCGCCCTCAAGCTTTTCGATGCTGTTTGCGGCTAACATCGTCGCGATGCTTTTCTTCAATATTTGCAACCGTGTACTGCTTTCCAGAATATCGTCGCTGCGTATTCTGCAGTTGGCAACGGGCTGCCAAGCGGTCGGCATTGTATTGTTAGTGATGGCTGCCTTTATGGAGTGGCCAATGTACGCTTTCCTGTTCGCCATGATGCTGACCATCGGCACAGTAGGGGCGATCTCGCCCAATATACAGGCCTGCTTTTTGGAGTTTTTCCCCACTAGCAGTGGTACCGCCGCCGCGCTTTTGGGCGCCGCCCAGTTCGGTATCGCCGGGATTTTGAGTGCCCTGTCTGCCATGCTGCCGCATACGCTTGAAGCGGTGGTGTTGGCCATGGCCGCCTGTGGCTCGGTCGCGTATCTGCTGCTTGCCCGCTCAATGATCAAAGGGCGTGCCGCGGTCGAGGCGTAATAAGCCCAACAGCGCCCCTTGCCAAAAGCCCCGTGTTATCCAGAACACGGGGCTTTTTTATTAAGCATCTGCTGAGCTTACTAATTGTTCGAAAAGTGCTTCTATGGCCTGCGTAGTCGGTGTTTCGTTGGCAAACAGGATGCGGTACATCAGAGGCGCTACCACTATTTGAGTGACCCGCCCTATATCCATCGGCTGCTCTCCTCTGGCAAGGCCGCGTTCGTTGATTACTTCGATCTGCTGACGCAAGAAGCCATCACATTTACCCGCGCTGGTATGGCCTTCTGTGCCTAGAACATCGCGGAGCATCGCCCTCCCTGGGGCTGATGACATCTCCTCAAAGTACTCAACAAGCCAGGCTAACAAGTCGCTACGCACACTTCCCGTATCGGCTGGCGGCTGCTCTGGCTGTAGTTGCTCGACGGCAACGTCGGCCAGTAACTGGGTAAGGTCACCCCAGCGACGGTAGATCGTCGAGGGGGTGACGTCAGCGCGTGTGGCGATGGCGGGTACCGTAAGCCCGGCCCGGCCTTGTTCTTGTTGCAGATCTCGAACGGCTTGATGAACGGCAGCCTGAATACGAGCGCTGCGGCCACCTGGACGAGGAGTGGGTTTGTTGGTCATGTGTCCCTTCAGTACCTGTTCGTCGGCACGGTGCAATAAATCACTAACGCAAATATTTTGCTTTAGTGGGTTATTGAGTTTATGCTCTTTAAAGCTAATATTTTGCCTTTTGGGAGAGATCATGTCCATCAACGTTTCTGATACTGTCCGCCGTTCCTCTAGCTGGAGTTTGTCTCCCGCCCGTACCGTTTTCCTGCACACAGCGATAATGATTGCCTTTTTAGCAGCATCGAGTGCGCCTACCCCGCTGTACCAACTTTATCAGCAGCAGTGGAGCTTTAGCGCAACACTGCTGACGGTGGTTTTTGCCACTTACGCGCTGGCTTTGCTTTTGGCACTGCTGGTGACGGGGAGGCTGTCCGATCATATTGGTCGACGTCCGGTTATTGCCATGGCGTTGTCGCTACAGATCATCGCTATGGTGGTTTTTTTGGGTGCGGCCGGGCCGGGTTGGCTGATTGGTGCGCGCGCTCTGCAAGGCTTTGCCACGGGTATGGCCACTGCAGCAGTTGGCGCGGCGATACTCGATGTTAGTCGGGAGAAGGGGGCTGTGATTAACAGCATCTCACCACTGCTTGGTATGGCAGCCGGCGCGCTAGGCAGTACCTCGTTGGTTGTGTTGGCGCCTGATCCGCTGCACATGGTGTACGCGTTGCTGCTGGCTATTTTTCTGGTGATGCTGGGCTTGATTTGGCTGGCACCAGAGACGGTGACATATCGCCCGGGGGCATGGGCAAGCCTGAAACCACGCATTACCGTGCCGCGGCAAGCGCGCAAAACGCTGTTATCTGTCACTCCTGCGAACGTGGCAGTGTGGATGCTAGGTGGTTTTTATCTATCGCTTATGCCATCGCTGATCGTTGACGTTACGCATGTGAGCACGCCATGGCTGGGTGGTCTTGTCGTCGCAGCGCTAACGCTCACCGGTGCCACAGCGGTTCTGGCGGCTCGCAAGCTGAGCTCTTTTACAACCCTCTTGTCTGGCGAACTTGCCTTGGTCGCAGGGCTGGTTGTCATTTTGGTCGGGGCTAACCAGGGAAACGCTGTCTTGTTGTTGGCCGGGTCGGTCATTGCGGGGTTTGGGTTTGGCGCGAGCTTTCTCGGGGCTGTACGCAGTGTCCTACCGTTGGCTGAGCCCCATGAACGTGCCGCGCTGATGGGCGTGTTCTATATCGAAAGTTATCTGGCCCATAGCGTGCCCACGATGGCTGTCGGCTTCCTGGCTCAGAAGGCCGGCTTGCTGGCCGCGGTCAATATCTATGGTGCGGTGATCACTGCACTGGCCTTGCTCGCCATTATCCTGCTGCTTATGCAAGCGCGCACTTCAATGAAGAAAGGAAATCAAGCATGACTGTTCAAACTGTTTCTCCTATGTCCGCCGAGGAAGCCCAGGCTCTGGCTACCAGCCTGGGGCTGCCCCTGAACTCTGAACGTGCGCCACTGATGGCGGGTGTCCTGCATCACATACACACGGTCATTGCCCGGCTTGACGAATTACCTATCGATGAATCATGCACTCCTTCATTTGCCTTTGATGCTAGCCAGGGGAACCAACCATGCTAAATCCATTGAACCTGACACTGGCCCAAGCCAGTGCCGCCATCGCGGCACGCGAACTGTCGCCAGTAGAATTGTTGGATGCGGCCTTGGCGCGTATTGGTGCGCGAGAGCCAGAGATCAACGCTTTTGTATCTGTATGGGAAGAAGCCGCCCGTCAGCAGGCACTTGAGGCCGAGCGAGACATTCAACATGGCCGTTACCGTGGGCCGCTGCATGGCATTCCTATCGCGCTGAAAGACCTGTTCGATGTTGCTGGCCAACCCACCACTGCCAGCTCCCGTATTCGGGACGGACACCTGGCCGAGGCCAACAGCGCGGTAACGGATGCCTTGCTGCGTGGCGGCGCCATACTCTTGGGCAAGACCCATTTGCATGAGTTCGCTTTCGGCCTGACCACACCTCAAACGCGCAATCCGCTTGATCCACAGCGCACGTCGGGGGGCTCCAGTGGGGGCTCTGCCGCAGCGGTTGCTTACGGCGGCGCCTGGGCAGCCATGGGGACCGATACCGGTGGCTCGATTCGGGTGCCCGCAGCACTTTGCGGGCTGGTCGGGTTCAAGCCTACGTATGGCTTGGTCTCTCGCCACGGCACTATGCCCCTGGCCTGGTCGCTCGATCATGCGGGCCCTATGGCACGCACGGTAGAGGATGTTGGCCTGTTATTGCAGGCAGTGATGGGCTTTGATGCGCGCGACCCCGCTAGCCGTACTCCTCCTGCCTCTTTCGATACCAACGCACAGTCAAATGTGCATGGGCTGCGTGTTGGTATTCCACGCAACTACTATTTTGACCACGTTGCGGAGCCAGTCGCCGCGGCTGTTAGGCGTGCGGCAGCGCATCTGGAACAACAGGGCGCCGTGCTGGTGGAGGTGGATATTCCGCTGGCTGACTACCTTATTCCGACTCAGTGGGGCCTGATGGTGGCCGAAGCAGCAACCGTACACGCCAAGGACATACGCCAATCAGCATCGCTATACGGTGATGATGTACGAACCTTGCTCGAAGCCGGACAACTGCTGCCAGCAGGCGATTATCTGAAGGCGCAGCGTGCCCGAGACCTCATCGCTAAGCGCTGGAGTTCTCTGTTTTCAGACATCGACGTTCTACTGGCACCCACCGTGCCTCAGACAGCAGCACGCTTGGAGCAGGAAACGTTTGATTGGGAAGACGGCAGTCAAGAGAGTGTCGCCGAAGCGTATGTGCGCTTATGCGCACCCGCCAATGTGACCGGACTACCCGCGCTGACGGTGCCATTTGGTAAGGATCATCAAGGGCTGCCCGTAGGCGTCCAGATTATGGGCAGCCCTTGATGACGCCAAAGTGCTACAGGTTGGGCGTGCCATTGAGCAGCCTCTTTCCCCCATTTAACCGGCCTGTGTCTCTCTATCGGCAGTGGGTGCGTGCTTACGCTTGCGCGTCCCATGCCGTCCCAGCGGTATCATCATGGGCTTGCCCGTGACCGGGTCGTCGATGACCCGGCTTTCCAGGCCAAATACGTCGCGTACCATCTGTTCGGTAAATACGTCTTCCGATGGGCCAACGGCGTAGATGTTGCCGTTCGCCATGGCGACTAGCTTGTCGGCGTAACGGGCGGCCAGGTTCAGCTCGTGAAGCACCATTACAATGGTGGTGCCGCGCGTTTGGTTTAAGTCGGTGAGCAGGTCGAGCACTTCGATCTGGTGGTTGATATCCAGAAAGGTGGTGGGTTCATCCAGCAGCAACACATCAGTTTGCTGAGCAAGGGCCATGGCGATCCACGCCCGCTGGCGCTGCCCGCCGGAGAGTTCTTCTACGGCGCTGTCGGCCAGGTTGGCCATGTGAGTCGCGCTTAAAGCATCGGCCACGGCGGCTTCATCGGTAGCGCTCCAGCGTTGGAAAAGCCCTTGATGCGGGTGGCGGCCGCGGCTCACCAGCTCCAGCACAGTGATGCCTTCCGGCGCGATAGGCGACTGAGGCAGAAACCCCAGCTGTTGCGCCAGACGGCGGGCGGGGAGCTTATGAATGGCGTTACCATCCAGCAACACGTTGCCTTGCTCCGGTGTCAGGAGCCGCGAAAGCACGCGCAACAGCGTCGATTTTCCACAGGCGTTAGCGCCCACAATAGCGGTTGTTTGCCCCGCTTGAACGGTTAGGCTCACGTCATTAAGAATGGTCCGTTCGCCGTAACCTGCGGTCAGGTGTTGGGCGAGAAGCGACGAAGCGCTCATAGGGTGCCTCTGCTTTTATTGTCGCGAGTAATCAGGTAAACGAGATAGGGGGCGCCTAATACGCCGGTCACAATGCCGACCGGATAGCGGGCAGGTAGCAGAAACTGGCCCGCGTAGTCTGCCAAAAGCACCAGCAGCGCGCCTACCAACGCAGAAGGAATCAGCAGCGAGCCGTTGCGCCCCACCAGGCGTGCCGCAATGGGGCCGGAAAGAAACGCCACAAACGCAATCGGGCCGGTTACCGCAGTGGCAAAGGCGACAAGTGCCACGGCGGTAATCACCACAGTAATTCGCGTGAGGGCTAAACGAACACCTAGCCCCACCGCTATATCGTCCCCCATGCGCAGGGTTTCCAAGTCACGGTGGCGGCTTAACAGCAGCCCGCCAAACAGCAGCAGGGCGATAAACAGCGGCAGTGCCTGGTCAAGCTGCACACCGTTAAGGCTACCCGCCATCCAGCGCAGTGCTTCCTGTAGTGACCAACTGGGCGCACGCATTAAAAGGTACGCCGTAACGCTCTGTAGCATCGCGGCCAGGCCAATGCCGATGAGAATTAATCGAGCGCCGGTTACGCCTTGCTGCCAGGAGAGCCCGTAGATTAACAGCGCCACGCCTAGCCCCGCCGCAATCGCAATGATTGAAACCGCCGTGCCGCTGAGTGATAGCACTACAATGGCAAACACCGCGCCGGTGCTCGCGCCGGTGCTGATGCCGATAATATCGGGGCTTGCCAGCGGGTTGCGCAGCAGGGTTTGAAAGGCGATACCGCCCAGCCCAAAGCAGGCGCCTGCCAGCACCGCAACCGCGGCCCTTGGTAAGCGTAATTCTCGCACGGTAAAACTGGCCCCGGGCACCTCAGCGCCACCCAGAATGCGCAGCACCGTGGTGAGTGGCGTGAAGGACTGCCCCAGCATCAGGGTTAATAACACGCCTGCCAGTAAACAGGCGGCCAATACCGCAAGTATCCGCCCCCGGCGCTTGGCGTGTGCCCGACGCATCTGCCCATAAGGATGATGTTCATGGTGTTGAGGGGGGGATGAAGGGGGAGCGTTATAAGAGGGCGGGTTCATAGCGCGCCTACTTTGCGGTTGCGTACGATCCAGATAAACACGGGGGCGCCGATAAAGGCGGTAACGATGCTCGCATCAAGCTCCGCAGGATGCGCTACCAGCCGCCCCGCCACATCTGAAAACGTTAACAGCACGGCGCCACCCAGGGCGGAAAACGGCAATAGCCAGCGGTAGTCACCGCCGACAAGTAGGCGGCAGGCATGCGGCACGACCAGCCCGACAAAGCCAATGGGGCCACAGATAGCCGTAATCGGACCGCATAGCAGTACCGCGCCCAACGCCGACATGGCTCTGGCGATGGCGACTTTTTCGCCCAGGCCCACAGCGGCATCGTCGCCCAGTGCCAGCAGGTTGAGCTTGCGTGCGGCGAGTAAAGTGATCACAAAACCTGCGAGCAGAAAAGGCAGCACGGGCATGATCTGGTCGTACGTGGCGCCGCCAATACCGCCCACCAGCCACGACTGCGCCAGCCCCGCAATATCGCCGCGTGGCAGTATAACGGCCGTCGCCAGCGAGCTTAGCGCCGCCGTCGTAGCGGCCCCGGCCAACGCCAACCTGAGCGGTGTAGCGCCCCCGCGTGCCAGGCTGGCAATAGTGTAAACCGCCACGGCGGCAAGCCCGGCACCCAGAATAGCCGTCCAGATATAAGTCGTGGTTTCATCCATCCCAAACCACGCGATTCCTATGACAATGGCCAGCGCCGCGCCGGCGTTAACGCCTAACAGGCCGGGGTCGGCAAGTGGATTGCGGGTAAGCCCCTGCATAACGCCCCCTGAAACGGCGAGCGCGGCGCCTGCCAGCACTGCCAGTAGAGTACGCGGCAAGCGACTCGCCACGGCGGCATCACCAATGGTTTCTACCTGCCCGCTTAGCGCCGCCACTATCTCTGGCCAACCCACCGTGCGGGCGCCAAACGCTACAGAAAGCGTTAGCGCCAACGCAAGCAGCGCCAGCAGCAGTAGGCCTCCAGCAAGGCGCGTGCCTCGCTTGTTACGCTGCCGGGTAACGCTAGCGGCGGGCGCAGTAACAACGTTACTCTGCGTGGCGTGCGGCTTCTGAGAGCAGGTCAGCATAATCGTCTAATAACCATGAAATCGACATGGGTGTCGGATTGGCCGCCGTACCCAGCGGACTATTGTCGAGCAGCACAATGGCGCCGTTTTCAACGACGGGCAGCCGAGAGGTCAACGGATGGGCTTCGAGCTGTTCAATCAGTGCTTGTCCGCCGTAGGTGACCAGAATATCCACGTCTGCCAGTTGGTCGATTAGCTCAGCGCTGATTTCGCCTGAAAACGTGCCCGGTGCCGAGTTGGCTTGAACGATCGCTGGCGAGACCAGCCCCAAGTCATGGAAGAATCGCACTCGCGCATCGTTATCGGTGTAGAAAGAGATGCGCCCCAGGTTGGTGGGGTCGAGGTGCGTCACGAACATGGCTGTTTTGCCCTCTAGTTCGGCATGCGCCTGGGCAGTTTCAGCAATTTGGCGTTCAAGGCGTTCAATCAGTGCCTGGCCTTCGTCGGTCATGCCCATGCCAGCGCTATTGAGAAGAATCATATCGCGCCAGTCTGTCGCCCACGGGCCTTCGGAGTAACCGATGACGGGGGCAATTTGGCTCAAGGTGGTGTAGTCCGCTTGGCTAAGCCCTGAATAGGCCGCAAGGATTACATCAGGCTGGCTGGCCGCAACGGCCTCAAAATCAATGCCATCACCTTCATCGAACAGGGCGGGGGGCGCTACTTCAAGTTCTTCAAGCCTGGCTTCCACCCAAGGCAGCAAACCGTTGCCGTTGGTATCGCCAAAGTTGGCGGCAGCAAAGCCGACCGGTACAACGCCTAACGCCAGCGGCACCTCGTGGTTCGCCCACGCCACGGCGGCGATCCGTTTGGGTTTTTCCTGAAGGATGGTGGTGCCAAGGGCGTGTTCGATTTCTAGCGGGTACTCTTGGGCACCCGCGAGGGTTGACCCTAAAGTAAGCGTTGCAACGGCCGCAAGGCTTAGTGCTTTACTGCTACGTAGCCAGGTCATTATGCTCTCCGGTTCAATTATGCAATCGCCTCCATTTGGGTAAGTGCCGAATGGAGGCGGTGGTATCAAGGCGACGCCATCATCGCTAACGCCTATGCATTAGAACGAATAGCGCAGCGTCGAGGAGATGCTGGCTGGTTCGCCATAGACGCCGTAGCCACCGACATTGCTGTAGTACTTTTCGTCGAACAGGTTCTTGATGTTGACCTGAAGTGATAGGTCTTGATTGAACTGGTAGCGGCCAAAAAGATTGGCAAGCGTATAGCTGCCTTGCTCATACTCGGTAGGTATGCCGGCCGGGGTGGTGAGGTCGCTAGCCAACAGGCTGCTCTGCCAGTTAACGCCGCCGCCAATCGTTAGCTCACGCTTTTGTGGCACGTTATAGCTGGCAAAAAGATTGAACAGCGAGCGTGGCTGATTGGTATTGAACGTGCCTTCTTTGGCTTTCGCGGTGAAGTGGGAGTAGCCGATCGTCATATCAAGATCATCAGTGACCGCACCACTTAGTTCCACTTCAAAGCCCTCACTCACTACGCCGCTAGCGGCGGAGTAGTACGTCTCGGTTTGCCCAGGAAGCCCCGGGTCTGCCGTGGCAACGTTGTCTTGCTCTATTCGGAAGACTGAGAAAGAGCCGTTAACTAGGCCATTAAGCCAGGCCGCCTTGAGGCCGGTCTCATAGTTTTTGCCTACCACCGGGTCCAGGTAGGCGCCACTCGCATCGCGGTAGTTTTGCGGCTCGAAAATCTCGGTGTAGCTGGCAAAGGCTGAATAGGTATCGTTGAGGTCGTATACGATTCCACCGTAAGGTGTTACTTCGTGCTTGCTCTGGCTATCCAGGCTACGGAATAGCGTCATTCCATCCCATTCGGTATAGCGTGCGCCGAGAATCAGCGTTAACGGATCAGCAAGTGAGAAGCGTGAAGCGGTATAGACGGCTTTCTGACGAGTGCTTGATGCTTCAGAAGGGGTAAATTCGGACCAGCCCTCGTTAGGTGCCGAGCCACCCCAGTTGTTGAAGTCATCAACCGTGAAGAGACCATCAATGAAGCTGTTTTCGTAGTTGTTCTTCTGGTCGCTGTAGCTACCGCCTACGACCAGTTCGTGTTCGCGTCCCAATAGCTCGAATGGCCCGCTGACCTGGGCATCTACAGAGTTAACTTTCCGATGCCCCTTGTTCCATCCGGTATAGAAGCCGACGCCACTGCCATCCATTTGGTCTGGCAGCATTCCTTCCACGTAGGGATACGCCAGCTTGCCATCCATATCGGTTTTTTCGTGGGTGCCCACTACACGAGCCTGCCAGTCATTAGCAAACCGATGGTTGATTTCCGCGAAGACTTTTTCAGATTTGAAGTCGTAGTAGGACCAATCCGGCGCCACGCTGAACGAGCGTGAGTAATTGGTTGGCGTGCCGTCGCTGAACCACAGCGGTAGACCGCCCCATGTGGGTGAAGAGGTGTGGCTGTCCTGGTAATCAAAGCCCAACGAAAGCGTGGTGGCGTCGGTTACGTCTGCATCAATAACGCCGTAGCCGAACGTACTTCGCTTATCCTGACGGTCAAGGTGGGCGCCCCCTTCTTCATAACCGCCGATAAAGCGCGCCCGCACATTGCCCGAGGCGGTTAGCGGTGTGGTTATGTCAACAGTGCTACCGCGTTTATCCCAACTGCCCAGCGTGCCAGAAACGGAGCCAGTAAATTCCCGGCTCTCAGCATGCTTGCGCACAAAATTAACCGAAGCGCCTGGGTTGCCCGATCCACTAACCAGCCCGTTGGCGCCACGTATTACTTCAACGCGGTCATAAATAGCCGTATTGAGCCGACCTTCGCCAAAATACCAACGGTTGTCCGTGTTTAGCGTAGGGATGCCGTCGTACTGAAAGCTGTTAATACGAAAACCACGGGAGGAAAAGCCGACACGGTCACTATCGACATTACGCGTTGAAATACCCGTGACGTTACTTAATACCGCCTCGACGGTATCCAGGTTTTGGTCCTGCATTCGTTGTTCAGTGACGATGCTGATGGCTTGTGGCAGCTCTTTTTGGCTTAGTGTTAAACCGGTACCCGCGCTGGTGGTGCGGCGCGTATAGCCAACGTTGTCATAAAGATTTTCGCCCGTGACCGTCACGGTTTCCAGCGCTTCTGAGCTAGCGGCGTCAGTGGTTTGCGCCACAACACCTGTTGAAGCTAGCAGCGATGTAGACAGAAGAGTGGTAAAGGTGGCTCCTCGAAAGGATAGTGCGCTTTTAGTGAAGAGTTGGGTGGGCCTGGAGATAGAGCCAGCGAAGCGTGTCGTGTTTAAGGCATGGAGTAAAGGCGTTTTCATATAATCCCTTGCATCGCGCCTATGGGCGCTTGCTCGTTAGTATTATCAGTTAATACAGAGGGATCATATAAAAACAGTTCTCATATGTAAATGATCATGAGAACGTTTATTGTTTGAGATGATAACCTGTTAGACAATGCTGAAGATACAATAATGCAAAGCGCAGCAAGCCAGCACCTTTCGCTAGTATGCTCTATTTGGGTTCTATCGAACCCGTTACTGGCTGTAAGTCTGTTTGGTTATTCTCCAGTGCAGCCAGCGCAATTTTATAGCAATCCTCAACATGGCTATTGCCCATATACTTCATCGCCGTAAAGCTGATGCCCCCCGCCACGGCGCTGCCGACAAAGGGTACATATTTAGCCACACCGGTGGCGGCTACTTTGACGCCCATCTTTTGAAGCAGCGATACCACCAGTTTTTTGGTGATGTACTTCCCGGCCATCTTGCTGCCGACATTGGAAATAGCGGTCATCACCATCACTTTTGATTCGGTATCCAGACCTTCAATTTGCTCGGGCGTTAAGCCGAATTTATCGTTTATTTTAGGAATGAGCCTTAGCAATATGGCAACGTCTGACCCGATATCCACGCCGGGAATGGGGATGATCGCTGTGCCAGCAGAGAGCCCCGAGCTTCTTGTCACCATTGAGTGGCAGGTTTTTCTGATGGCTTCTAGCTCTTCGCGTGATTCGATCATTTAAAAGTCCTTTTTACGATGCGCTAACACCATTGTAGTCGATAGCTACTTGAGGAAGAGGGCGCCTCGCCACGCTTCTACGCATCGTCGCCTCTATTTATCTTATCCACAGCCGTGTTCGCTGCAGGCAAGCGTGTGGTCGTATAGCGTTTGGATGATCTGGCAGTCGGCGGTTTTGCCACCCCGGCATTGCTGTACTACCTGGCGTAGCTCAGTAGCGAGCGCTTGCAACTTGGCAATGCGCGCTTCCAGATGCTGAAGGTGCCGAGTGGCGATGTCGTCAGCCGCGCCACAGTCGGTGTCCGGGTGGTCTGAAAGTGCCAGTAATTCCTGAATGCTATGTAGGTCGAGACCGAGGCTGCGGCCGTGACGAATAAAGCCGATACGCGCAAGCGCTGCTTGATCGTAATGCCGGTAGCCTTGCTCGCTGCGTTTAGCGGGTGGCAGTAACCCGAGTTTTTCGTAATGACGAATGCTTTCCGGTGAGCAGCCTGTGCGGGTAGCCACTTCACCAATGCGATACGTGTTTTTCATCGGCTTGACCCTGTAACGATTACAGGGTTTAGGCTAGCCCCTATTCCCACTGTGGACAAGCAGGTGATGACATGACGCTGGTTATAGAGCTATTGCAAATTGCGTTAACGGCGGCCCCGTGGCTGCTGTTGGGGTTGGTAATTGCTGGGCTAATTAAAGCATGGTTGCCGGAGCACGTGCTGCAGCGCTGGATGGGAGGGCGTGGTGTGGGCAGTATTGTTCGGGCGGCGGTCATAGGTATGCCCTTGCCACTGTGTTCGTGTGGTGCGATTCCTACCGCTATTGCTTTGCATCGTGGTGGCGCGGGGCGTGGGCCCACGACGTCTTTTTTAATCAGCACGCCGGGGGTGGGCGTTGATTCCATTCTACTGACTAGCGTACTGCTTGGCCCGTTGATGGCCGTCGTGCGCGTCATCGGTGCCTTGGTAACGGCCATTGTCACCGGGTTGCTTGTCGGATTAACGCGTGAATCTGCAACTCCCGCCCCTGCCACGCCTGGCGGCTGCTGCGCTTCATCCGGTTGTCATACGCCCACCGCGAAAGATGACGAGCCCAGAGGTTTGAAGGCCGGGCTGCGTTATGCGTTTAGTGATCTGTTGGATGATATCAGCGCGTGGGTGTTTGCCGGGCTGTTGCTGGCGGGCGTACTGGTAACGCTGGTGCCGCCTGATACGCTGGCCCATTACTCAGGTGGGCTGCTGGCGCTTGCGCTGATGGCCGTGGTGGGCATCCCACTCTACATTTGTGCGGCAGCGGCCACGCCGGTTGCCGCTGGGCTGCTGTTAGCGGGGATTTCACCGGGTATGGCGCTGGTTTTCCTGCTGGCAGGGCCGATCACCAGTCTGGCGACGTTAGCGATATTGCGTCGCGAACTAGGCAATGCCGCGTTGGCGGTTTATCTCGCCAGCGTGCTTGTCGTTACTGTGCTCGTAGGTTGGACAGTAGATAGCGTGCTGGGAGTGACGGGCTGGAACGTGGTCGATCAGGCAAGCGAGGTTCAGGAACTACTGCCTGTTTGGCTGGAGTGGTTGGCGCTGGCAGTGCTGGCTTTGGTGGCTATTCGCCCCGTGCGTAAGCGCTTGCTGGGGTTTTAAACATTCACCGTTTGAGACAGCGTGATGAAGCAGCGACGGGCAGGGAGTACCTACCCGTCGCTTGGTGGTTAGTCAGCCTCTTGGGGCGTTGATGGCTGCTCGGGTGGTTCGGTGGATGTTGGCTCGGGCTCCTCTGGCTCAGAAGCGTTTGCTTCAGGCTCCTGCTCCGGTGGGGCGGGCGGATTATCCGGCGTAACCCGCCAAATCGCATTGGTCAGGTCATCGGCAATAATAAGCGCGCCATCCGGATCAATAGTGACACCGACCGGGCGGCCAAGTGCTCTGCCATCATCGGTAAGAAACCCACTGGCAAAATCAATCGGGTCGCTGTCAGCAAGTTGGCCGTTGCTAAAGGGGATGAAGCTTACCTTGTAGCCAACCGGGTCCGCGCGGTTCCAACTGCCGTGCTCACCTACAAAAACGCCCTCGGCGTACTCTTCGCCCATGGCGGGCGTAGAAAAAGCCAGGCCAAGCGGGGCTACGTGAGAGCCAAGGCTGTAGTCCGGTGCAATAGCGGATGCCACTTTTTCAGGATCTTCCGGGCGTACGCGAGGGTCAACATGCTGTCCCCAGTAGCTGTAAGGCCAGCCATAAAAACCGCCTTCCTGAACCGAGGTAATATAATCAGGTACCAGGTCCGGACCGAGTTCGTCACGTTCGTTAACCGCTGCCCAAAGCGTGCCGGTATCGGGTTGGGTGGCTAGCGCTGAGGGGTTGCGCAGGCCGGTGGCATAGGGGCGGTGCGCGCCCGTGTCGACATTGATCTCCCACACTTCGGCGCGATTAACCTCCGCCTCCATGCCCCGCTCGGTAATATTGCTGTTCGAGCCGATACCGACATAAACAAACTGCCCATCGGCGCTGGCGGTCATCGCCTTGGTCCAGTGGTGATTGATCGCTGAGGGCAGTTGCGCAATGACCTCTGGCGGCCCGCTGGCCTCTGTTTGGCCCTCGTCATAATCAAAGCGCACCAGCGCATCCTGGTTGGCCACATAGAGGTTGTTGCCTATCAGAGCCAGCCCATAAGGCGCGTTAAGGTCTTGGGCGAAAATCATCTGTTCGTAGCTGCCGTCGCCATTGTCATCGCGTAGCAGGGTTAAGCGGTCGCCGCCCTCTACAGCGGTGTTGCCTTGGTCCTTGATATACCCAGCGATCACATCCTTGGGCTTTAATGCCGGTGCATTACCGCCGCTACCTTCCGCCACCAGAATATCGCCATTGGGCAGCATGATGGTTTGCCGGGGCACCTTAAGATCAGAAGCAATCCTGGTGATGGTGTAGCCCTCAGGTACCGTCGGTAGCCGGTCGCCCCATTCGGCGGGCTCGGGGACGGTCATGTCGGGCAACAGCCCGCGCTGTGGCTCGGGGAGTGTTGGGTTGGGGCCAAAGGGCTGTTCTACATCAAAGGCATTCGCGCCGCTGGCAGCCAGTATCAATGCCAGCGGCGTTGTGTAACGCAGGATGAAATGTTTCATGACGTTGCTCCGACAGTGGGCCGAGAAAAACCGATCCAAATCGCTGCGACGCTCAATACGGTAACGATGATCGAAAGAATAAAGCCAGTGGGCATCATGGCCCAGACATCGCGGGCATGTACCAGGGCATTGATAAAGCCAAGTATCCAGATGACCAGCAAGAGTGCTGGGTAAACCAGAACAAGCCCGCGACGATGTTCGGCACGAAACAGACCGATAATTGCGCATAGAAACGCCAAGCCTGCGAAAACAAGCCCGCCAGCAATTAACCAGGAAGAAAATGTGCCCCATTGAATATGAAGGCTTTTCGAGTAGGCGTAATCGCTTAACGCGGCGCCAAGAAAAAGTGGAAAAATGCTCACCAGTAATACGGCATGAAGCGGATAGATGCCGCCTGGATAGGTCGTCGTTGTAGACCTCCTCATGATACGCCCTCCTTGATAAGTGACCCCAAAAAACGTGGTCAAACCCGCTCTCTATACGGGCTTACGATAGCCAGCTGGATAGCTGACAACGTGAGTATAGGCCACGTTTTGCTACCCCAAAAATTGCCATGTTTTTCGGTTAATAAAATAAGCGCAGAGGATGAGCGCTGCGGTAACTATCGAAAAAATCATGTTCGTTATTTGACGTGAGGATGTTTTTTGTGAACAGGAAATGATTAATTATCATAAGGAAAGGGGGGTTAAACTAATGTCTACTGACTTAAAAAATTATATTAATCAACAGAATAGTTGGATATTCGGAAGAGAGTTGTTTTTTTGTATTGTTTTTTTCAATACCCCCTATAGGATGAAAAAAGGAAAGCGATATTTTCTAAAAAGAACATTCGATCGCTCTAAACAGAGCGAACCGTTCACATGGACTAGCTGGTTACGATGCTTGAAACAATTTTTCTATACGAAATAGTGGGTACGGCCATATTGACGCTCTTGGGGTGTGGCGTAGTCGCTAACGTGCTGCTGAACAAAACCAACGGGAATGGCAGCGATGGCATCGTTATCTTCTTTGGTTGGGGGCTCGCGGTCTTTTGCGCGGTTTATGTCGCCTATGATACTGGGGCACATATCAATCCCGCCGTTACGCTTGGATTGCTCGTCGGCCCGGCGACGGAATACGCCCCCGGCATCCCTATTAACGCTATGACCACTGCGGCCTACTTTGCGGCTGAACTCATCGGTGCCTGGTTGGGTGCCACCGTTTGCTATCTGGCCTATAAAAAGCATTACGACGCGACCGAAGACGCGTCAAGCATACTGGCGACGTTCTCTACAGGCCCGGCTATTCCTGCCTACGGGTGGAACCTGGTCACCGAAATCATCGGTACCTTTGTGCTGGTGTTCGTCATTATCATGTTTGGTCATACGCCTTCTGGGCTTGGCCCGTTGGCGGTGGCATTGCTGGTAGTATCCATTGGTGCTTCGCTGGGTGGGCCTACAGGCTATGCGATCAACCCCGCTCGGGACTTGGGGCCACGCATTGCCCACGCATTACTCCCCATTAAGCACAAGGGGGCGAACAACTGGTCTTACGCTTGGGTCCCTATTTTAGGACCCCTTATCGGCAGTGTCCTTGCCGGGCTTGCCGCGTATGTTTATTAAGTCAGTCTGCTGACTTGATCCTTTTTAAAACAATCATTTAACGTCAACGCTTGAGAGGCATTTCATGAGCCAGAAAAACTACGTTCTCGCTATTGACCAAGGCACCACCAGCACGCGGACGATACTGTTTGACCATGAAGGCCGGGTTGTCAGCGTAGCCCAGCATGAGTTTGAGCAGATTTTTACGCGCCCGGGTTGGGTCGAACACTGCCCTCGCGAAATCATGACCAGCGTGCTGACCACCTTGACCGAGGTGATTAACAACAGCGGCGTTGATGTCTCCGAAGTTGCCTCTATCGGTATTACCAACCAGCGTGAAACCACCGTGGTATGGGATAAAAATACCGGGCAGGCGGTACATAACGCCATCGTCTGGCAGTCGCGTCATTCCGCCGAGATATGCGATGAGCTGCGCGAAGCGGGCCATGCCGATATGATTCGCGATAAAACCGGGCTGGTCATTGATGCTTACTTCTCCGCCACCAAATTGAAGTGGATTTTCGACAACGTGGCGGGCGTTAAGGAAAAAGCGGAAAAGGGCGATTTGCTGTTCGGCACCATTGATTCCTGGCTGGTGTGGAACCTGACCGGCGGCGCTGTGCATGCGACCGATGTCAGCAACGCATCACGCACGATGTTGTTTAACATCCGTGACCGGAAGTGGGACCCGGAGCTACTGGCACTGTTTGGCGTACCTGAGTCGATGCTGCCAGACGTTAAGTCCAGCAGTGAAGTTTACGGCAACGTGCTGCCTAAATTCCTGATGGGCCAGGAAGTGCCGATTGCCGGTATCGCTGGCGACCAGAACGCCGCGCTGTTCGGCCAGGCCTGTTTCGAGCCGGGTATGGCGAAAAACACCTATGGCACGGGCTGCTTTACGCTAATGAACACGGGCACCCAAGCCACGCCTTCTAAAAATGGCCTGCTTACCACCGTTGCGTGGGAAGTGGATGGCACGCTGGAATACGCCCTTGAAGGTAGCGTATTTGTGGCGGGCTCGGTGATTCAGTGGTTGCGTGATGGCCTGAGAATGCTGGGCAAAGCGTCTGATTCCGAAGCGTACGCCACGCGCGCTAAGGATAATGACGGCGTTTATATGGTGCCCGCCTTTACCGGGCTGGGTGCGCCTTACTGGAACTCTAACGTACGCGGCGCCATGTTTGGGCTCTCCCGGGGGACTCAAAAAGAGCACTTTGTGCGCGCGGCGGTCGAATCACTTGCCTATCAAAGCACCGATGTTCTCAAAGCCATGCAGGCGGATGCCGACATTGCGCTAACCGAGCTTCGCACCGACGGTGGGGCGATCTCCAACGATTTCCTTGCTCAGTTCCAGGCCGACATACTGGGAGTGGATGTTCTACGCTGCGAAATAAACGAAACCACTGCACTTGGCGCGGCGTATCTTGCTGGCCTCGCCGTTGGCTTCTGGAAGTCGCGAGATGAAATCGTTGCACAGTGGGCATTGGAACGGCGCTTTGAGCCGCAGATGAAAGATGAAAAACGCGATGAACTTTATGCCGGCTGGAAAAAGGCCGTCAACGCTACCATGGCATTCCACGTAGAGTCCTAAGCGTAACGCCGTTAACGCAGGTATTTGACAAGCCCCGGCACAGGCCGGGGCTTCGCGTTATAGGCGCCGTGGCCGGTATCGGCCTTATTGCTATGCCCACCGGCATTTTGGCCGCTGCGTTTCAAAATAAACGTCATTCGTAACGAGAGTGTAGAGCGTCAGGTTCAGAATAGTGAATATCTTGTTCCAGAACCCTTGATTCACTATTTGCCGCTTTAACTCTGCAAATACTCCCCCGGCAGGCGTTCAGCCAGAAAGTCCATAAACAGCCGGGCGCGCTGTGAAAGTGTGGCTTGGCGGTAGTAAACAGCATTGACGGCCTGCATTTGACGTTCGGTATGACTGGGGAGCACATCGACAAGTGTGCCCGCCTTGCGGGGCTTGATGGTCATGAAGTCGGCAAGGCAGACGATCCCTTCACCTTTAAGCGCTAGCTCTATCAGCGTGCTGCCGCTGGAGGCGGAGAGGGCGGGCGTAATGTGTAAGCACTTACCATCGGCACGGCGCAGCGGCCAGTGGTTAAGGTGTTCAAGCTGGTTGAAGCCGAGCAGGCTGTGGTGCTTAAGATCTTCAATACCTTGAGGAGTGCCCGCGCGCTCAAGGTAAGCGGGGCTTGCCAAGAGGCGAAGCGGGCTATGACCCAGGCGCCGGGCATGTAACGAAGAGTCGTCCAACTCCCCGATACGAATGGCGAGGTCCACACGCTGTTCCAGCAGGTCAACAAAACGGTCGTGGGTATCCAGCTGTAGCGTAATGCCGGGGTAGCGGGCACGAAACTCACCAAGTACCGGCACAATGACAAACTGCATAAAGCTGGGCGCGGCGTTCACCCGTAGCCGCCCTTGAGGTTGGCCGTGGTGATTCTGAACGGACTCTTCTGCGGCTTCTACCGCCGTTAGTATGCGGCGGCAGTGTTGTAAAAACGTTTCTCCCTCTTCCGTTAGCTCCAGGCGGCGGGTGGTTCGGCGTAGCAGGGTGGCGCCAAGCTTGCGCTCCAAGCGGTTAAGCGCTCGGCTGACGCCCGATACCGTAATGCCCAGCCGTTCGGCGGCGCCGGTGATCGAACCGCTGTCCACCACGGTGATAAATGCTTGCTGCTCTTCAAGCGTGGTTTTCATAAGCGTTGCTCTTGCCTGTCCAGGTTAAATGTCGTTGTTGATTTTATATCAAAAGTCTCTTGCCCGTGGACGGGTTTTTCCATGCTTTTAAGCACCTCATAATCAGCGGCATTCAAGCCATGTTGGTAGGGTTGTCGCCTATCAGCAGGCCAATTATCTATTGGGCAAGAGGTTTTAACGATGAAGATTCTGTTAATCAATGGCGGCAAGCCGTTCGCACATTCTGGCGGTGAACTCAATAATACGCTGCATGATGTCGCATGGCGTACGCTCGCTGAGTTAGGCCATGAAGTTCGCGAGACGGTAATTGAACAGGGTTACGAAGCAGAGGCCGAGGTGGAAAAATTCCTCTGGGCGGACATTATCGTCTATCAGATGCCGGGTTGGTGGATGGGCGCGCCCTGGAGCGTTAAACGCTACATTGATGAAGTCTTCACCGCCGGGCATGGCTCGCTTTATGCCAGCGACGGCCGCTCGCGCCAGGACCCCACCAGGCAGTACGGCAGTGGCGGCTTGCTGCAAGGGCGGCGCTATATGCTGTCGCTCACCTGGAATGCGCCGCTGGCCGCCTTTGATGAGGCAGATAACTTCTTTGAAGGGCGCGGTGTCGATGGCGTTTACTTCCCGTTCCATAAGTCTCAGGAATTTATTGGCCTGGAAGCGCTGCCTACGTTTATCGCCAACGATGTAATCAAGGCGCCAGACGTTGCACGTGATATGGCCGCTTATGCCCAGCACCTGACGCGCCTGTTCGGCTAAGCGCATTGCTGGATTAGCGATCTTGTGCTTCTTGAGTCAATTTACCCAGTAACCTCATAAGCATCGTGCCCTTGGGTTAACTAAAAGCGCCACGTAATACCGGCGAGAGGTCCGCCCATTTCGATATCGATGAGTGAGTCTGTTTCATCGCGTTTAACCGATAAATGGCGATAGCCGCCTGAAAGATAAAACGTATCGCTGAACTGGTAGTTGAGTGTAGCGACAACTTGCCAGGTGTTCTTTTTAGACATCTCCAGGCCGCCTATATCCGCATGAAGCAGTGTGGACCAGTTGGGCGCCCAGTGTGATCGCAGGCGTGCCGCCACAATAGGGTCTACCCACTGTTTGGTTTTGGCTACATCAATGCCCAGCGCAGGAATATTGATATCAGTATCAATTTGCCAGGTACGTGCGCCTGCCAGTAGGTCAAGCTGCTGTGTCGGGGTCGTCATCACTTGATAACCCGCAGCGGCCGTTATAAAGCGCTGGCGTAGCTTGCTATTCGCGACAATGCCGAAGGGTAGCGTGCTTGCCTGGCTAAGGGAGGCCCAGGAAATATCGCCAAAAAGTACCCAGCGGTCCTGGCGTGCGGTGCCGGTCATGAAAAAGGCGCCATCCAGGTCATCCAAAATGCTGCTGAAAGAGCGTGAAGTACTAACGGTAGGGGCATTTTCAAGCGGGCGCACATCGCCTGCCAATCCGGCCATCCAGACATAGGGGGTAAGCTGAAAGCGCCAAGTCTCCTCATTAATGTCATCAGCGTTGATGGGCAAGGCAAGGCCTGCTGCGATAAGACCTATAATGGCTGAAAATGACCGCAATCGACGCATCTAAAGGTTCCCCTGCTGTGTTTTATTCGGTTTCCGCTCTTTTTTTGATTAACACGCTGCTTATCCAAAGCCGTTTTGGGAAGCGTTTTATCGGCCTCGTTAGATTAAGCTATCGTGAGGTTAGATGCTTTGCAAGTCGCTAATATGATGCTGGTCACGCTGCTTTTCACCCAACCTAAGCGACGCTATGCAGCTTTGTTGTAAGGCCTTACGCGTAGGCATAACAGGCCGACTCTTTATGCGTGAGTCGGTGGGCCGTATTAATATTGCTGTTTATGACTTCGCCTTGCGTCCTACCTAAAGGTAGGCTGTACTTGATTTTTCACCTTCACTGACATGGATAGTCCAGTAACGCTGGATGTTAGTGCAGAACTTTTGACTCCCAAGTGAATATGGGGCTTATGAAAGCACATGGCTCGTGGCCTACATGGGTGGTACTGGTAATTGTATTCGCGTTTTCTAACCTCTGTGCCGCGCAAATTCAGGGCGAAGAAGGCGAAGAAGCTACACAGTGGTTTACCACGGATGAACTGAATGTAGGGCTGGGTGAAGCGCCCGACGAGATTAACCGTATGTCGCCGAGGGAGGCGATTCGGAGTTTTCTTGAGCTGACTGAGGAGGAGGACTATCAGGGGGCCGCCCACGTACTGAATCTTGCCGAACTGTCACCAGAAGAGCAGCAGGAGCGTGGACATGTGCTGGCCAGGCAGTTAGCCGAGGTATTCCGGCGCGGCGAGTGGCTGAGTGCGTCGAACCTTTCAGGCCGCCAGGATGCCGTTATTGAAGACATTACGGGCGAAAACCCGCTCGCTGGTAATCCGCGACGGGATATTGAGTTGGCCTCACTGCAAGCCGATGGTGAAGCCTACGACATTCGCCTGGGGCGATACCGAGTAGAAGACGAAGACCCCATCTGGCTGATCATGCCGGGAAGCGTTACCTCAATCCCTTTACTCTACGATGAGTATGGCCCCTCCATGGTGGAGGAGTATATACCCGACCGATTTAAAACCACGTTCGGCTTTCTAATGGTATGGGAGTGGATTGCCGTTCCCGCCTTTCTTGTATTAATTGTACTGCTAGGCTGGGGCATCTACACCTTTGTGGGCCTGATGGCCCGATGGCTACCTTCTGGCGCGCTCAGTATTTTTGCCGCGCGTATCAAGGGGCCGGTGTCGCTCATCGCCATGTCGCTTGTCACGCAGATGCTGCTTGAGTATGTCGTCTCTTTCTCTGCAGTGGCAATGACCACATTCCGTGTTCTGTTGATTACTGTTATGGCGTGGGGAGTCGGCACGATTGCGCTGCGTTTGGTGGACACAATCATGCTGCGCATGGCCCGGCGGCTAGTGGGGGAAATCGACGACACCAAACCAAAGGATGAACGTAGGCTTCTCACCACGCTCTATGCGGTGCGTCGGGCCGTGATATTGGTGATGGTGTCGGCGGTGACCATCTACGTGTTAAGTCAGATCCAGCTCTTTGAGACGCTTGGTCTTTCATTGCTGGCCTCGGCCAGTGTGTTGGCGGTGCTGGTGGGTATCGCCGGGCAGGCCGTGCTGGGCAATATTCTTTCATCGATGCAGTTATCGCTTGCCAAGCCGATTCGTATCGGCGATTTGGTGATTTTTGAAGATGAGTGGTGCTATGTGGAAGGTATTTTCTATACCTTTATTCGTCTACGGGTGTGGGACGACCGGCGAATCGTTGTTCCGGTAACGTACTTTGTCTCCAAGCCTTTCCAGAATCTGTCGGTCAAGAGCGCGAAAATGTACCGCAGTATGGAGCTGATTCTGCATCTAAGCACCGATATTGCGTTATTGCGCAAAAAGTTTCTAGAGTATGCCGAGATGGAAGATAGTGTCATCGAGCATCATAAACTTCTGTGCTACGCGACGGGGCAAACGGCGACAACGCTGGTGATTACCTGCTACTTTGTGGCTTCTGATCCCATGGCGGGCTGGACCGCTGAAATGAATATTCGGGAAAAGCTGCTGACCTTTATACGTGAAGATCATCCCGATTGGTGGCCAAGAGACGTTATGGTGATTAGCCATCAGGACGTCGCTCGCGCAGAAGGCACCAAGCCCCACAAAACAATTATGGGGACAAGCAGTGAAAAGCCAGCCACAGACTCTGAGCTGCGTAAGGAAGAGTAACCTTGTGAGAATGGGGAGCCAGATATGGACCTTCAGGAGATGGGCCTTTTCCGACCGTCTTTGTCGCCGGAAAAAGCCCGCTTTTAAAACGCCACCACCCGCGGTTTTGGGTAAACCAGCGGGCGGGCGTTAGCATATTTCTATGCAGTGAGACGTTAGGCTTTGTACGAAAACTGCTTGCGCTCGACCATACGGCGTTAAAAATCAGCTCGTGCGCGAGTCCGATCAAAATACTCATTTACACATGTAAACTCGTGCGCGAGCTCGGTCCGTTTTTTTCGCTGATTTTTGCCTTGTCTGGCCTTCGCTCAGCGACTTTTCGTACAAACCCTAAGGTGTCGCTACTTAAGCGAAGATGCGGAAACGTTCTTCGTCATCCATAAATGTCTTCTCGCCTAACGGCGCCTCATGAGAGCCGAAGGGCATTTGCGCACGCAGTTTCCAGGAAGCTGGCAGGTCCCAGGTTTCAAATACGGCGTCGTCGATAATCGGGTTATAGTGCTGCAGGCTGGCGCCGATATCGGCCTCGGCAAGGGCGGTCCAAACGGCAAACTGGGCGATGCCCGTGGCGTGTTCTGACCAGGCAGGGAAGTTGTCGGCGTAAGATGGAAACTTCTCCTGCAATCCTTTGACAACGTCCTGATCTTCAAAAAACAGTACGGTGCCCGCGCCAGCGGAAAAGCTATTGATCTTTTGCTCAGTCGGCGCAAAGGACTCAGCAGGCACGATGGCACGCAGCGTATCCATCACCAGTTGCCAGAACTTGTCGTGCTGCTCGTTGAACAGAATTACTGCGCGCGAGCTTTGGGAATTGAAGGCAGTGGGGGCCAGTTTCACCGCTTCCTTGATCAGGGAAGTGGCGTCGGTTTGACCGATGGAAATGTTTTTACCAATAGCGTATTGAGTACGACGTTGCTTGTAAATATTGATGGCTGGGTTGGACATAAAGCATTCCTCTTTTAGTGGGTAGGAGCCTTTACGAAGCAGTAATTCCATAGGACTATTAGCTTAACTTAATACACATTTGTTCTGGATGCTATAAGTAAAAAATCACTGGCTCGGATAAAAAAGCGCTTTTCCCCACGGGTAATTGGGTCTCTGAAATCAGGCGGTTCGTCCAGACACCGCCGGTTTATTCCAGTAAAGGGACCATTACTCGCTATTGGATTAATGCCGTGAGAACTGCTCGTTTTTGGCTAGTTGTTCCTGCGCCAGGTGTTTGGCGCCGGCAATATCGGGCTTGCCGGAACCCAGTTGCGGTAATTGATCAACGGTGAGCCAGTGGCTGGGAATCATTAGCGATGAGAGACCCTGGCCGCGTAGGGCCGTTCTGACAGCCTGTGCATCCAGCGGGGTTTCCGAGAGTAAGACAATACGCTCGCCCTTATTAGCATCCGGTATGTTGACCGCCATGATGGCGGTATCGGGGTCGGCAAGCGTGGCGTTAATAGCCTGCTCCACCGCGCCGAGGCCAATCATCTCACCGCCAATTTTAGCGAAGCGTGAGTAGCGATCCACAATGGTCAGAAAACCATCTTCATCCAGATAACCCTTGTCTCCGGTGATATACCAGCGCTGGTCGTCGAGATTGCACACCACCTTGGCGGTACGTTCAGCATCGTTCAGGTAGCCCTGCATGACCTGCGGCCCGCTAATCAAAATCATGCCTGCTTCGTCAGTGGAAAGCTCTTCATAACTCTCCGGGTCAGCAATTTTGAAACTCGTGCCGGGTAGCGGCATGCCAACCGTGCCTATCTTGGCCCCCCGCTGCACTTGCAGATAGTTTACATCCAACGTATCGGGAAGATTAACCGCCGCTACCGGCGAGGTTTCGGTTGCGCCGTATCCTTCATAAATCAGCTTATGAAATTTAAGCTGGAACGCGCTGCGTACGCTGTCGTCGACCTTTTCCGCCCCGGCGACCACCACTCTGATGCTATCCAGCATGAGCGGATGAACGTTGGAGCTGCGAGTGAACAAGCGCAGGAACGTCGACGTGCCACACATAATGGTTGCCCGGTGCTTGGCAACCGCTTTTGCAATACCTGCCGCATCGGTCGGGTCGGGGTGGCACACCAGGGGTAAGCCCTCAATTAACGGTAAGAACTGAGTAACCGTGAGGCCGAATGCATGAAACAGCGGAAGCGAGCCCATCATGACGTCGTTATGCTCGGTATTCAGCGCGTCGGATGTTTGCTTAACGTTCGCCATTAGGTTGCGATGGCTTAACATCACGCCTTTTGGCTGCCCTTCGCTGCCGCTGGAAAACAGGATGGCGGCGGTGGCCTCTGCATTATGTGCTCGGCAGTAGCAGAGGCGCAGCAGCCAGGTCGGCAGCAAGCGGACGCTAAGCCATGTGCCTAAGCGTTCAGCCCGGCCCATGGAGGCTTGTAGTGTTTCCAGGTAAACAACGTTTTGGTTGGCAAGTAACGCCGATACATCAAGCCCACGGGCGTTAAGTTTTTCCACGAAACGCGTAGACGTGAGAACGGTATCTATCCCGGCTTGCGAGAGGGCCGAAGCCAACGCATCGCCGCTGGCGGTGTAGTTAAGGTTGACCACCGTTTTTCCCGCCAGCAGCGTGGCCATATTGGCGAGTACCCCCGCGCTACTGGTAGGCAGTAACAAGCCGATGTTTTGCGCTTTGCTCTGCTTGCGGATGCGCTTGGCCATCAGAATACTCGCCGTGAGGGCTTTAGCGGCACTTAATGGGCGGCTGATCGTGTCCGTGAGCGTCAGCTTTCCTGGGCGGCGTTTTACGCTGCGTATCCAGGCATCCGGCAGGGTGTGCAGGTTCTCCATCGAGAGCTGCCAGGAGCGGGTAGCCTGCTCAAAGATGCGCCGTTTGAGTACATCGGCTGGGGTCTCTTTTGGCAGCGCTTGGCCAAAGACCACAACGATAGAGCGGTGTAGCGGTGCATGGCGTAGCTCTTTAAGCTTGCTGGAAGAGTGCGAGAACTGGCTGCCCCATAGCCCACGTAGATAAAACGGAACGATTTTTACGTCGGGATTGGCCATTTTGCAGGCCCGCTCATAGCCTCGGCGAAATTCGCCCAACTGCCCGGTGCGGCTGATAGCGCCTTCCGGAAACAGGCAGACCACTTCACCTGCGTTGAGCAATTCGGCAACGCTATTAAGTGCCCGCTCGGCGGCAGCGCCGCGCTCAATGGGGATACAGCCCAGTGCTTTAAAAAACCAGCGCAAATACCAGCGCTGATAAATGCTTTTAAGCATCACAAAACGCACCGGCCGAGGGCTTGCGATCTGTACCATGGCCCAATCAATCCAGCTGATATGGTTGCCCAGTAACAGCACGCCGCCCTGGGCAGGCAGGTTTTCCAAACCGTAAACATCAACGCGATAGCGGCGGGTTAGCAGAAAGCCCAGTAAAAAACGCACCAGACTTTGGGGCAGTTTTATAATGGTGTAGCCACCCCCTATCATCGCTACGCTAGCGATCACAAGTAATAAATAGTGGCTATCCACGCCCGCCAAAGCGAACAGCGCCGTGAGCACCAAAAAGCCCAGCATGGCGATATTTTGAATCCAGTTATTGGCTGCCAACACCGTGCCCAGCTCGTTATCCGCAGCGTGGAACTGGATCAGGGCGTTGAGCGGCACAATAAACAGCCCGCCCATTAAACCGATAAACACAAAATTAAGCGCTTGGCTGAGTGGCGTTGTGAGTAGCGGTAAGCACCATAAACCAACGGCAACGCCCAGGGCGCCCACCGGAATTAAGCCGGTTTCAATACGGTTGCGTGAAAGACGACTGGCCAGCACCGAACCCAGCGCAATACCGATGCCGCTAGCGGCGAGAATACCTTGCAGCACCAGCGTGTTATCAATGCTGAGCGCGGATTTGGCGTAGGCAGGGAAGGCGGCTAACAGTACTTGGCCAACAGACCAGAAGGTGGCAAGGCCGATAATCGACAGCCTTAATACGGGCTGACGCGCAACGATGCGTAGATTGTCTTTAAGCGCGCTGCCTTTTATATAGCGCTTCCAGGTCAGCGGTGTGCTGGGCGGCTGTGGGGTATCCAGCGGCAGCCGATAAAGCGCCACCACCTGAATGATGCTATTGAGCACTAATAGCCAGCCTAGCGGAGCAATTTGGCGCAGCAACTGCTCTGGGGGTTGGTTGGCCAAGGGTGTCCATGCTTCAAAGAAGGCGGTAAATACCACGGTGCCCGCCAAAATGGCACCAATGGTAACGGCCTGGACGATGCCGTTCGCTTCGGCCAATCGGGGTTTTCCAAACAGCGTCTTGACCATGCCGTATTTGGCAGGCGAGTAAAAGGCTGACTGTATCGCCAGCAGTAGCGTCATCGCAAAAGCCAGCCAAAACCAGCCTTGATAATAAGCCGCCGTAATGCCTAGTGATACCACGACCGCTGCCCACGCCGAAATGCGTAGAATACGTACTTTGGGATAGGTATCAGCCGCGTGACCTGATGGGCTAAACAGCGCAATGAACGGGAGCAGGATTAACCCGTTTACCAGCGCAGTAAGCACTATTTGGGTGGTGCCATCGTAACTTTTGAAGATCGAATTCTGAATAACGATCTTATGCCCCAAGTCGAGAAAAGCATTAAGAAAGATAGCGATGAAGTAGGGCCATGCGCCCTTCATCTGTAGCACTCTTTGCATGTTCACTAAGCCTTATAAACCCCTTTAGATGGTAGCAATCTGTCCAAACCAGGCCTTGGGTGCAACCTTGTTAGGCCAGGTTGTGTTATACGTGCTTTAAAGTATCATTATTTGCTACGTTGAGGTGTCTGGAGGCGCTTATGTCCCAAGTGGGGTGTTTAATTGATACGTTGAAGCGCCAGCTTCGTGCTCAGGGTAAAACCTATGCCGATGTGGCTCAGTGGCTGGGCCTAAGCGAGGCGTCCGTTAAGCGTCTGTTTGCTGAAAAGCACTTTACCCTAGCGCGGCTAGAGTGCATCTGTGATCAACTCAATATCGAATTTGCCGAGCTGGTACAAGCCATGCAGGCAGAAGAGCTACGGCCCCAGCAATTGACCCAGGCTCAGGAGCAGAGCATCGTTGATGATCGTGAGCTATTTCTGGTCGCTGTCTGTGTTGTTAATGGCTATAGCTTTGACGAAATTCATCATCAGTATCAGTTAAGCGAGACGGAGTGTACACGTCAGCTGCTTAAGCTTGAGCGGCTAAAGCTTATTGAGTTGCTACCTGGTAATCGTATTCGCCGCCGCGTAGCCGCCAATTTCCGCTGGCGCTCTGGCGGTCCTATTCAGCAGTTCTTCCAAACGTATATTGCGAATGAATTTTTTCGCTCACGCTTTGATGGCGAAAGCGAGCAACTGCTGGTCCTCAATGGTCTGTTGTCCCGAGCAGGCAATGACGAGTGGCAGCAGATAATGCAGCGCCTGGCCAAGGAGTTTCACAGCCTGTGCGAAAGAGAAAGTAGTTTGCCTCTGCATAAGCGCTTTGGCACTACATCGGTATTAGCGGTACGCCAATGGAAATATGCGTTGTTTCAGGACTATACGCGACAGTTGGATAATTCTTAATGATGTGGGGATGTATTTTGAAATGTCTCCGCCTCTTGGGTTATCCATTCGCTAAAGTGTGTGACCGCTTCGGGTGCGCCTCCGCTCGCCGGTAGAATAAGATCGTAAGCAAAGCGTGATACGAGCGCGTACTTCTCTTTAAAGGGACGTACTAACACACCACTAGCCAGCCGGTCGGCAATTAAGGGATAGCTTGCCAGTACTACGCCTTGGCCAGCAATGGCTTGGTCTAGCGCCAAACTATAAAGCGAGTATTGCATGGGGGTGGGTAAGTGGTGGTTTTTTACACCGACGCTATTAAACCATTCGCTCCAGCTCGGTACAGGACTGAAGGCCGGAGTATGCCGATGCCATTCAACCGAAAGCAGCGGTTGTGCCAGCAAGTCTTCTGGCACCCTAATTTTATTTTTGAAAAGCAGCGCAGGCGAGCACACAGGAAATAGCACGTCTTCGCATAATCTAATGCTATTGACGCCTTGCCACGGACCTTGGCCATAACGCAGTGATAGCTTGGCACGGTTAGGCAACCACAGTGGTGGCGTTAAATTCGCATCGGCATCAAGCGATATATTGATGCCACGTTCACGTGCTTCGAATCGATGAAGTCGAGGTAGTAGCCAAAGCTGTAAAAAAGAAGGTGGCGCGCTAATAACCAGCTCAAAAGCTTCGCTAGAGCGCTGTGTGATATGTTCCACCCCACTTGCAATAAGTGATAACCCCGCCTGCACATCGTCGAGCAGCATTTTACCCGCCTCGGTGACTAACACGCCATTGGCGTGTCGCTCGAAAAGGGTGACGCCCAACCTTGCCTCTAGCTGTTTGACTTGGCGACTAACGGCACCAGGAGTAACGCTGAGCCGAGTGGCGGCTTTTTTGAAGCTGTTTTCACGAGCAGCCTCAGAGAAAGCTCGCAGTGCATTAAGCGGTAGTCTTTCAATTTTCATAGCGTGAGTTTTACTAAGCCTAGGTCGGATAAGTAATCGTTTGTAGAGAGTTTCCTCTGCTGATGCAATAGCCGTCTTATTGCATAGCGAGGTCTACATGCGCAATCTTGAGCCAGATATAGCAACAAGGATTTACCACAAGGACGTCGTCTTTGAGCGAAAACCCCTAGGGCGAAGAGCGGCATCGTTAATGCTTCTCTTCTGTCTGATACTAGGGTTTCAGCAGGTTGCTATAAAAGGGGTGGCTGAGGAAATATCGCCACTGTCTCAAATTGCTTTACGCTCTTTGCTTGCCGCTATGCTGGTAATACCTTGCGCGCTCTGGCAAGGCATTGGTTGGCGAGATGTGCGCGCGCATTGGCGGCCGGGGTTACTCGTTGGCTTAGGTTTCACGAGTGAGTTTGTCTTTTTGGCTTGGGGGCTTCATTACACGCTGGCTTCTCACATGTCTATTTTTCTCTATACGGCGCCTATTTTTGCGGCGTTAGGACTGCATTTAATGGTTCCGGGGGAGCAGTTGGCTCAACGCCAGTGGTGGGGTATTGGCTTGGCTTTTACAGGAATGGCCATTGCGATAGCGCCCGGTCAAGCGGGCAGTATGGATACGGAAATACTGATCGGTGACATGATGGGAATAGTGGCGGGGTTATCTTGGGCAGCGACGACGGTGGTGATACGCAGAAGCTCGCTTTCTGAGCAGCCCGCTGAACTCACATTGAGCTATCAACTAAGTGTAACGGCACTGCTGCTATTGCCAGCTGCGTTAATATCGGGGCAGCTAATGAGCGCTCAGTTTACCTCAACGGTCATTTTAAGCCTTGGTTTTCAATCAATTATCGTTTCCTTTGGCGCTTTACTACTGTGGTTTTCGTTATTGCGGAGCTATCGTGCCTCGCAGTTAGGCGTGTTCTCTTTTTTAGCACCGCTTTTTGGTCTGCTTTTTGGTACCCTACTGCTCAACGAGCCTTTGAGCTTTAACTTTTTAATCGGTGGTGTGGCTATCATGCTCGGTATCGTGGTGGTAGTGCGCTAACTACTGACTCATCCTTCGCTGAAAAAAACTCATTTTATGTTATCGAACGCGTTTAAAGCGCTGGCCTGCCCGCTTGACGGCGGCCCGCTCACTCAAGCGGAAGGCGTATGGCGCTGCACGGTTGGGCACAGTTTTGATATTGCCAAACAGGGTTATGTAAACCTGCTGCCTGTTCAGAACAAGCGCTCAAACGACCCCGGTGACAGTAAGGCCATGGTGGCGGCACGGCAGCGTTTTTTGAATGCCGGGTATTACCAGCCTGTTGCCGAAGCTGTTCGTCACGCTGCCTTGAGCGATGCCTCGGAAAACGAATGGCTTAGCTGCCTGGATGCGGGATGTGGTGAAGGCTACTACTTGCGTCAATTGGCTAGCACTGAGCTGCAAATACCGCTTGCTTTGATCGGCCTGGATATTTCCAAATGGGCGGTTATGGCGGCGGCCAAGCAGAGTCGTCAACAAGAGCAGGATCATCAGCCAGGACAGGACCGTCGGCATTCAGCCACGTGGGTAGTGGGCAGTAATGCCAATTTGCCCGTGCAGTCGGCCACGCTGGATAGGCTGCTCTGCATGTTCGGCTTTCCCGTGATGAGCGAGTTTGCCAGAGCGCTTAAACCGGGAGGCTTGTTGCTGCAAGTAGAGGCAGGATCAAATCACCTGCGCGAATTGCGTGAGATTATTTATCCAACACTTAAACCTGAGCGCAATGCAGAACCTGCTGTGCCAGAAGGGTTTAGCCTGCAGGCAACTGACACGATCCGCTATCCGCTGACACTGAATGACAAAGATAGCATTGCGGATCTTTTGGCCATGACGCCGCATCTTTACCGAGCAAGTGCAGAGGGCCGTGAAAGGGCAGCAGCACTTGAAACGCTAACCGTGAGCGTTGATGTGCGGCTTATTACGTGGATTAAAAATACATAGAAGCGAGAAACGGATAGGTCGTGGGTGCGGCTTGTCTTGTTTTGCCAGGCCCAAACGCAACAAGGCCCGCCGAAGCGGGCCTTGTCAGTCAGACCCTAAGGTCTGAACAAACACTTAATAATAAATATTAAGAAGTTTGCTTGATGTTAGAAGCCTGAAGGCCTTTTTTACCCTGGGTAACGTCAAAAGAAACGCTAGCGCCTTCTTGAAGGGTTTTGAAGCCGTCAGACTGAATTTCGGAGAAGTGTGCAAACAGGTCGTCGCTGCCGTCAGAAGGAGCGATGAAACCGAAGCCTTTAGTGTCGTTGAACCATTTAACTGTGCCAGTTGCCATGATTAAATCCTTTCGCGCATAAGCGCCGTAATAAAATTCCTGGTATTACCCAGATTGAAGTAGCGGGTGAAACAAGGAATACAATATCAGGCTGCCGAAAGAATCGTACGCTTCTGAAACCATGCTGCTTGCTAACCAACTGGCGCTACATTGCCATGTTTCGCGGCACGCGTCAAAGGTTTTTTGTATTTATTTTCTAATCCAAGGCAATACTTCACTCCTGCGCGCAACAGGTCATGTCGCGATTGCTAAGTGCTTAATATTAATTGTTTAGTGACTGCGCTTGCGCATGGTGAGCTGTAATAACGCACCGCTTGCAGCAAGCGCACCGGCACTTAACGCAAGCGTCCAAAGCGGAAAGGTACTGGCAAGCATAAGCCCGCCTACCGCCGCCCCAATCGCGCTACCCAGGTAAAGCGCTGACTCGTTCAGGGCTACGGCGAGATTGCCATCGCCATGTGGTTTGCGAACGTGCATTAGTGCGTTATTTTGCGGCACCTGTAACGCCCAGCCGACGGCTCCCCATAGGGCGATAGGCACAAGCGCAAGCCATGGATGCAGAGCTGCAGCAATTAGCAGGCTTATCAGCGAAACGGCCAAGACCAGCATAATAGCCAGGACAACGCTGGAGCCTTGGCTTTTATCCACAATCGGACCAATTAAAAAGCTGCCCAAAATCCCGCCAACGCCCCAAACCCATAGATAAAGTGCCATAGAGGGAGAGCTGCCAGACGTCGATGCTGCTATAAGCGGTGAAATAAAGGTGTACATACCAAGGCTTGCTACGGCAGCTAACAGCGAGACAGCTAGAATGGTCATGGTCGCGGGGTGCTTCAAAATGACCAGTTTGCGCCGCAACGATATAGAAGGCGCTGCGGGAATATTGGGGAGCTTGTAGTACAGGCCTGCCAGGGAAATTGCGCCGAGCAGTGCAATCAGCCACATGGCTGAGGCCCAGCCCAACTGTCCGGCGAGCAACAGACTAAGCGGCACGCCAAGCACGGTGCCGCTCGCCATCCCGCCCATAATCATCGCGATGGCGTTGCCGCGCTGCGTTTCAGGTACGAGTGCCGCCGAGGCTGCAATCCCTAGCGCCAGATAAACCCCAGCTCCCACGCCAGCGAGTGCTCTCCAGGCCATCAGCATGACAAAACTTGTGGTCAGCGCGCTTGCCACATTTGCAATAACGAACATCGCCAATGCGATGATTAACCCTGTGCGCTGCTGATGACCCGGCAGGAGCGCGACCACGATGGGGGAAACCAGGCCATACGCCAGTGTAAACGCCGTTACCAGTTGTGCCGCCATGGCATCTGATACTAAAAAAGCATGAGTAATCAGGGGTATAAGGCCAGCAGTAACATAAGACGCCATCCCCAAAGAAAAGGCGCCCAAGGCAATTAAGTAAATCGATAGTCGAGAAGAAAGTGCCATTAGGCTCTCCAGTCAGGCTCATACATTACTTGGCATCCGTATCTTGCAGACGGCTCCAAGCGGTGAGGGCGCTATTCTGGAGAGGCTTTAAAGGGGGTACAATTTAACTATTTATACTATTACTAAAGGCAACAAGATGGCGGCAGTACGTTCGTTAAACCGCACCCGAACCGAGCTTGGGGAATTCCTGCGTAGCCGGCGCGAGCAGGTAACACCTGAAGAGGTTGGCTTGCCCGTGGGTAAGCGGCGGCGCACGCCTGGCTTACGCCGCGAGGAAGTCGCGGCACTCGCCGGGGTTGGGTTGACCTGGTACACGTGGCTGGAGCAAGGGCGCGATATTCGCGCCTCGGCGGATTTTCTCGACCGCCTTGCGCGTACGCTTAAGTTTGATGCCACCGAGCGGCGCCATCTGTTTTTGCTGGCGCACCAACGCCTCCCCGCTGAGCCGGGAAAAACGTGGGGCATAGTGCCGCCCTTGATACATCGTCTGATGAACGATTTACCCACTCGGCCTGCCTACGTGTTGAATTTGCGCTGGGATGTGCTGGCCTGGAACCACGCGGGTGATCGTCTGTTTGGCTTCTCTAAACACCCACCGGAGCAGCGCAATCTTCTGTGGCTACTGTTTACCGATGCAGCCACACGCGGGCTTTTCGACCCTTGGGAAGAGCAGGCCCGCCAAATGCTCGCCAGTTTTAAACGCGATGTGGCCCGCGCGCCTGAAGACCCGGCGATCAATGCGTTGATCAAAATGCTGATCCACGTGGATAAAGATTTTAAAACGTGGTGGGCAGGACAAGATATCCACGGGCCTTGCCACGGCGTTCGGCACTTTCACTTCGCGCCGTTAGGGGCGCTCGATTTTGAGCATACCTCGTTGTTGGTTGACGAAGACCGCCACCTGCGGCTGGTCTATTACGTTATTAAAAACGGCGCCACTGAAAACGACGCCGCTAGCAATGGTATGGGCAACGAAGAGGCGTTTAATCGCTGGCTTCAGGACGCTCAAACGCCAGCCTCATAATGAGTGGTTTTAGGCTTTTTCCAATACCCAGCCCTCTGGCGTAGCGCATAGGTAGTCGGTCAGCGCGAGGTTGTGCAAGAAGTCTTGGTCATGAGAGGCCACTACCAGCGCACCTGGGTAGCCTCTTAACATGCTTTCCAATGCCTGTAGCGAGGGTAGGTCGAGATGGTTGCTGGGCTCATCCAGCAGTAACAGTTGCGCGGGCGGGTCGGCATATAGCGCGCACGCCAGCGCTACCTTTAGCTGCTCACCACCGCTTAGCTTCCCGCAGGCAACGCTAATTTTCTCAGCCGTTAGCCCAAGGTGTACTAACCGTGTTCGCAGCAGGCTGGTCGGTGCTGCTCGGTTGGCTACGGTTAACTGCTCTATAGCGCTCCGGGTTTTATCCAACTGAGCCAGGTGTTGATCGAGATAGGCGCTTCTGACATGCACACGGCGTTCACCCTTTAGGGGTGGGCGCTGTTCAGCCAGGAGTTTAAGCAGGGTGGATTTACCCGAGCCGTTGGGGCCAACAATGCCTAAACGCTGCTGCCCCGTGAGGCTGAAATTAAGCTTTCCGGCAACGTAAGGAAGTGTGATATCCGTGAGCTCAGCAATGATCCGCTGGGCAGGCTGCACGGCAATGTCATGCAGCGCGATATGTGTATCTTCAGAAAGCTGCTCCCGGGCTTGCTGAATAGCGCTCAGGTGCTGGCTGCGTGTTTCTGCCTGCTGGTGGGCAAGGCGCCCAGCAGAAAGTTCGCTGCGTTCTTTTTGACGATCCAGCAGGATTTTTGCCTGATTGGCCTCATGTCGCTGGCGGTTACCACGTGCCTGACGTTGCGCTTGGCGTTCATGTTGTTGATGCAGCACGCGCTCTGCACGTTTTTTCTCTTTTTGATGGTGTTCCAGGCTAGCTTGAGCCGCTGCTTGTTCGCTCGCCTTTTGTTCGGCGTAAAAGGTGTAATTGCCGCCATAGCTGCGTAGCCCCAATGTTGACAGCTCAACGATACGTGGTAGGTGGGCGAGCAGTTGGCGGTCATGGCTAACAACCAGCAGCCCCTTGGGCCAGCGGGTTAGCTGCTCAATAAGCGCTTTTCGGCTTGGGCCGTCCAGGTGATTACTCGGCTCATCCAGAATAAGAAAGTCCGCACTCGATAATAGTACGCCGATCAGGGCAATGCGCATGGCTTCACCGCCGCTTAATGTCGCCGCTGGGGTTGTCGATTCAAGGTGGGCAAGGCCACTGTATTCAAGCTCGCGCTGTAGCGTCTGGCGGATATCCCATTGATCGCCTAGTGCATCAAAGTCTTCGGTGTTCGTGCTGCCCGCCTCAATGCGGGCAAGTGCCGCTAACGTAGTGCCCAAGCCTGCCAGGTCGGCTACCGTGCCGGATACCTCTTGGGTAACGCGTTGCGATAAATAGCGCACTTCACCTATGCGAAGGCAGCGCCCTGTTGAGGGTGTGATGTCGCCAGCCATTAGCCTGGCCAGCAGCGTTTTACCCACGCCATTGCGCCCCACCAAGCCAGTAGGCGTTGTATCGAAGGTTTCCGTTAGCGCGGAGAACAAAACGTGACCGTTGGGCAGCGTATAAGAAACGCTATCGAGCGAAATAAACGTCTTTGTCATGGGATGTACCTATCAATGCCAAACATTCCCCTTTCAATAAGGGACGGAGAACGTGGCCGTCGGAAACAGGACGGCAGCATTAATAGCGCATTGGACGAATACCTTTAATCTGAGGGAAGGCCACTAGCCTAGTCAACTTATGTTGCTTTTCCAAGGCCTTTGCCGCGCTATCTGCCTGCTGATCTACACTTTCTGACAAGGATTTTGTATCTCGCTAGATACGCGCAATAGGCACTCAATGGAAAGAGAGCAAACCATGATGTACGACGTGGCAATTGTAGGCGGCAGCTATGCCGGGATGGCCGCTGGGCTGCAGCTGGCCCAGACACGGCGCCATATAGTCGTGGTGGATGCTGACCAGCCGCGTAACCGCTTTTCCGCTCGGTCGCGGGGGTTTTTGACGCAGGATGGTAAGTCGCCCGAGGACATTGTGGCGGCAGGCTACGCGGAACTGGCTCAATACCCGACAGTTGACTGGCACAAAGGGGAGGTTGAAACGATTGTCGGCGAAGTTGGCGACTTTACGCTAACGCTTGCCGAGCCACGGGCAACGGCGTCGTCATTTCGCGCCCGTCGCGTTATTCTGGCCGCTGGCGTAGACGATGATCTTCCCGCGTTGCCAGGGCTTAAAGAGCGCTGGGGCACGCATGTTTTTCATTGCCCTTACTGTCATGGTTTTGATCTAAACCGTGGGCATATTGGTGTGTTGGCCCATTCAGCAGCGGCGATGCACCTTGCGCTGATGCTGCCCGACTGGGGCAAAACAACGCTATTTTTGAACGACGCGTTTGCGCCTGATAAGTGGCAATTACAAAAACTCGACGAGCGCGGTACGCATATCGAACATGGCGCTGTTGAACGCCTGGCAGGGGAAGGCGTGAAGGTAGTAATGGCCGATAGCCGGGTATTTCCCCTGGAGGGGCTGTTTGTTGTCACTCAAACGATCCCCAGCACGCTGGCGCTGCGCCTTGGGTGCGAAATTGAGACCACGCCGCTGGGGCGTGTTATCAAAACCAGTGCTGCCCAGGCAACCTCCGTGCCTGGCGTTTTTGCTTGTGGTGACATTGCACGGCCAGTGGGTAACCTTTCGCTTGCCGTTAGCGACGGCGCCTTGGCTGGGCAGGCAGCGCACCATTCGCTGGTATTCGATTTATAAATCAGGCTTCAATGGCGCAGTAGAGGAGCCTCTTTCAATGCCAATCAGCGCAGTCCCCAATACATGTGCTTGTATCGCGAGCCTGAACCATCAGGCAGCAGCTGGAGGTTTACTGGCTCCGTAGGGTGACGTTTTCAGTTGGCGGGCTCTAATAAGCTTTCTGGGTAAAGGTGACTAACATGATGGCGCTTTTGAAAGGGTATATGCGCTCTTCGTTGATTCTACGTGTCACGATCGCATTGCTGTTGGGGGTAGTGGCGGGGTTGTTGGGTGGAGAAACCATCACCACTTGGCTGGGGCCGGTCGGCGACCTACTGCTGCGTCTGCTGACGTTTCTAATTGTACCTATTGTACTGTTTACGCTGATGGTCGGGGTCAACCAGTCAACGGTGGGTGGCGTCGGCCGTGTTGGTCAAAAGGTGCTGCTGTATTACCTGGCCTCTTCCGCGTTCGCAATTGTGGTGGGACTATCGGTGGCCTCACTACTTAATCCAGGCAGTGGCATGACGCTGGATGACAGTGCGAGCTTCTCTGTGCCGGAGAATCCGGGACTCGTTGATGTACTGCTTAATATCGTCCCGAACAACATTATTGGCGCGTTGGCTGACCAGAACCTGCTCGGCATCATTTTTACCGCGTTGGTATTCGGTATCGCTTTGATGAAGGTGCGCCAAAGCGAAACGCACGGCAAAAGCGCCGAGCGGTTGTATGAAATGATCGAAGGCTTGAATGCCGTGACGCTGAAAGTGATGTCGGGCGTGCTGCATGTCGTACCGATTGGGGTGTTCGCTATCGTGGCGGAAACTGTCAGCCAGCAGGGGTTTGAAACGCTGCTGTCATTGGGTGACATGGTGATCGTGCTTTATATCGCCCTGGCCGTTCAACTGGCGATTTACTGCGTCATTATGCGTCTTTTTGGAGTAAAGCTGCGCCGCTTTTTTCGGGAGGCTCGCATGCCGATGGCCACGGCGTTTGCCACGCAAAGTAGCGCGGGCGTGCTGCCACTGACCATGAATGCCGCCCGCCGTATGGGTATCGCGCAAAGTGTGTATGGGTTTAGCCTGCCGCTGGGAGCGACCATGAACATGGATGGCGCGGCGATTCGGATCGCTATTTCCGCGGTGTTTGCTGCTAATGTGATCGGCGCACCGCTGGATCTTGCCAGCATGGCTCAAATTGTCGTGATCGGTACGCTGATCTCAGTTGGCACTGCGGGCGTACCGGGGGCGGGTATCATCATGATTGCCACCGTGTTTGCTCAGGTAGGGCTGCCGATCGAAACCGTCGTACTGTTAACTGCTATTGATGCGTTGGTAGGAATGGGCGCTACCGCTCTGAATATAACCGGCGATTTAGTGGGCACGGCAGTGATCGCCAAAAGTGAAGAAGGCAAACAGAAAGACGTGCCTTTAGACGATATCTCTTCCACAGTGAAAGAGTAACGAGCAAGGCCATTAATCGACAGGAGACGACGGGATGAATGACCAGGAACTCACTTACTTGACCCGTGCCATTGAGCTGGCTGAAGAAGCCCTTGAAGCGGGCGATGAACCCTTTGGCAGCGTGCTGGTAAGTGCACAAGGGGATATTCTTGCCGAGGACCGTAACCGAATTGTCAGCGGTGACGTGACGCAGCATCCCGAGTTCACGCTGGCACGTTGGGCAGCACAGCACATGACGCCAGAGGCGCGGGCCAAGGCAACGGTGTATACCACGGGTGAGCACTGCGCCATGTGCGCAGCCGCGCATGGGTGGGCAGGGCTTGGTCGGATCGTTTATATCAGTTCATCTGAACAGTTAGGGCGTTGGCTAGATGACCTGGGCGTCGCCCCACCGGCGGTAGCCTCCTTCCCTATTCAGCACATTGTGCCAGGGCTTGAAGTAGCAGGCCCGTTAGCGGGGTGGGATGAAAAGGTCCATGCGCTGCACCAACGGCGCCATGCGGTTTAGCTAGCAGCAATAAAAGAGCCGCCCAGGCATTTGTCCAGGCGGCTTCAGGGTTTATCTATGTTGTACAATCAGTGCTTTAAAATCACATAAAACGCATGAATGATGCCGGGGATAAAGCCAAGCAGCGTCAGGATGGTGTTTAGCCAACAATAGCCTTTTAGGCCAACCTCTAAAATACACCTAACGGCGGTAGGATGATGGCAACAATCATCTTGACCGGATCCGTTGCTGCCAACGCCACAACGCCCCCTTTGCTTATATAAATTGTCATCTGCGGCGTTATTTCTATCTTTAATTAACGCTTTTTTTCAACATCCTTAACGATCATTTTGTTATCAGAAAAACGGGGAAGGGAATCCATGTATAAGTTACTACCGCCATCACTGCTACTTGCAAGCTGCGCTGTTTCTGGCCCGCTTTGGGCACAAACCGAGCCGGTATCTACCCAAGCACTGCCCACTGTTGAAGTGAGTGCACCCCGTTTAGCACGTGAGCTTTATGCCACACCGGCTGCGGTTTCAATTCTGGATCGAGACGCCATTGCTCAGGGCCAGCAGCGCGTGCGGTTGGATGAATCGCTGGTACGCGTGCCGGGTGTGTTTGTACAAAATCGGGATAATTTTGCCCAGGGCCAGCGTATTGCAATACGTGGCTTTGGTGCGCGTGCTCCGTTTGGCGTGCGCGGTATTACGGTGATGGTTGATGGCATTCCTTATACCTTGCCCGATGGCCAAGCGCAGTTGGACGCCATTGATCTGGACAGTGCCGAGCGCATTGAGGTGATTCGTGGGCCTTCCTCGGTACTTTATGGCAATGCCGCCGGTGGGGTGATTGATGTGACGACCGCTGACGGGCGTGATAATCCAGGTACACGGCTGCGAGTAGGGGTAGGCAGTGATGGGTATCGCAAAGCTGCCCTGCAAACCGGTGGCGCCCAAGGGGAGTGGTCACACCACGTCAGTTTTTCAGCCTTAAATATGGACGGTTATCGCGATCAGAGCTCTACTGAAAAGTACTTGTTGAATGCCAAGCTACGCCGGGAACTGGGTAGCGAGCGTGCGTTAACGGCGATTGTCAACCTGCTGGAAAACCCGCGCTCGGAAGATCCCGGTGCACTCAATGCTGGCGAAGTGGCTAGCGGGCGCCATCAGGCGGCACCCAATGCATTGGCGCTTGATTCACACCAAAAAGTCGACCAGCAGCTAGTCGGTTTGCAGTATGAAGATTTGGCCGCAGGCCCAGGGGAACTCTACCTTAAAGGGTTTATTGCGCGCCGCGATTTTGAGCAGCAACTGCCCTACAAGGGTGACAGCCGTTTAGGGTATAAGCGTGATTATATGGGGGCTAGCGTTGAATACCATCATGATATTACTCTGGGCGAGCTACCGCTGAGCTATGCCGCGGGAGGGGATGTCGCGCGCCAGAGTGATGAGCGCTTCCGCAATAAAAACGATCAAGGCGCGGTAGGTGATCAAGTGGCGGATGAAACTCAAAAGGCCACGTCGGCGGGTATTTTTGCTCAGGGCGATTTGGATATTACCGAGCAGGTAACGCTATCGCTAGGCGCGCGGTTTGACCGTGTGGAACTGGATATAGATGACCGATATATCGCCGATGACGATGGTGACCAAAGCGGTGATCGTACCTATAACGAGTGGAGCGGCTCTGCCGGGCTTAGCTATCGCTATCGTCCTCAGCATCAGGTGTATATCAGTACCGGGACTGCCTTTGAAACGCCTACATTTGTTGAATTTGCTAATCCGGCAGGCGGCGGCTTTAACCCATCCATTGAGCCGCAAAAGGCCTGGAACCGTGAAATAGGCATGCGCGGGTATATTGAGCCGCTAGCGATGGATTACGACGTTGCCTTATTCTCGGTACGTGTGCGTGATGAGCTAGTACCTTATGTCGATGAAAATGAACGTACATTCTATGAGAATGCAGGCGACACCAACCGCGATGGCCTGGAAGTGGCGCTGGGCTGGCAGCTTGCCGATCAGTGGCGGTTAGACAGTGCGTTGACGCTGGCGCGCTATGAGTTTGACAAGTTTTCCACGCCTGATGAGCGCTTTGATGGCAAGCGTATTCCCGGCTTGCCGGAGCAAACCTGGGTCAACCAGCTTACTTGGGAGAGCTCAGCGCACCGCTTTGCCACGCTTGAAACGCAATACACCGGCGATATGGTCGCTGATAACGCTAATGAAACCGATATAGATAGCTATTGGCTGGTGAACCTTCGCGTGGGTGATGGTTGGCAACTGGGAAGCGACTCACGTTTAAACGCTTATGTGGGTGTGCGTAACCTGTTTGATCAAGAGCACTATGCCAACGTTCGTTTGAACGGCACCTATGGTCGTTACTATGAACCGGCACCGGGGCGCAGCGTTTACGGTGGGGTAGAAATGCGCTTTTAAGCCCGAGGTTTCAAGCCTTCGGTAATGGCCACTACATGGTAATGACAGCGGGCAGCCCAAGTGGGCTGCCCGCTGTGTTATGTCTAGACGATAAGTAAGCGCTTATTCAGGTAGCGCGTACCCGATAACGTAATCGCCCATTTTGGTTCCGAAGGTGCCGTGACCACCCGCTGTTACCACCACGTACTGACGGCCATCGGCGCCGGTATAGGTCATGGGAGTGGCTTGGCCACCGGCGGGCAAGCGTGCTTTAAAGAGCTCTTCGCCCGTGGTGATGTCGTAACCACGCAGATACTGGTCCAGCGTGCCCGACATAAAGACAACGCCGCTGGCGGTGGAGAGCGGGCCGCCTAGTGCCGGAACACCCACCGGCAAACCAAACGGCAAATCAAAGGGCATGCTGTCACGCGTAGTGCCGTTGCGGTGCTTCCACACGACCTCGGCATTTTGCAGATCGATACCCGCTACATCGCCCCACGGTGGTGCCTGACAGGGCAAATCAAAGATCGACAGCAGCGGCCCTAGTTCGACGGCGTACGGGGCTCCTGCGTTTGGCTGTAGCCCTTGCTCGCTAGCAGACCCCTGGCCTTCTTCAACCTCATCACGTGGAATCAAGCGCGAGATAAATGCCAAGTACTTGGCCCCGGTGAAGAGCGCCTGGCGCTCAGGGTCAACTGCGACGCCGCCCCAGTTCATCACCCCGACGTTACCCGGGTAGATGATGCTGCCTTCAAGCGAGGGGGGCGTGTATTGGCCTTCATAGCGCAGTGAGTTGAACTGAATACGGCACATCATTTGATCAAACGGTGATGCACCCCACATGTCGCGCTCGGTTAGCGGTGGGGGTAGCAGATTGAGTGCCGAACGCGGCTGAGTTTCTGCTGTCCAGTCGCCTTCAATGGCGCCCTGGGGCGCAGGGATTTCTTCAATCGGCACGATCGCTTCGCCGGTTTCCCGGTTAAGCACGTAAAGGCTGCCCTGCTTTGTCGGCTGAATCACCGCAGGTTGAACGCCGTCACTGGTCGCCAAATCAATCAGTACGGGTTGGGCGGGCATATCCATATCCCACAGATCGTGATGAACGAACTGATAGACCCAAGCAACCTGGCCGGTTTCGAGTTCAAGCGCCACCAAGCCTGCGCTGTAGATTTCATCGTTTTCGGTACGGTCCGCGCCATACTGGTCGGGCGTTGCATTGCCCATCGGCAGGTACACCAGCCCCAGCGTTTCATCAACGCTAATGGGCGCCCATACGTTGGGCGAGTTGCGCGTGTAGGTTTCGTCATCGGCAAGCGGTTCTGTTTCTTCCGGGTTGCCGCTATCCCAGTTCCATACCAGCTCGCCAGTGCGCACATCAAAGGCGCGGATAACGCCTGACGGCTCATCGGTTGAGCTGTTATCCGTCACGTGGCCGCCCAGGATGACCAGGTTCTCGGTCACGGTAGCGGGGGAGGTGGAGTAGTAGCCGCCTGGGTTGAAGTTGCCGATGTTGCGGGTTAGATCAACTTCGCCGTTTACCCCAAACCCTTCGCACGGCTCACCGGTGTCGGCATTCAGGGCGATCAAGCGGGCATCGGCGGTGGGCAGGTAGAGACGGCGCGGGCACATCACATCGGTTTGGCTAATAATTGCCGAGGGCGCATTGTCAGCATCACCTGCAGCGGTTTCTGTCAAACCACTAAGAATAGCAACGTCGATATCAAAGGCGCTGGCATCCGCAAAAAGTTCAGGCGCCTGAGCGCCTGCTTCGCTCGCATCATCTGTACCGCTGTCTGCGTAGTTGGCAGCATCGTAGTACGCAAGGCCTCGGCAGGTCATGTGCGCCCAGCCCGAGAAGTCGACGGCGCCCTGGGTGCTAATTTGCGGGTCAAACTCCCACAGGGTTTCACCGGTTTCGGGAGAAAGCGCCATAGCGCGGCTGTGAGAGGTGCAGATATACAGGCTGTCGTTAACTTTTAACGGCGTATTCTGGTTGGTAATTTCGGGAGGGGCGTCGGGGCCCGCCTGGTCACCGGTCTGAATACGCCATACTTCTTCCAGTTGACCAATATTCTCAGGGGTGATTTGACTTAACGACGAGTAGTGCGTACCCGCGTTGGTGCCGCCATAGGCGGGCCAGTCATCGCCTGCTACCTGGGCGGGGTTGACGCTCTCACTACCCGACGTGCTGTTATTGGCAAGCGTGCCATCAATGGTCGTGGGGTCATCAAATTGGCTGGCGATAGCCACCACTATAGCGGCTGCAATGCTGGCGCTCAGCGCAAGGCTGCCGCCTCGTGAACGAAGCGGCTTTCGCCACCAGGGAAGCAGCATGATGATGCCGATGAGCGCAAGAATGGCGACGCGGGGAACCAACTGCCACCAATCCAGGCCAACTTCCCACAGTGCCCAAAGCAGCGTCGCTATTAAAATTAGCGCATAAAGCCAAAGGGCAGCGCCCCTGCGCATAGCGAGTAAAATACCGGTGGCGGTAATGCCAATGCCAACGATCAAATAGTAGGCACTGCCGCCGAGGCTAATGAGTTTGCCGCCGCCTACCGCTAACGCCAGGCCTGCAACAATCAGTAAGAGGCCTAGCAGTAAGGCAGGCCATTTCCCACGTGCTCGCGTATTTTCATCCATGAGTGTTCCCCCTGTTTATTACGATTGACAGCTTATTACGTTTGATAGCTGTTGATGGCTAGGCTTGGTACCGGCTCCGACGGGGTTTACCCATCAAACAGGTGACTGAGCTGCGCCGAAAGTACCAGTAATGGATGTGAACTGATCAAACGGCGTTGGATAGCGCATAAAAAAGCCACGCTATAAAGATAGCGTGGCCATGGTGTGTTGCTACTATTTATTCATTCTAACACGGTGTTAGCGCTCTAGTGCCACTAGCATCTTGCCAGTATTACCACCTTTGAACAGCTCCAAAAACGCCTCCGGTGTGCCCTCCAGGCCCTCTTTAACCGTTTCCTTGTAATCAATTTTACCCGCCGTTACCTGGGGAGCCACTTCCTTGAGGAACTCAGGGTAGTGATCCCAATGGTCTGCCACAATAAATCCTTGCATCTTCGCTTTGCGTACCACCATTTGAGACAGATTGCTGGGGCCTGGCGTGGGTTTTTCGGCGTTATAACTTCCGATCATGCCGCAGACCGCAATACGAGCGCCTTCATTTAGCTGGCTTAATGCGGCTTCCAGGCAAATGCCTCCCACATTTTCAAAATAAACGTCAATGCCTTCGGGGCTGGCCAGCTGTATCGCATCGCTTAACTCGTGAGCGCTGCGGTCGCGGTAGCTAACGGGCTCAACACCCAACGACTCAAGCCACGCAAGCTTATGCGCTGCACCTGCAATACCGACCACGTGACAACCCTTGGCCTTGGCAAGTTGAACCACTAGTGAGCCCACCGCACCGCTGGCAGCACTTACCAACACATTGTCGCCAGGGCGGCACTCGGCAATGCGGTTAAGGCCGGTCCAGGCAGTCATGCCAGGCATGCCCAATACCCCAAGATATGCCTGCTCGGGTACATCAGCGTTGGGTAGTGGATAAACGCCTGATGAAGAGATCTGAGCGATATCGCGCCAGCCACCCATATGGCTAACAATATCGCCCTCTTTTAAGCGTTCATCGCTGGAGGCAATCACTTCGCCTATTGCGCCACCTTCCATCGGCTGACCCAGCCTGAACGGTGCGACATACGTATGTTGCCCGCTCATACGGCCGCGCATGTAGGGGTCTACCGAGAGCCAGCGGTTGCGAATACGCACTTCACCTGGGCTGAGATCAGGAAGTGATTGGGAGTCCAGAGTGAACAGTTCACGTTCGGGTAAGCCGTTGGGGTAATCGGTGAGGGTAAAGAAATGAGACTTCATGCATACCTCCAGTCACGTGAAAGCGTATTAACGTACTTGAAACAGATGTACTTGAAGCATAGAGATCATTACCTTGCGCGCAAGTTCGTTTTTTTTTGAAGTCATTTATGCGGTAAGCCAAGCATCTAAAACACCAGGCAAGAACAGGAGATAAAAAAACAGGGCGCTCAAATGAGCGCCCTGTAGGATTCAGCGAATAACAGAAGTGATGTGTCGTTGAGCGGCTAAGGGGTACCACACACTTAGGGGGTGTGCTATCCGTTAATCCAGCAACGTTACCATAACCGGGGCTACTCCCTGGTTTAGCATGCCCAGTGTGCGTGCTGCTCGTTTGGATAGATCAATAATCCGCCCTTTTACAAAGGGGCCGCGGTCATTGATCAGCACTTCTACTTCTTGCCCTGTATCAGGGCGGGTTACCAGCACTTTCGTCCCAAACGGTAAGCTAGGATGAGCAGCGGTGAGTGCCTGCTGGTCAAACGCTTCTCCGCTGGCAGTGAGCGCGCCTTGAAAGCGATCACTGTAGTAGGAAGCAACGCCTTCCTGTGTATCTGTGTCGTTGGCAAACGCGCTATTTGCTGTCATGGCGATAAGCAGGACAGCTAAACAACTCGTTCGAAATAGTCGTGTAGGGGCTCCCATTGGAGTACCTCAGTTATTCGTGTCGGTCGAGAGTCTCGCAAGCATCAATGAGGTGCCGGATAGGCGAAGGGATGGTAACGCGCTCTTTCAGAGTCAGCAAGCTTTAAGACGTTCGGTACAATTGGCCCCAAAGTTACGTGTTTTTTGATGTTCCCGTTATGACCTTGCATTTCAGGGGGTTAACGGGAGATGTCGGAATATAAGTAAAGTTCTTCTGGTACATTAAAATGATACCGCTCATTGAGCATTTTACTTACCATTACGTATTATTAATCTTGCTGAACGACCCATCCTTCCGTCATTGATCAAGGACGCCCTAATGGCTAAATCCTCTCCTTTTGCGCTAATCGTGGTTGCGGTAGGGGGAGCTGTTGTCGGCTTTTTAGCTGCACAGACGCTCTCTTCCGATGCATCTTCCTCTTCCTCGGTGGCGTCTCAAACCGCCGAACAAACTGCACTGGCGGGGCTGGATAGCATTACGCTTGGCGAGCAACTGCGTGGGGAAATTACGGCCAGTGACCTGCTTAATGGCAATGATGGAAGCCGCTACGACCGCTACATGATGACGCTTGATGAGAGTGATCTGGTTGAGTTTAGTTTGCGCGGTGCCCTGAATGGCATCGTAGCGCTTTATGATGATCAGCTTCAGCTGTTGAGCGTAGCGCCTACTGCACGCCACCGTATTGAGCAAGCGGGCGATTACATGGTGGTGGTCAGCGGTGCTGATAGCAACAGTTACGGCCCTTATACGTTGAACAGCCGAGTGGTTGAACTAAGCGATAGCACGGTATTGACCCTTGATGCTCCACTGGACAGCTGGTTGGATGGCACTTCTAGTGAGTATACGCTGACCATCGAAGAAGCGGGCATGTATCAGTTGGAAATGCGTTCCGATGAGTTTGATGCGTATCTTGAGCTTAGCGGGCCAAATGGCTATTTCCGAGAGGACGACGATAGCGCGGGGAATTTGGATGCCCGAATTTCAGACTTCCTGGTGCCAGGTGACTACACCGTAACGGCGCGCACACCTTATGACGAAGGTGCTGGACTTTTCACGCTGACTGCTGAGTCGCGCGAATTACCCGGCGATGGCGAGCTGCGCAACGACGGCAGCATTGTGCCCAACGACTCATTAAATGGTTTGTATAGCGGCCAGAATCTTAGCTATCAGGTTGAAATTGAAGAAGCGGGCATGTACCAGATTGACATGATGTCGGATGATATTGATGCTTACCTGGTGCTCGAAGGTCCTGATGGCTATTACCGTGAAAATGACGATGGCGGCGATAACCTGAATGCCCGTATTGCTGATTTTTTTGAGCCCGGTACTTATCAGTTAACGGCGCGTACTGCTTATGGCAGTGATAGCGGTTTGTTCAGAATTACCTTGGCACCGCAAGAGCTACCTGAAGGGGTCGAGCTGCGTAACAGCGGTGCAATCACGCTTGGTGAAACGTTAAACGGTTGGTATACCGGTGAGTCACTGGTGTACGGGCTTGAGCTAGCCGAAAGCTCATTAGTCACCATCGATATGCGCTCCAGCGACTTTGATGCTTATCTGGAACTTGAGGGCGAAGGTGTCGCTGTTAGTGATGACGATGGTGGTGCCGGTACCAATGCGCAACTGCAACAGCAATTGCTGCCGGGTACCTATACGGTCATTGCGCGTGGCTTTAGCACGGCGAGTAGCGGGTTGTTTGAACTTGACGTAACCGCTGAGCCAGCGCAAATGCAGCCCAATATGTAACTGATTACGCTATTTTAAGCTGTTGTTTCTCTCCTTGGTGGGCAAGGGCGCTTAAGTATGACTAGACTCAACTTGGCGCCCGACAAAATGCCTTACATGGAGATAAAATATGCTTCGTTGGAAAATGAGTGTATGTCCCGCTGCGGTTCTGCTGCTTAGTGTCTGCCAATCAGCTAATGCTGAAACGGCCGATACCAGCGCCCTCGTATACCAGCCATTGGATAAGCAGTATTCATCTCCTGATTGTCAGGATGAGCATTGTTCAACGGTGAAGATCTCTGCATTAACGTTTCCTGATAACCCCGCATTAACAGAGCAGGTGCAAGAGCGTCTGCTTGCGCTTGCCTTGGGTATCACCGATGGCGACGACACGCCCGCTGACGACTGGGATCACTTCGCGGATGAGTTTTTTCATCGTGCTGAAGAGGACAATACCAGGCTGCCTCACCCGATGGCGAGTGAAGCACAGCTGAGTGCCAGCGTGTTTTCCCGTCAGAACGACCTTCTGGTGCTTGAGCTTGATAGCTATGTGATTTATGCAGGCCAGGCCCACGGTTTACCATCCACGCAGTTCATGGTCATTGATGAGCGTTTGAATGAGGTGGTGACTCTCGATGATATGCTCATGGCTGGCGGTCAGGAGGGTTTTGATGAAGCGTTAGCCGAGGCGCATGAGCGCTGGATGAGTGAGCAGGATGTTGGCGAGGATTTTGCGTCCAGCTGGCCATTTACTGACAGCACCAACGTGGCACCGCTTGAAAAGGAGTGGATGGTAAAATACAACGTGTACGAAATTGCTCCCTATGTGATGGGGCAGCCTGAGTTAACGATCCCTGTTGAGGAATTAAAAGGGATTGTTGAGCCTCGTTATTTAGGTCAATGATATTTGTTAACGCAATTGGCTTTATAAAGGAGTAAACAGTGGTGGTGGCAGACAGGAGCACATCGGAAATACACCATCATCCTAGTGCTTCTGTCCTGCTGCCCACTATTAACAATAAACAGGCACGGATGGCGATGAATCAACCACTGGAAGCACGCCGCTGGGTGCGTTTAGTTATCGTAAACGCGGAAGGAAAATTACTGTTATTGGCTGATCATGAGCATCAAGCGCAGCAGTGGGGGACTGTAGGAGGTAGCGTATTGCCTGAAGAGGATTATCCCGCCGCTGCTATGCGCGTTTTGGAAGCCAACACGGGCCTTGAGTGTCCATTAGGACCTTTGCTACGTGAATATGAAAGCAGTCATAGCGTGCAGGGCGAGGGCGCTGAACGTGAGTGCGAGCGCTACTTTCTTGTACGTTGCCCTGACACCCATGACACGATGAAACCCACCATAGAAGTGAGCCAAAATTCTCAGCCAGCCTACCGTTGGTGGACGCTAGCTGAGATGAACGGTGGCGCCGATGATGTGTTTAAACCGAGCTGGCTGCCGGCGCTTCTGGCAAGCGTACTGGTTAGCGAGCCGCTTTCAGGGTCTTCACCGGCCAGCGTTTAAACAGCCCACCACTACCAGCAGCGCCGCAGTGGGTAAGCGCCAATCCAGTACGCTAACGCCCGCAAGTACCAGCAAAAGGCCCGCTAAAATGGGCACGCCATAGGCAAGGCTGCCAACCAGGCTTGCATGCCCCCAGCGCAGGGCTTTATCCCAGGCTACCATGGCGATTCCGTAAGGCCCTAACCCCAACGCAACGCCCGCCAGTAGCGCTTCACTGCTGGGTAGAACCAGCTGGCCTTCCACTCCGATACTGGCAAGCGTCGCGATGGCGCAGGCAATCAGCAGCAGGCGAGGGAGAAGTGGCGTAATGCACACGGGTGCGGCCTGGCTTAACCATGAATAGAGTGCCCAGCAGCAGGCGGCAAGCAAGGCGAGCCCATAACCCAGCGTTGCTCCTCCCAAACCATTACTTAATGCCTGTGGCACGAGCAGAATGGCAGCCCCTGAAAAGGCAACCAGCGCCCCGGTAATACCGGCCAAGCGTATCCGACCAAAGCGGCTCCACTGGCTTAACAACACGAAAAGTACTGGCCAGGTGTACGTGATAAGCGCAGCCTCGGCCGCAGGCGCAAGGCGCATACCTATAAAGTAAGTGCTTACTGCGCCCAATATCAACAACGGAATACCTACCCAGATGCCTAACTGCCAGTTCAGGCTGCAGTGAGTGGTAGTAACGCGGCGGCTTAGCGGCAGTGTGGCAAATGCGCCAGCTAGCAGTGTTAAAGCGGTTAGCTGCAAGGGCGAAGAAGAGTGAGCACGTTCAGCAAGCAAGGGGGCCACGCTCCACAGGATGACAGCCACTAGCGCGGCGCCAACACTATACCAACGAGGAAACACCATAGGGGAGTGTGTACGTTGCATCGATGATCTCCTTGCCTGGAACATATGCAACGCAGCATACTCGTTAATAACACATCACAATATCGATCTTTTATGATTGTTTTAATCAATAATGGTGATATATGCGGGCGCCAACGTTAGACCTCACGCTGCTACGTACGCTAGTAACGATTGCCGATACCGGTAGCGTCACGGCGGCGGCGAAACGGCTGGATTACACGCAGTCCACGGTGAGTATGCAGCTTCAGCGTTTGGAGGCTCAGCTGTCGCTCAGCCTGCACGAACGTGATGGACGGCGTATCCGGTTCACACCAGATGGTGAGCGGTTACTTACTCACGCACGGCGCATCCTGGCGCTTAACGACGAAGCATGGGGCGATATGCAGGCCCAGCAGGTAACCGGGAATCTGACTTTGGGCATTCCAGAAGATTACGCATCGCTGCTGCCGTCGGTATTTGCCTACTTTCACCAGCTTTATCCAGCGGTGGGGCTTAAGGTTATTTGCGGAACAAGTGCCCACTTGGTTGAACAGGTAAAAGCCGCTGAGCTTGATTTAGCCTTGGTGACGCGCCAACGTAACTCACCCGGTGGCGATGTTATCCGCCGCGAGCCGCTGGTCTGGGCGGTGGGCGTTAACCAGCAGCCGTTACTCAGTGACCCTATCCCGCTGGCGCTTTACTCACCAGGTGCCGATGTGTTTAGGGAAGTCGCCGAGCAGGCACTGCATGGCGCCGGGCGTAACTGGCGGGTGGCGTATACCAGCCAGTCGATGGCGGGGTTGGCACCGATTGTCATTGCCGGGCTTGCCGTTGTCGTGGTGACACGCAGCATGTTGACACCTTCACTGCGTCCGCTGGATGAAAGTAGCGGCCTGCCCGCCTTGCCCATGATTGAGCTGGCGCTGCACCGAGCGCCTCATCGGCCATCCGAGCCAGCCCGGCGCTTGGGCGAGTTGATTCGTGAGCAGCTAGCGGCTCCCAGTGAGGCGCTATAAGATCAAGTGTAAAGCGTTGAATGATTAATCGACGTAATATAGCTAGACTAAACGCCATATAACGTTGCTGCCAGGAGTGCTCAATGCACGAATTGGATCACTACATTTATCCACACCGGGTGCTGCATTGGCTGGTGGCTGTCGCCGTACTACTTGCTTTGGCCAGTGGCTTAACCATCGGAACGATAGGGTATGAACGTACGGTGGCGCTGGTAGGCAACACGTTCACTAACCTGCTTTATACCAGTCATAAAACCCTGGGGTTAACGATTTTACTGCTAATGACCCTGCGCATAATGACCCGCATGGCGTTTGTCGTGCCTGACCACGACCCGCCCTTGAATGCGTTTGAGCGTATTGTCAGTACCAGCGTGCATCACCTGCTTTATTTGGCGTTGGTGATGATGCCGCTGCTGGGTTGGGTCGCGACCGCCAGCGGTGGGTATCCGGTTGAATTCTTTCAGTGGCAACTGCCTGCGCTGATCAGTGAACGCCCAGCGCTTTCTGACCAGCTCTACACATGGCATGGACGTCTTGGCTGGGCCATTGTGGTGTTAATCGTTTTGCACGTGGCGGGAGCGTTATTTCATTGGCGGGTAAAGCGCGATAACGTCATCAAACGTATGAGCCTATTCGACTAGGTTTCAAACGACTGGGTTTCAAGCGACCAGGCTTCAAGCCCAAGCCTTCGCAGGGAGCGATGATATATGGGCCTACAGATCGCTTTCATTATCGGTTTGGCCGCCGTGCATATCTTTGCCAGCAGGCTTCGAAAGCTAAGCGCTGTGCCTCGCAGCGCTTGGCTTTCGTTAGCAGGTGGCGTCTCGGTTGCTTATGTCTTTATTCATATATTTCCTACCCTAAGCGATGCTCACGAAACCATTAACGCCCATGGGCTGCTGGAGGTGCTGGAGCATAATGCCTATATCGTGGCGCTCATTGGGTTGGCGGTATTTTATGGGCTTGAGCAAGCCGCGACAAAGCATTCACATAAAGGCCAGCAGGATAAACCGATTAATGTTCAAAAGCTGAAGGGCGTTTTTTTGGATACATATAGGCTCTTTCTCGCTTTATAACGCGCTGATTGGCTACCTACTGGTTTACCGCAATAATGAATTCCCCGCTATTATCTTTTTCTTCCAGGCGATGAGTGCACACTTTTTGGTCAACGACCATGGCTTGGTGCGCCATCACCGGGATGTCTATTTAAGCAAGGGCCGTTGGGTGCTGGCTACGGCGGTGGTTGTCGGCTGGCTACTGGGGTTAACGGTAGATGTCTCTGAACCCATTGTCAGCCTGCTTTATGCGTTTGTGGCCGGTGGTATTGTGCTTAACGTGTTGAAAGAGGAGTTGCCGGAAGACCGCCATAGCCGCTTTTGGCCCTTCGCGTTAGGCGCGCTTATCAGTACCGTGCTGCTGGTGTTTTCGTAGATTCCTGCGTCGATCTGCAGACGCTCATTTACTATTTGCTTCATGGGCCGTTTGGTCGCTGCGTATGAACGCCTCATTTGCAAATGAAAATCACTTTGCGCATTGACTTGACGAGGTAGTCCGTCACAATTTGCTGCCTATCTTTCTGTCAGGAAGCGCTAATGGAGTTGTTGCAGGTTGTCTTTCGTCATTACCGCTGGCCATTTTTAGGGGCCATTGGGTTAAGCCTTTTAAGCGCGGGCCTCGGGGTTGGCGTCATTGCCTTTATTAATCAGCGCTTGATTGAAGTTGGCAGCCCGCTTTCAGCGCTGCCCCAGTTTTTGGGTTTGCTATTTGTGTTGCTCGTTGTGACGCTGGGGACCCAGTTAGCGATTACCCTGCTGGGGCACTACTTTGTGTATGACCTGCGCACAAGGCTTGTGAAGCGCATTCTGGACACCGATATCGAGCGGCTTGAACAGTTGGGTAATGCCACGCTGCTGGCGAGTCTTTCAAGTGATGTGCGTAATATCACCATTGGTTTTGTGCGCCTGCCTGAGCTTGTGCAGGGTGCCGTGTTGGCACTTGCTTCGGTCGCCTATTTGGCGTGGCTTTCACCGAAAATGGTGGTCATTACCGTGATATGGATTGCGGCCACGATGGGGGTGGGCTGGGTGCTGATTTCGAAGGTATATCGGCACTTTAGCCTGGTACGCGAAAGCGAAGATCGTCTCTACAAAGATTACCAATCCGCCATTGAAGGGCGCAAAGAGTTAGCGCTCAACCGTGACCGGGCTCAGCACTTCTTTGATGCCACCTTCACCCGCAACGCGCGCGAGTATCGCTATCATATTATTCGCGCGGATACGTATCATCTAAGTGCGGGGAACTGGTCCAACATTATGATGCTGGGAGCCATTGGCGTGGTGTTTTTCATGGCCAACGGGCTTGGCTGGGCGACACCTGCCGTTGCCGCTACCTTTGCATTGACGTTACTGTTCTTACGCACGCCTTTAATTCAAGCCATCGGCGCCTGGCCCACCTTGATAAGCGCACAGGTCGCGTTTGATAAGCTGGCGAGCCTGGAGCTTGCTGAGCATCAGCCGGGCTTTGCGGTTGATGACGCCTTTGCTGCCTGGCAGCGCCTTGAGCTTGTGGATGTGACTTATCACTATCCTGGCAGTGAGCAGAGCGAAGGGTTTCACGTTGGGCCCGTCAATTTGACGCTTGAGCGCGGCGAGCAGGTATTTTTGATTGGCGGTAACGGCAGCGGAAAATCCACCCTGGCGCGTTTGTTAACTGGCTTGTATCAGCCGCAAAGCGGGCATATCAAGGTGGATGGACAGACGCTCACACAGGCGCAGTGGCAAGGGTTTCGAGCGCGATTTGCCAGTGTATTTACCGACTTTCATCAGTTTGACCTGGCGATGGGGGCGGACGGGAAAAATGCCGACCCTGTGCTGGTAGCGACCTGGCTTGAGCGGTTACAAATGCAGCAAAAGCTGAAGTGGGAGGATAATCGGGTCATTAATACCCAACTTTCCCAAGGGCAGCGCAAGCGCCTGGCACTGTTACTGGCGATTGCCGAAGAGCGGGATATTTTACTACTTGATGAGTGGGCCGCCGACCAGGACCCTCAGTTCAGGCGGTTGTTCTACCGAGAACTATTGCCGCACCTGCGTGGTATGGGCAAAACGGTGTTTGCGATCAGCCACGATGATAGCTACTTCGTACATGCCGACCGTTTGCTGGAAATGTCCCAAGGGCAGCTAAGAGAATTAACCGGCGCGCAGCGCGATCTGGCAAGCCAGGATGCGGTCACTCAGATTAACAGTTGATGTTAAAAATCTGAGGTTAGAGATCTGAAGTTAAAAAATATACAGCTAGACAGCCGTTAGGTGGCTCGTTTGCGGGCCACTCGGTCACACCCTTCCAGCGGACAATTGCTGCACACGCTGAACTCATCCAATAAATAGCGCAGGCAGCAAAGCTTGCGTACTTGCTTCACCTCATCGCTGCCCTTGGGCGTATACGTGCGTACTGGCTCAAAGAGCGGATTGCGCTGGCCATCAATATGGCGTGATTCCAACAGCGCTCGGGCAGCGCTAAGCGCCGCTTGGTTCACTTCCGGGTGTTCGGCAAGTACCTTCACATAGTAATCCAGATAGCCACCGGCGTTGCTCCAGAACACGCGGGGGGCTGCGCCTGAAATGGCGGACAAGCGTTCAATAAGTGGCGCCCAGTGCTGGGTAATTAATTTGGCAAAACGTTCGCTGGAATCCTGAGCGTCCATCAACGCGCCTTCATAAGGTAGCCAAAGCTGTGTTGTACAGCCTTCATCATTCAAAATGACGTGTACATCATCCAGCTCTACCGGTAGATCACGGTTAAGAAGCAGGTGAGAAGCGAGGGTAGGCACGGTCAACGCGCTGAAATGCCACTTCGACCACAGCGACGTAATGGCGCGCTTGTCGCCACCCGGGTAGCGAGCAGCGTAGCGCTCCAGATCCTGTTCCAGCAGTGCTGCATTGCGCCAGCGCGAAGCCTTTACTGCACCGGCCGGTGGCGTGCCGCCAATCAAGGGCGGGGTAAGCAGCACAAGTGCGCCCTGATAGCAGTCAGCGAGCGAGGGCAAGGTACAGGCAGAGTGGGTCAGGGCTAGCGGTGGCATAACAAAACTCCCGACATGAACTTGTAAAAGTTCAAGCACACTTGCGCAAACAGTAACGATGTGGCGTTAGCGCAGGTTGAAAGTGAAGGAGTCAGCTTAATCGATAATGCTTATCAGTTGAAGTGTTAGTTGCGAATCAGTGCGTTTTACAAAAGCGCGTTTATTGAGCGACCGCGATATTATGCTCGCCGTTAGGGTGTTGCATGACCTGCATGGGCAACCCATAAATAGCTTCCAGGGTGCTATTACTCATCATGTCACCTGGCGTGCCGTGAGCGAGCAAGCGGCCGCTGTGTAGGGCCATCAGCTCGTCGCAGTAGCGCGAAGCCATATTAATATCGTGCAGAACGATAATAACCCCCAGGCCGAGCTCATCGCAGAGCTTGCGAATGAGTGCGAGGACTTCCATCTGGTGGGCAATATCCAGCGCGGCCAGCGGCTCATCAAGCAGCAAAAAGCGGCTACCCTGTGCCAATAGCATGGCAAGCCAAACGCGTTGGCGCTCACCTCCAGAAAGCGTATCGACCAAGCGGTCGGCAAACGCTTCGGTATGGGTGAGCGTGATGGCTCGGTCAATCGCGTCTTTATCTTTCTGGTTATGACGGCCCAGTAGGCCGTGCCACGGGTAGCGGCCAAAAGCGACCAATTCTCGGCCGGTTAAATTTTCGGCGCTGGGTAAGTGCTGGGGAAGATAGGCCACCTGGCGCGCAAACTCCCGGTTGCCCCAGGCACTGAGCGAGCGTTGGTCAAAATAGATCTCGCCCTGGCTTACCGGCTGCTGCTGGGCCAGTAGCTTGATCAGAGTCGATTTTCCCGAGCCGTTATGACCAATCAGGCCGTAGACCTTGCCTTGCTGAAAGGTATGCTCAATGGGCTGTAAAAGGGGCTTGCCGTTGATCGCAAAGGTAGCGCCTTTGACCTCGAACATGGAGGACTCCTGGCCGTCAGAAGGTGATTACGAAAACCCGATTGTATCGTTAATGGTTATCATTTAGTAGCGCTGCTCCAGCGCTTCGCACAAACGGCTGTCTATCACGAAAGCGGGCCGGCCATCCGGGAAAACACACCGTCCTTGAGCACCGTACGGTGTATAAGTGCCATTATCACGTGCCCAGCCACCAGCGCTAAAAGCAGCCAGGCGAGCGGACTATGTAGTGCGTTGGCTGTCGCTATCATCCATGGGATCTCGCGCTCGGCTGCATTGAAAAGCGGTAGGCCGTAGACATCCAACGCACCGCCTCTGCCGTACTGGCGCAAGATGGCAAGCGTGGGTAGCGCGATCAGCAGTGCATACAACGTGACATGCCCGCCATGTGCTAGCGCACCCCTTATCCCAGGCGCATACGAAGGACGCTGCTGGCGATTTAGCCATGCCCAGCCCGCACGCAGTAACGTTATCACTAAAAGTATAACGCCCAACGAGCCGTGGGGGCCGATGCTTGATAGCAGTAAGGTGAGGGGCGTTTCGCCAAACCCGCGCCACGCCAGCACAACGCTGAACTGAAGCAGTACGATAGCGGCCGTTATCCAGTGCAGAGTGCGGCTTATGAGGCCATAGCGCGTAGCACTGTCTCGCCAGCAGGAGTGAGGGTTTGTTAGAGCAGCAGGGGAGGTTATGTCGGCCATTATTATCGTTCTCGGTTCATTAACTGTTTTGATGACACGCTATTACAGCCCTGCGGAGGGCTCACTAACGAGGGCATCAATTGTAGTGCTAATCGTTATCATTTAAAATCACGCGCTTATATTCACCCATGACTGATTAAAAAGCCAAGGCGCTTAAATGACCGTGCTGCCTATCGCGTCCACCGCCCAAGCGTGGACGACTATCCGAGATAACCTGCCATGCTAAGTGCAGCCGTCCTTCAAAAAGCGTGCCGTATGTCGCCTGCCAAGGCCGTTTGGTTACTTAGCTTGCCGCTGTTGGTGCTGTTCGGCATTAGCCTTCATGTTCAGGGCGGTATTGTTTCCGGGTTTCAGGCACTGCTGGCGCCTTCGTTTGGAAGTACCAATGAGGTGTTACTCTATTATGCTTGGTGGCCACGAATAGGCGTGGCGCTTTTGGCTGGCGGCGGTTTGGCGCTGGCGGGTGTGTTGATGCAGCAGGTGCTGCGAAACCCGCTGGCATCACCCACTACGCTTGGGGTGGCATCGGGTGCTAACCTGGCGTTGCTAGCTACCACGTTGATGGCGCCAGGGCTGCTGGTCATCGGACGTGAGTGGGTGGCGTTAATCGGTGGCGGTTTAGCCGTTGGGCTAGTGTTTGCGCTGACCTGGCGGCGTGGGCTAGCGCCTGTGGTCGTGGTATTGGCTGGGTTGGTGGTTAATCTATATTTGGGCGCACTTTCGACCGCGCTGTTGCTGTTCAACCATGAGACGCTGGCGGGGCTATTGATTTGGGGGGCGGGGTCGCTTGCCCAGAACGGCTGGAGTGGGGTAGCCACCTTATGGCCCCACTTGGCCATCAGTGCTGTGGCCGCAGGGCTGTTGTTACGCCCACTGGCTGTGTTGGAACTTGACGATGCCAGCGCCAAGAGCTTGGGTATCTCGCTTAAATATCTGCGTTTTGCTGGGCTCGGGCTTGCGGTGTTTATTACCGGCAGCGTGGTCAGCGTTGTCGGTATTATTGGCTTTATTGGCTTGGCGGCACCCAATATTGTGCGCATGGCCGGGGCACGCCGGTTAGGCAGCCGCATACTCTGGTCGACGCTGCTGGGCGCGGTACTGCTGGCGACCACGGATCTTCTACTACAGCGCTTTTCGGGCATGCTGACGACGCTGGTTCCCACCGGCGCCATTACCGGCGCGCTGGGTGCACCGCTGCTTTTATGGCTCATTCCTCGGCTGAAGCTTCAGGGGGACAGGCCTCCGCAACCCCCGGGGATGCTGGTAAGCCGTCATCCAATGCCGTACCGCTTGGCGATGGGGCTTTTAATCGCGTTATCAATGGCAGTGTGCCTGGGACTGCTGTCAGGCCTGGGCGCTAACGGCTGGGAGTGGATTAGTCCGGCCCACTGGCAGGTGATGGAGTGGCGCCTGCCCCGAGTCATCGCCGCGGCAGCCAGTGGCTTGATGTTAGCCATCGCCGGAACAGTGCTTCAACGCCTTTCCGCTAACCCTATGGCGAGCCCCGAAGTGCTGGGTATCAGTGGGGGTTGCGCGATTGCGTTGATCCTGGGTATTTACGTGCTGCCTGCACCGAGCAACGCAGCGCTGATCGGCATTGGGACCCTGGGGGCATTGACCACACTGGCCGTGCTAGTGATCTTGAATCGCCGTAGTGGCTTTGTGCCTGAGCGGCTGTTGCTTAGCGGCGTTGCAATTGGCGCACTGTTTGATGCAGTGCGTAGCGTGCTGCTGGCGGGCGGCGACCCGCGAGGGCAGCAGGTTATTGCCTGGCTGGCAGGCTCTACGTATTACGTGGATGTGACCAGTGCGGTGGTGGTGGGAAGCATCGCCGCTGTGTTGGCAGTGATAACCCTTCCTTTTACCCGCTGGCTCGACATCCTACCGTTGGGCGCGCCGATGGCTCAAGCGCTGGGTGTGTCCCTGAACCGAGCGCGGTTGGGGCTGTTGCTGCTGGTGGCACTGTTAACCGCGTGTGCCACGCTGGTCGTCGGGCCGCTCTCGTTTATCGGCCTGCTGGCACCGCACATGGCGCGTTTGGTGGGTTTTTCCCGCGCTCGGCAGCAACTGGTTGGCGCCGCATTGATCGGAATGTTGCTCATGGTGCTGGCCGACTGGGTCGGCCGCCAGATTATGTTTCCGTATGAGATTCCCGCAGGCCTTGTTGCCTCGTTGATTGGTGGCGCCTACTTTATGTGGGGCCTGCGGCGTTTATGAGGCTTACGTGCTTAAGCGTTACGCCTAAGGGTGTTGATTGAAGTAAGCGGCCATCACGTCGAGTACCTTTTCGATATCGGCATCATTGATATCGCGGTGCACGACAAGACGCGTGGCGTATAAAAGCTCAATTAAAATATCGTGCTGTTTAAGCCATGTTGAAAGAGTCTGAAGGTGCTCTTCCGAAATGTGTACAAACAGCATGTTGGTGGCTTGAGACGTCACCTCAATACCGGGAAGCAGGGCCAAGCCTTCGGCCAGGCGTGCTGCGCGGCGGTGGTCGTCGGCCAGGTCCTGAATATTGTTATCTAACGCATACTGGCAGGCGGCGGCTATGATTCCTGCCTGGCGCATACCGCCTCCCGCTACCTTACGCCAGCGGCGGGCGCGCTCGATGAAGCCTCGTGGGCCTATCAACGCCGAGCCGATCGGTGCACCCATCCCTTTTGAAAAGCACAGTGAAACGCTATCAAAGGGGCGGCATAGCTGCTCAAGCGGCGCCTGGCTTGCAACGGCCGCATTAAAAAGCCGCGCGCCGTCCAGATGCGTTGCCAAACCTCGTGAGCGGGCAAACTCGGTGGCTTGATGAACGTAGGTTTCGGGCAGCACTTTACCGGCAATGGTATTTTCCAACGCCAAAAGACGCGTGCGGGCAAAGTGAACATCATCGGCTTTAATCGCTGCGCTGATTTTCTCTAACGGCAGGCTGCCATCACTGGCATTTTCAATTGGCTGTGGCTGAATACTGCCCAACACCGCAGCGCCGCCCCCTTCATAGCGATAGGTGTGGGCTGACTGCCCAACGATATACTCATCACCCCGCTCACAATGTGCCATCAGGCCCACCAGGTTGCTCTGGGTGCCGCTTGGAAACAGCAGTGCCGCCTGCTTGCCGGTTAAGGTGGCAAGGTGCTCCTGAAACGCATTGACCGTTGGATCATCGCCCCAGACATCATCCCCAACAGGCGCACTCATCATGGCTTCTAGCATGGCGGCATCGGGTCGGGTGACCGTGTCACTGCGTAAATCGATCATAAAGATTTCCTTTATAAATAAGTGATTTCTACGTTAACCCACTAGTGTTAAAGCTACCGATAAAGGCGTTGTAAAGGGAACATGATGGATCTTAAAAGCGGCTATCCGTTTTGGACAGTAAAGAACGGTCTGTTGGCTACTTTCCCACAGCTAACCCACGACCATCAATGCGAGGTGGCCGTCATCGGCGGTGGCATAACCGGGGCGCTGATTGCCAATGAACTAAGCCAGCACGGCCATCACGTGGTGGTGGTTGAGCGTCGCGATATAGGCTGGGGAAGCACGGCCGCCAGTACCGCACTGCTGCAGTATGAAATTGATACCCATATGACCGAGCTTGCCCAGCGTTACGGTGAAGCAAACGCGGCGCTTGCTTATCAAGCGTGTGCAGAATCAATTTTTGAGCTTGAAGCCTTGGCGCTTGAACTGGAGGATGTGGAGTTTGAGCGCCAGCAAAGCCTCTATTATGCAAGCAGTGGGGAAGACGTAGCGTCGTTGAAAGAGGAACTTTGGCTGCGTCAGAAACATGGTTTTAAGGCCAAGTGGCTTGAGCGGGCAACGCTTTTGGAACGCTACGGCTTTGATGCGCCAGGCGCTATTTTAACCGAGCTTGCCGCACGCATGGACCCTTATCGAATGGTCTATCAGCTGTTTGGCAAGATAGCTACACAGGGCAGCGAGGTATACGACCGTACCCAGGTGGAACGCATGACCCAGCACGGTGAGCATATAGCGCTTACGTTGACGAACGGCGCAACGCTCAACTGCCAGCAGGTCGTGGTGGCCGCAGGCTATGAGTCTCAAGCGTGGCTGCCTGAGCCGGTGGCTAAAAACCGGAGCAGCTATGCATTCGTTACCGACCCGCTAACGCCTGACATGCTGGGCGAGCTTAAACATACCCTCGTCTGGGAGTCTGCGCGGCCCTATCTTTACCTGCGCACGACTCAAGAGGGAAGGCTGCTGGTGGGCGGTGATGATGATGAGCAGGATATTCCCAAGCGTCGCGATGAACGAGTACTGGAAAAAGCCGAGGGGTTGGCAGACAAGGTCAAGACGCTCTGGCCGTCGTTAACGATTAATCCTACCTTTAGTTGGGCGGGCACGTTTGCCGAAACATGCGATGGGCTGCCTTATTTTGGTCCTCATGATTCCCATGGGCCAAACGTGCACTTTGCCATGGCGTACGGCGGAAACGGCATTAGTTACAGCATGATAGGGGCCAAGCTACTGCGCGCTTTAATTGAAGGAAAGCCGCATCCGCTGGCAGAGTTATTTTCGTTTAAACGCCATATTTTAGCCACGTAACGGGCTATGTGATATTACCACCCCACGTTGTCGTTACACGATGAGATCAGCGCCCATGAACCACTTGCTATTTTTACGTGCCCTTGAGCGTGGCGACCTGCGCTTTGTGCATGAACTTAATAATAATCAAAGTATTATGTCGTACTGGTTTGAGGAGCCCTACGAATCATTTGATGAGCTGGAGGAGCTTTATAACAAACATATCCATGATAATGCCGAGCGACGGTTTGTAGCGGAAGACAGCACCGGCACGGCGATTGGCTTGGTGGAACTGATTGAAATTGACTACATCCATCGCAGCGCAGAGTTCCAAATCATTATTACTCCGGACCATCAGGGAAAAGGATTTGCACGTTCGCTGATCCGCCAAGCTTTACACTACTCGTTTACCATCCTGAACCTTCATAAGGTGTTTCTCATCGTCTCAGTGGAGAACGTTAAGGCGATTCACCTTTATGAAGAGAGTGGGTTCATCGAAGAAGGACATCTGGTTCAGGAGTTCTTTATCAACGGCAAATACCGAGACGTAAAGCGGATGTATACCCTGCAGGAGGCTTATTTAGCAGCGCTTGAAAGCGACGCTACCTAGTGGCTGGCTGATGGATAGTTTGAATGGCGTACTCAGGCACAAAAATAACGCCTCCAAGGGGAGGCGTTGATAGGGGGTAAACAGCCGCGGGCTTTAGTAATCACAAAGATAAGCGGCAAAGGCATCAAACGCTGCGCGCTGCGCAAGCGCGTGCTGTGCCCATACTTCCATAATGTCCGCATTCGTGGCCGGGTACTGAGTCATTGAGTGTTGCATAGCATGCACTCCTGTTAGCAGGGGAGTTAACAACGGTTCTTGTTATGAGGATTTTGGTTGTGCGTCGCAGCATTGGCTGCGGCGGAGGATAGTAGGCGTTTTTGAGGGTTGACGCTAGTCCTAACGTTGTAGGTAAAAGACGATGGGCTGTAAGTAATGGCTTACAGGTTGAGTGGATGAGTGCTTACATTATTGAATGAAAAAGGTTTTCACAAACAATATAAAAAAAGCCTCAGGGTGCCAGGAGTTGGATGTTTTTTAGCCGTTCGCTGGTGAACTGACGTGTAACCCCAAAGCTAAAGCCCATGGCCACATGTCTGGTTTTAAAGCTCCGTCATCGCCCCTTCGTTAGCGCTTTCTCCTCGAGTAGCTCGCAGCCTCCCACTAAGTGCTGTCTAGGCTAACGCATGAGCTTGCACTGTTATTGTTGGGTCTGTTGGTTAGCTGTGGGTCAACATGCACTATTTTCTGGAGCATGGCTAATAGTTTTGCTGCTTATATTTGCTGCACTGCACACTGTGTTCAACCGTTTGTTTTGATAGTTTTTTATTTTTTCTTGAGACAAAAGTCTATGTTATGTGTAGTTAAAACTTTGGTCTCAATTTAAGCAATAAACCTTGCGACACTCGGTACTTGGCAATAATGTTTGTTTGTATGATGTATGACGATAAGCCGTAATAGAGCCATGTGTGAGAGGCGACTCTGCTCTCAAGGTTTTAACTAATCACTTATTAGCTTGTGAAATGAGTTGATGCGGCTGTATTCGCAGGTTTGTGAAGAATGCTTGGTTTTCGTAAAGATAGGTGTGCTGAATCGATGGCAGAAGTCGTTGGAGCAGTTTTTTGATAGTGCCAACGAATAAGTATCTTCAAACCGATAAAATCAACAATGAACGCAAAAGGTGAATTTATGTTGCTATCAAAGAAAACAATGATGGGCGTTGGCTCTGCTGGCTTGATTGCAGCATTAGCCATGCACTCTGGCATTGCCATGGCACAAGAGGCCCAGATGCGAGGCAATATCCGCGTCGTAATTGGCTCTACTTCTACTGGTGGCGACACTTACCAAAACGCCAGCATCGTAGTTGATCGTTTAGCCGAGCACCTCGGTTTAAATATGAAGGTTGATGCCGTAGGCGCAAGCTCAGCGTTTCGCACGCTGGATAGGGATTCTCGGGGCAATACCCTGATGATTTTTCATGACCAATCCTATCTTGGTCATCTCTATGGCGTGCAAGGCTATGACGATGTCTTTGAAAAGTACACGATTGGGCCGACTATCGCGATCAACCCCGGTAACGCCTATCTCGTGGCCAAAGACTCTCCTTATGAGACACTCGACGATATCATCGAGGCGGTAGGTAACGGCGAAACCGTGCGCGTAGCTATCCAGCCCGGCGGTGTTTCCGAGATTGGCTTTAGTGCATTGAAAAACGCCATTGCTATTGAGCACCCGGGACAGGAAGACAATCTGGTAGCCGTTAATACGGGCTCTCAGTCTGATAAAAATCAGCAACTGTTTGACGGTCAAGCCGATGTCATTAATGGCAGTGTCCAGGCCAATGAGCAGTACACCCGTTTACCCGAAGATGACCAGAAAGCCATGCGCTTTGTATGGTTGACGGCACGCCAAGGCACTATCGAGCAGGCGCCGGAAGAGGGGCTTGGCCAGACGACCCGCGAGCAACTTCTTGAATACGTCGAGCCTAATGTGAATGTCACCATGGGTGAAGACGAAAACTTTACCTTCGATAAAGAGTTCTTCTTCATTTACAACAAAGAGATGGACCAAGGTATCGTAGATCAGATTGATGAGGCGCTTGTTGCAATATATGACGAAGGCAGCATTCAGGAGGCGCAGCTGAATGCCTTCTTTATTCCTGACTTCAAGCCTTCAGAAGAGGCTTCTGAATACCTTCAAGAGAAAATGTTCCGCTACGAAGACATCATCAGCAACATCAACTAAACGGGCGGGCGCTAGTAGCTTGTTACTAGCGCCCTATCCATGCGCTGAGCATGGGTAGGGGCCAAGCGTATATACCTTACTTATACGCACGCTGTGTTAATACTTCTGGAGTAAATATGGAGTCAGGTCTGTTTAGTGTTTCGATAGATTTCGGGACTTCACACTTATTCTTTCCCACCATTATCCACTGGATTCTGGGTGGGCTGTTTGCCTTGATTCTAATAACCAAGGTAGCCCCCTTTATGGCTGCGGTTAAGCGAGGAGAGCGCACTTTACCCATTATTGGTGAATCAAGAGACAATTTTCGTTTCTTCGGCACCTTTGCTTTGATAGCCGCGTACTTTTATCTGATGGCGGTTGTCGGTGATCTGTTCCCCTATACGGGCTATGGCTTTCTGTTTGTCTCAATAGCGTTTGTACTTCTCATGTCGCTACTTTATCTGCATGAGTGGACGAAAAAAGCCCTCGTTATTGTCGTCATCAATGCTGTTGTCGCTCCTACGCTGGCTTGGTTTGTGCTCGCCAAGCTATTCACCATCACACTGCCATAACCGACGCGAGTACCGCCATGGAATTTTTGTCAGTTCTCGATTTTACTTTTTTTCTACTCGTTGGATTTGGCACCCTTGTAGGTATCATTTTCGGCGCGATCCCAGGCATGACGGCTACCATGGCCGTCGCTGTCTGTCTGCCACTTACCTATGCTTTGGGGTTGAACCATGGCTTGGCACTGTTGCTGGGCCTCTATGTGGGCGGAATTTCAGGCGGTATGGTACCAGCGGTACTTCTGAATATCCCCGGTACGCCTTCTTCGATAACCACCACCTTCGACGGCTACCCTATGGCGCGTAAAGGGGAGGGTGAAAAGGCATTGCGCATTTGTGTCATTGCCTCTGTCATTGGCGGTCTTATTAGCGCAGCCGTACTGTTCCTGTTTGCGCCACTGCTGGCGGATTTTTCGATCAAATTCTCTTATGTAGAGAAGTTCCTGATTATCTTGCTGGCATTGAGCGTTATTGCCTCTCTTTCAAATAGCATGCTGATCGGTATATTTAGCGGCGTCATTGGCGTCTGGCTAAGCCTCATTGGCGATTACAGCATTTCTGACGGTGGTAATGGTCATACGCGGCTGATGTTCGACTTCATGGAACCTTACCTGTTTGAAGGCTTCTCGCTGCTACCGGTGCTAATCGGCATTTTCGGTATTTCCACCATTTTGCTGGAGGCTGAAAAAGGCGTAAAACGCGATGTCGCTGGGCAACGTATTAAAATTGGTAAAGAAGGTGGGTTTTCGCTGTCTATCTTTAAGGGCAGCCTGACTAATCTGACACGCTCTTCTTTTATTGGCACTTTTGTGGGGATGTTGCCGGGCGTGGGTGGCAGTGCCGCTTCCGTTCTCGCCTATACCCAAGAGAAAAACCTGGCACGTAACTCGTCTCAGATGGGCAAAGGAGCGCCACAAGGGTTAATCGCCTCGGAGTCTGCTAATAACGCGCTGACCGGTGGTGCGCTCATCCCCCTGCTCTCGCTTGGCATTCCAGGTGATGCTACCACGGCAGTACTGATTGGCGCCTTTACACTACAGGGAATACAGGTCGGGCCTCTGTTCATCCCGGAAAATCATGAAACATGGTACGTCATGATGACGGCTTTGGTGCTTGCCAATGTCGTGATGTTCTTTTTGATGTTCTTTGCCATCAAGTACATTGCCAAAGTGGTAATGGTGCCCAAACATATTCTCTATCCCATTATTGTGATGATGTGCGTGGTGGGCGCTTACGCCATTAATTACGGCATCATGTTCGATGTTTGGACTCTGCTTATCTTTGGCGTTCTGGGGTATTTGATTCAGAAAATCGGCCTTGAAATAGCGCCACTAATCATCGGCTTTATTCTGGGAAGTCAGGCCGAGGTATATTTTGTAAAAAGCCTTGAGTCCTTTGGCACCTACTCAGTCTTCTTCACTAAAAGCCCGATTGCCATGGTGCTGTGGGGTTTGATCGCTGCCTCTGTGGTGTTTGCAATCATCATGGGCATCAGGTCTCGTGCTCGCCAAAAAATGGAGCTAAGCCAAGCCTCGGGCCCGCACATCGTTTCAGGAAAACACCATGGCTCAAACAATGACTAATTCGCGCGTAATTAAAGTACATCCGAACGATAATGTTGCCATTGTGATTGAGCAGGGCGGGTTGGCTGAAGGTGTGAGTATCAGCGAGGGGTGTACTACCTTGATGCCTATTCCGCAGGGCCACAAGGTGGCATTGACAGCGATTGCCCAGGATAGCCCAGTGATTCGCTATAACGAGGTCATCGGCACCGCCGTGGTGGCTATCGAGCGTGGCGGCCACGTCAATGAAACCAATGTGCGCTTGCCGACGGCCCCAGGCCTTGACGAGCTCTCGTTGGCCACGCGACAGGCGCCAGCTTCCGAACCGCTCGAAGGCTATACCTTCGAAGGGTTTCGCAATCTGGACGGCGGCGTGGGCACCAAGAACGTGCTGGGGATTACCACCAGCGTTCAGTGCGTGGCCGGCACCGTGGATTACGTAGTCAGTCGTATCAAGCGTGAATTGCTGCCACGCTTTCCCAATGTTGATGATGTGGTCGGGCTCAACCATAGCTATGGCTGCGGCGTGGCGATCAACGCACCGGCGGCGATTGTGCCCATTCGTACGCTAAAAAATATTGCGCTGAACCCCAACTTCGGTAACGAGATCATGGTGATCGGATTGGGTTGCGAAAAGCTTCAGCCCTCGACACTGCTCGAAGATCGCCCAGTCAAAATCTATGAAAACAGCGAAGCCGCCGATCCGGAAGCCAACGTACTGAGTCTTCAGGATGAGAGCTTTGAAGGGTTTGGTGACATGGTCGACGGCATTTTAGCCATGGCCGAGCGCCATTTGGAACGGCTCAACAAGCGCAGTCGTGAGACCTGCCCTGCATCTGATCTTGTGGTGGGTATGCAGTGTGGAGGAAGTGATGCTTTCTCTGGCGTCACTGCGAACCCAGCCGTCGGCTTTGCTACTGATCTGATCGTAAGAGCCGGCGGTAGCGTGATGTTCTCTGAAGTCACGGAAGTGCGCGATGCCATCCACCTGCTAACGCCGCGAGCTATTAACAAGGAAGTGGGAAAAGCGCTGATTGAACAGATGGCTTGGTATGATGATTACCTCTCTCAAGGACAGGCTGATCGTAGTGCCAACCCCTCGCCTGGCAACAAGAAAGGCGGGTTAAGTAATGTCGTTGAAAAGGCGCTTGGCTCGGTGATTAAGTCGGGTAACTCGCCCATTGTGGATGTGATTGGTCCTGGTGAGCGCTTACGGCGTAAAGGGCTCACCTTTGCAGCTACACCGGCGAGCGACTTTATTTGCGGGACTCTGCAATTGGCGGCAGGCATGAACCTGCAGGTGTTCACCACAGGCCGTGGAACGCCCTATGGTTTGGCAATGGTGCCGGTGCTAAAGGTCTCCACTAATTCACAGTTAGGAAGACGTTGGCACGACATTATCGATTTGGACGCCGGTCGCATCGCCACGGGTGATGCCAGCATTGAAGACGTTGGATGGGAGCTTTTTCATCTGATTCTCGATGTGGCGAGTGGGCGCAAGCAAGCCGCTGCTGATCGATTGGGTATCCATAACGATCTAGTGTTATTTAATCCTGCACCTGTGACATGAGTGTGGAAAAGACATCCTGGCTGGACTAATAGTACAAGAGGTTAGTGAGTTATGTTCCCGAGAATTAAATCCATGAGCGTCGTTCCTGTTGCTGGCTACGATGGGTTCTTGCTCAACTTGAGCGGCGGCCATGCACCATGGTTTATCCGTTGCGTTGTCATTCTTGAAGATGACGCCGGTAATAAAGGGGTAGGTGAAATTCCTTCTAGTGCCGGTATTCTTAAGGGCTTGGAGCAGTGCCGGGATATCGTTGAAGGGTCACGCATCAACAATATCAAACAAACTCTCAATAATGCGCGCTTGGCATTGGCCAAAAATGGCCGTGAAGAGCGCGGCCGCCAGACGTTTGATCTACGAGTCGCTGTTCACGTTATTACGGGTATCGAGTCCGCATTGTTAGACCTTTATGGCCAAACGTTGCAGCTGCCTGTCGCCGATTTGTTAGGGCAATATGGCCGTCAGCGCGATGAGGTAGAGGCTTTAGGTTATTTGTTTTTACTTGGAGATCCTGGCAAAACCGATCTCCCATATCCTCAAACATCAGACCCTAAAGATGCGTGGGATGAAGTTCGCTATCAGGAAGCGCTAACGCCTGACGCCGTGGCGAGCTTGGCTAAGGCTGCCTTTGAGCGTTACGGATTCAAGGATTTCAAACTTAAAGGCGGTGTGCTGCGCGGTGAAGAAGAAGCTGACTGCATTCGCGCCCTTTATGAAGCCTTCCCGGAGGCGCGTTTGACGCTGGATCCCAACGGCGCATGGAAGCTTGATGAGGCGGTGCGTGTTCTGGACCCGATCAAGCACCTGCTTAGCTATGCAGAAGATCCTTGCGGCCAGGAAGAAAGCTACTCAGGTCGTGAAACCATGGCTGAGTTCAAGAAGCGTACAGGCCTGCCCACAGCAACAAACATGATTGCGACCGACTTTAAGCAATTGCAGTACGCCGTACAGCTTAATGCTGTGGATATTCCGCTTGCTGATTGCCATTTCTGGACCATGCAAGGAGCGGTCATGGTTGGCGAATTATGCAACGAGTGGGGTATGACTTGGGGTTCGCACAGCAATAACCATTTTGATATTTCACTTGCGATGATGACGCATGTTGCGGCCGCCTGCCCTGGAGAGATTACGGCGATTGATACCCACTGGATCTGGCAGGATGGGCAGCGTATTACGAAAAATCCGTTTTTAATTCGAGATGGAAAAATTAAGGTTCCTACCACACCTGGCTTAGGAATTGAATTGGATGACGATAAGCTTATGGAAGCACATCGCCTTTATAAAACCCTGGATGTAACGCAACGAAATGACGCCATGGCTATGCAGTTCCTTGTTCCTGATTGGAAGTTTGATCCTAAACGCCCAGCATTGGTTCGTTAAATGAACGGTAAGTCTAGTATGTTAGACGATTAGAAGTTTCTCTTACGCTTTGGTTAACTATAATTTTCTTGCTTGTATAAAAGATAGTTGATGTTTCCAAGTTTGCTGCTTATTAATCAGCGTGGTTTTGCTTTTAATTTGCAGCTTACTTGGTGTATTTCATCAAGTTATAATTAGTGGCTTTGCACAATTTGTGTAGAGTAGCAAAACTTTCTGTTCCTGTTCCTGTTCCTGTTCCTGTTCCTGTTCCTGTTCCTGTTCCTGTTCCTGTTTCTGTTTCTGTTTCTGTTCCTGTTCCTGTTGCCATTATCGTGTATCACTTTGACCGGTACGAATGTTGGCAGAGCAAACTATTTGGCTAAGTCTGGACTATAGTCGTATGTTCAACGTATTAAACCCACGCTAGGTTATGGTTGTATGATTAAATACATATGATGTTTGAGGCGGCATACTATTAATACCGAAATTTAACATAACTACAAAATTAACAACCTGGAGCAGATGTCATGATAAATATCAAAAGCTTATTTGTAGGTGCTGCGTCTGTATCGCTGATCGTAGCCGGTAATGTCGCTTTAGCTAATGAATTCCAAGGGCCTGTTAGGATCGTTGTTCCGTTTGCGCCTGGAGGCACCTCAGATATTCTTGCACGTTACATTGCGCCAGAACTCTCCGAAGCCATTGGTCAACCCGTCATTGTCGAAAATAAGGCGGGGGCAGGGGGGAATATTGGCGCGGACTATGTGGCTAAAGCAAACCCTAACGGGCATACGCTTTTACTTTCGGATCTGACGGCACTACTCGCTGCGCCCAGCGTACTTGATAATGTTGCTTATGATATTGAAAGCGACTTGTCGCCTGTAACGATGGTTTCTTATTCGCCTTATGTGTTAGGCATGTCACAGCAGCATAATTTTGAAAGCTTTGATGATCTGGTCGAGTATTCTCGCAATAATCCTGGTGATATCGCCGTCGCAACATCCGGTGTAGGAGCCAACAATCATATTACTACCGAGCGATTAATCCAGGATTTAGGGCTTGATTGGACGGTCATTGCTTATCGAGGTGGGTCTGATGCTACGCGTGCCGTAGTGTCTGGTGAAAGTGATATGTTATTAAACGGTACAACAGCTTCCCTTCCTTTTGTTTTAAATGATCAAATGAGTGCGCTAGCAGTAACTGGAGAAGAGCGGTTAGAGGAGCTCCCTGATACGCCAACGTTTCGTGAGCTAGGACTTCCGGGTGAGCTTGATGGAACCTATCAAGGTATTTTGGTAACGGCAGGCAGTCCACCAGAAGTAGTTGAACGCCTTCAGAAAGAGCTTGCGGATATACTGGCGACTGAAGAGTTACAAGCAAAAATTGCCCAACAAGGCGGCCAGGCTCGACCTTCTGAAACATCTGCTCAGTTACAGGAATGGATGACCGAACAAATGGCAGAGTTAACTGCATTTATTGCTGGGTCTGATATTAAACAATAATTGTTAGCTATTAATATAAAAATAGAATCCTGCTCTTTGGAGCAGGACTCTCGTTGCCCAAGAAAAGAGAAAAGAAGGATGAGAGTACTCACCAATAGAGATTTTCTGGCAGGGTTAATGTGCCTTGTACTGTCGATATGTGTACTTTGGCAGGCACAAGACTATAGTT
>NZ_JBQSYV010000020.1:0-86162 GCF_052379685.1 Halomonas sp. 111
AAATGGTGGGCCCAGTAGGACTTGAACCTACGACCAAGGGATTATGATAGCGTCCCAAACCCTCATACACTGGCCCGCCACGTCATAAAGCACTGATTTTATTTAGCATTAAAGCTTAACACAGCAAGTTACTACATATTTTGGTTGACCCTATGTTGACGCTACAGGCTTACTGATTACAAGAACCTTCTTTAACGTCTCAAACGCGTATGAAAAATTTAGAATCAGATAGTTACAGCTACTAGGCACATCATAACGACTCATTACATCACCTTAGTGTGGACACCTTTCACGTTGTTCATAAATTTTTGACAATACCCCAATCCCTACTTTTAATTAGAAATATGGATTATGAAAAAACTGTTTTGCCTATTCTTCTGATGCTACCTACGTTCACGGCCAATGCCGATATTTACAAGTGCGTAGTTGATGGCCATACCACTTACCAGGATACACCATGCTTTCAAGGTGCCGTTCCTATGTCTGACAACGGTACGTTTTCGATTATAACGCTCCCTACATCGGCTACCCGCTTATTAGTTCTGCGTATTTATCAACCTGCAAAGCAGTTCTTATGCATTAGCGCTAAGAGCTATTAATCAATCACCAAACTCGAGAATGCAAAGGCCATTGCGACTGCAAGAGGGGATAGTTCTTCCTAAGTGCTTCTGCATAAATTATCGCGCATAATAAACAAAGGTCCATCAGAGTAAAACTCAGAACCATGTCTCGGCGCTTACGTTTCGTTTCTTTAACACCTGGCCAGCAACGTATCTTAAATGAAGCCTACCAATACGGCGAAAAGAGAGCACTACGTCGTCGGGCTCACGCAGTTCTGCTCAACCACAAGGGCCATACGATTAACCAGATTCGCGATATTATCGGGGTTAGGCGCGATACGGTATCGACCTGGTTATCCCAATGGGAAGCAGACGGTATTGAAGGTCTTCAAGACAAGCCTCGCCAAGGACGCCCGCACCTCCTCAGTGAGAGCGATCTGGCTGTGTTAGAACAACTGGTTGAAGAGTATCCCCATCAATTGCCTGTCCTCCATGCCAGGTTTCAGGAGCAGACAGGTAACGTCGTCAGCCAGGACACGTTGCGGCGCGCGTTAAAAAAAAGGCTATAGCTGTAAGCGGGTACGCCGCTCATTGAGGGCACAGCGTGACGAAACAGATTTCCGCCATACGCAAGAGATGATCAATGTGTTGAAGAAGTGGGAAGATGGTGGTGAGTGCGATCTCTATTTCTTTGATGAAGCCGGTTTCTCGCAATCATCGTCACTTCCTTATGCATGGAGCCCGATAGCCAAGCCCTGGGAAGTCATTGCCTATCCACACAGCAAACGGCTGAATGTACTGGGCTTTCTCACCAGAAAAGGTGAGTTCTTTCACCACATGACCACCGACTCAGTGACCACTGAGATCGTTATAGAAGCCTTTGATCAGTTTGCGGCACATAAAGACCCTGACGCATTCGCCGTCGTGATACTGGATAATGCCAGAATGCACCGTTCCAGGGCATTCCAGCGCAAACTTATTGACTGGATGGCACATCGTATTCACCTGGTCTATTTGTCGCCTTATTCGCCGGAGCTGAACCTGATCGAAACCCTTTGGCGCGAAATCAAATACCGATGGCTACCGTTAACAGCCTACCGTTCGTTCGATAAGCTTTGTGAAGCGGTCAAAAACGTATGCAATGGTTATGGCACCAATTACTCAATAACTTTTGCATAACCACTTAGTATGAGCGAAAGAATATTCTTGGCAAACCTTCGAGCACGTACACACGTACCTATGGGGCAATCTGTGCCGTTTTCTCTACTGGGATGGTTCCAATCGCTTACGGAGCGGTCGGCATTCGATAAAGATTTGGAATGAAAAAGTTTTCTAATTATTTTGGCAGGAGTATTTTTAATAGGCTACATCTTAAATCTTTTTTTCAAATACCTTAACATGAAATATTCTTCGGCTTCTTTTGCTGCACCATCTAATCCAGGAAAAAGAAAAGCCCCTGTGCATCCATTTTTTTTACAAATCTCATACATGCTTATGGACTCTTTAATATCTAGAGTGTTCTTTGACAAAAGTTCACTAATAAGTTCTTGGTTATTTAAAATATAGCTTTCTTTCCTATCAGAATTTCCGTAATAAGTAGTAAAGAAACCTTCTTGTGGAGTTATGTTTACGCTTAAAGACGTTGGTGGCTTCATTAATGCATAACCACTTATTTCACTTTTTAAATTCAAACTCAAACCATTTAAAATCCATATAGATATTTCTTTACCGCTTACATCCTCATCTTTCAAACGCATCAATCTCTTCATTCCCCCAACCGATGCAAAATACATGGCAGTATAAAAAGAGCCAGTCCAATCTAAAAGCCTTGTAGGTAGTCCATGATGTTGAGCCATGATCATTATGGAATAACTATTATAATCAGGCCATTCACTTGGTACACTCAGGTCGTTTTCCTCATTATGATAACTCACGCCAAAAGGAACTTTTACTTTATCATCAATTAAATTAAAAGATGCTCTTAAATCATGGCCATCATTAGGAATTAATATTCCTGATTTATCACATCCTTTTATAAAAAACCTAAGTAAATCGTATTCATATCTTCGAAAATCAATCCCTCCTCCTAACAAGCTACCCTCCATATAAAAACTGTATAGATAATCATTGTTACGAACTATTCCTGGCTCAAGTTCGTAACTTGAACACCCTTGTCCCCTAAAAACAAAGCGTGGGTAGTTTCTAAAATCTTTGCTTATTAACTCATAGAGTTGTACTGCACTTTCATATTTACGTTCATGTACAAGATTACCCACAATACCTTCCCCCTGACTACCAACTATCCACAACCTTTTGTGCTAGTCGGTACCCGTCCCTGTTTGCTTCAACCCGCGGCGTGCCCTCTCTATATCGGGGCTTACTTGTCCGCACACTTCATCTACTTGATCCGTCATTAACCAAAGTGTGTATTTGGGCCACTGCTTACAAATAGCTTGCAGCATTTCCCCTTTTGGCGCTCTTCCAGCCTGCTCTATGCTTTCAACAGTTTTTTTTATTGAAACCAATAAGTTGCGCAAATTCAGCGCGGCCAGACGTTTCGACCTCGCGTATTTCTCGCATTTTTTGGGCTAGATCACTGGGCATATACCAACTTCTTCGTATACTAAGTTCGTAGGATACCAATTAACTGGTACACCCGCTCAGCAATATTAAAGCATTAATTAAATTGCTGATTTGAAGATACCACAACATGCCACAGCGAGCAGGTACAGCATGGAAACGAGCAACACGCCCCACGTCCCCGCACCTCAGGTGCCCGTTATGACAATAGAGCGTTTCTCTGAACTCACTGGCCTCACCCCCGACACCATCCGGGGCCAGCTTAACCAGGGAAACCTCCCCATTATAAAAGTGGGCCGTCGTCGTCTCGTTAATGTCGCGCTCTTCACTGCTGAGTGCCTGCAATCGGAGGACTGGACCTAATGGCCGCCCTAGCCCCCGTTGCCACCCTTGAAGCGCCCTGCACGCTGCTGGGCATCGAAGGCCTGACCATCTGCACTCAGCGCCTTATGCTCGACGATAAAGCGACGCCAGACAGTGTTATTGCTACATCAACACATCGTACCGACAGGCGGCTTCTGCTTTATCGCCGTACCTGCTGACCACCTGCCAGCGCTCGACCTGAACGACACCACTATTACCCGTGTTTCTAACGTCCATGAAGGCACTACGTACGGCATCGTCTTTAAGCACTACCAGCACGCCCTGAACTACCTCACCAAGCACTATGGCCTCGCCCCGGCCACTCCCTGCGGTCCCACTGCTACCAATGCCTCCCCCCGTTCCTCGGTAGTGGTTTTCCCCGCGCAACGACCCACAACCCCACGACTAACGCGCCGCCCCTTATCCACAACGGCCTTTAGTCCTTCCGGAGTTATACACATGAGTAAAAAAACAGCCCATCCGGGTCTTTCTCGATCAGGAAATTCATAGCCGGTATTTGATCCAGGCAGGCACCCACGGCCTAACCCCCTCAGCCCTGGGCGAGCGCCTAATTCAGCACGGTATTACCCAGCTAGAAGGCGGCGATAAAACACCGCTGGAAGCCCCTGGTAGTGATGCGCCTCCCGCTCCCACCACCACAAAGGCCTGATCAATGTCCCCTGCCAAGCCTTCACCAACGCTCTTAAAGCGTCAGATATCCAATTGCCTAAAGGGCAGCGCACGCATGTTTTACGGCACACGTTCGCAAGCCACTTCGTGATAAACGGCGGTAACTTACTAATACTTCAAAAGATATTAGGACATCAAAGTATACAAATGACCATGCGTTACGCACATCTAGCACCGGATCATTTAAGGGAAGCAATCACATACGGCCCGAAAGTCTTCGGTTGACACTTGGTTGCCACTTTGAGGAAAAGTACAGAAAGGAAGGGGAAGCGCGAGGATAAGTCATTGAAAAATGGTGGGCCCAGTAGGACTTGAACCTACGACCAAGGGATTATGAGTCCCCTGCTCTGACCAACTGAGCTATAGGCCCAAAAGCGTGCATATAATAGCGAATGTGGCGGGGCGAGGCTACCCCTACGCACGTATCTTCGTGCGGGAATGGCACTTTTTACGGGATTACGGGTCTTGAGATGGAGTTCTTTATGCGGAGACGCGCCTTGAAAGCTTTGATTGCTCTTTTCCCGTTGCTGCTAACGGTGCAGGTTCAGGCCGATTGGCAGCTTGATCCTGGTGAGTCGCGTGTAGAGGCGGCGATTACTCAGCTCAACGGGGCGACACCTCAAACGCATCATCATCAGGTGCGTAATTTAGAAGGTGATATCTCGCCCGATGGCACGCTGCGCCTGCCCCTCAAGTTGAGCCAGACCGATCTGCTTTCGCGCTTTAATGATCTACCGCCGTGGGTCGCGCTGCTGTCGAATACTCCGCTGGTCACACTGGTTGGGCAGATGCCGCCGGAACGGCTGGATGCACTGGATATCAATGAGTCGCTGGTCGAGACCATTACCTTTAGTGTACAAAACGAAATGGTGAACCGGGAGGAGTCGGTGCCCTTGCGCTTTACCCGCGAAGGCTTGAATCAAGTGAGGGTGACTCACGCAGAGCCAATGACGCTGGATGGCAAGACGTTAATGGCGAACACCACGGTCCGTACTCTGCTATCCATGCTTGGCTATCAACAGATTGACGATAACGTGCCCATTACCCTGAATGCCTTGCTGATTAACCGCTAAGCCTTTAGCGAATAATCTTTTTAAGCGGGCTCGGTCGCCCGGCGCACATTAGCCAGTAACGGGCTACCGGTCGCCGGGTCGGAAAGTAACGTGCAGTCGACCTGATACAGCTTGCGCACCAGCTCTGGCGTGACCACATTCGCAGGCGCGCCCTGATCAACAATTTTTCCATCACACATGGCGATCAAGTGGTCCGCGTAGCGGCAAGCGCTGGCTAAATCATGCAGTACCATCACCACGGTGCGCCCATGCCCAGCCAAGTGGCGCACCAGTTCAAACACCTCGATCTGGTGGCCTAAATCAAGCGCGGAAGTCGGCTCATCCAGCAGTAAAAGCGGCGTTTGCTGAGCGATGGTCATAGCGATCCAGGCACGCTGGCGTTGCCCACCCGAAAGCGCATCAATGGGGCGATCCGCTAAATCCTCAAGCCCTGCCGCTAAAAGCGCGTGTTGTACCACCCGCTGGTCTTCGGCCGACCATTGCCGCAACCAGCCCTGATGCGGCTGACGCCCAAAGCGAATCAGTTCCGTTACCGTTAGCCCTTCTGGGGCGATAGCTTCCTGGGGCAGCAGCGCCAACTGAGTGGCGAGTTGGCGAGACGGTAAGCGTTGAATATCTTCACCGTTAAGCAACACGCTACCTTCATCGGGCTTATGCAAACGCGCCAGGCCCGCAAGTAATGTCGATTTACCACATCCGTTAGGCCCTACAATGGCCGTCACTTTGGCACTGGGCAGTGTCACGTCCAGGCCATCGATCACCCGCCGCGTGCCATAACCCATGCTTAATGCGTGAGTGGCTAGTGTGGGCGGGGTTCGAAAATCGTTCATGCGTGACTCCGTTGCGGGCGCATCAAAATCCATAAAAGCCAGGGGCCGCCGATGATGGCGGTGACAATACCAACCGGCAGTTCGATTGGCGATAGTAGCGTTCGTCCCGCAAGGTCCGCTAACACCATCACGAGCGCACCTGCCAGCGTAGCCGCGACTACCGGCACATGACGCGGAGTGGAAAGTGCACGGGCAATCTCAGGGCCGATTAGCCCCACCATGCCTACGGGGCCCGCCACCGCAACGGCCAGGGCCGTTAAAGCAACCGATAGCAGTAATATTTGGATACGGCGTACGGTGGTGTTGATGCCCAAACCGCTGGCCGTAGCGTCGGAAAACCGTAACACTGTGAGTGAGCGTGCCAGCACTAGTGCGGCAACAAAGCCCAGCGCTAAGCCAACTCCCAGTAGCTGGACTGAGCCGCCGGAACGGGCATTGAGGGAACCGACAGTCCAGGGGTAAGCAGCATTGGCTGTATCGATAGCCACGCGCGCCAACATCAGTTGCGTGATGGCCCCAAAGATGGCTCCTACCCCAACACCCGCAACGATAAACCGGTACCCTTGCGTGCCGCTGCCAGCTGCAAGCCCAAAGGTAATAACGGCAGCCGTGGCGGCGCCGGTCAAGGCCATCGCGGAAGGCGCCAGTGATACGCTCATCCCCACAACGGAGGCCACCGCAAAGGCGGTGGCACCGTTATCAATACCAATAATACCGGGCGTGGCCAAGCGGTTACGTGCCAGCGTTTGCATCAAAATACCCGCCAGCGCAAAGGCGCCTCCGGTCAAACAGGCGGCCACAAGCCGCGGCAAGCGTAACTCCTGCACCATAAAACCGGTCATCATATCGCCCTGCCCAGCCAGCGCTTGCACTACATCACGCGGGTCCAGCGTGATGGTGCCAAGGCTAAGGTAGGCAATGCAGGCGAGCAGCAGTACAACCACTAATCCACTGTTAACCCAAACGGCTCGCTGCTCAAGCAGAATACTGTAGCCATCGCCTCGGTGCTCGCCCCAGCGCCAGTAGCCCGTCGGCGGCTCTACCGGCTCTTCTTCATAACGCGCCATGCCCATATCGGGTGTTCTCGCGACCACAGCCGTGGCGCCCTGTTTTTTGAATTCAGCTTTTAACCAGCGAGGCGTCATAACAAACTCACAACATGGGTAAACGGCGGGCGCGTACAACAGCAATAAGCACAGGCGCTCCGCACAATGCCGTAAGAACACCCAGCGGTAGTTCAGAGGGAGCGACCACCAAGCGGGAAATAACATCGGCCGAGACGACGATTAACGGGCCAATCGGTAAACAAAACCATAGAGTGCGTCGGATATCTGGCCCGGCAAACGCGCGAGCAACAAAAGGCACTACCAGCCCGACAAAAATAATAGGCCCGGCAATGGCCGTTGCGGCCCCGACCAAAAGCGCTACGCAAAGTACGACCAATGCACGAATCAGCTGAGGATGATGCCCCAGCCCCGATGCCATCCGCTCCCCGAGTGCTAATGCGGATAAAGGGCGCGCAATCAACACAACCAAAAGCGTGCAAAAGGCGATAGAAGGCAATACGGCTATTAGATCTTCCAGACGACGGCCGGCCAAACTGCCAATCACCCAGAAGCGCACTTCGTCAGCAGAGCGCTGGTCAAACAGCAGCAGTAGCGCGGTCATCGCCCCCAGCAACGCCGAGAAAGCAGCACCGGCCAGCACCAGGCGCACTGGGTCATTACCCACGCCGCGCCAACGCGCTACGCCCAATACGCAGAGGCAGCCTATCAATGCACCCAACTGCGCAACGGAAATACGCAGGGTGGCCGCACTTGAACCCAGCACTAGCGCCAGCGCAACAGCAAATGCCGCCCCCGCACTGACGCCCAGCAACCCCGGTTCCGCTAGCGGGTTACGCGCAACGGCTTGCAAGAGCGCACCCGAAACACCCAGCGCCATACCCACCACAATGCCAATCAAGGTGCGTGGTGCACGCAGTTCCCATACCACAAAATGCGCGTCGCTGTCTTCGCTACCCAACAGCATAGAGAGCGCTTGTAATGGCGAAACGCTGCCAGCCCCCACCAACAAACTAACGACGCTCACCGCCACTAGGGCGGTGAGCAGGCTTAACAGCAGCGTTCGTTGTTCAAAGCGCTGCGTTAGCGAACTTACTGACATGTTCGTTCCTTCACAGGCGTACCTTGATAGTAAGGACGCTTAAGGCAAGAGCGCTTGTTCGATATCGTTCAGAATGGCCTGGGCGGCCAGCGGCCCTGAGGCGCTGCTCCATACTTGGCCATTCACAGGCACAACGTGTTCTTGTTGCACAACATTCAAACGGGTGAAGGCATTACTCTGTTCGGCAGCCTCCAACGCTTGCTGGCCATCTTCATTTAGCGTGGCAAGAAATAGCCAGTCGCTGTCAATCAGTGAGAGGTTTTCAAGGCTTAATACATCGCTATGGGCACTTCCCTCACTGACCAGGCCTTCGTCTTCCACTATCAGCCCTGTCGAAGCAAGTACGCCGGTTGAAAACAGCTCAGAGGACATGACCATGGGGCCAGCAGGCATCCACCGCACCAGGTAAGCGGTGCCACCGACATTGGCATCACTCAAACGTTCGTTAAGCTCTGCGGCACGCTGCTCCACCTTTTCAAGCGCTTCATCAATTTCTGCTTCTTTACCCAGCGCCTGACCAAACAGCTGCGTTTCTGCTTTCCAGCTGTCTCGAGAAAAACCGCTTGTTTTAGGGACGACCGTGGGGGCAATACGTGACAGCAACTGGTACTGCTCTTCAGAAAGCTGTGGTGCTGCAAGAATCAGGTCAGGCTGTAAACGAAGTACCGCTTCGATATTGAGTTCACGGGTAACACCGACCATTTCCAGCGTGCTTACATCGGTGTGCTCACCAATGTAAGCCGCGACATCCTTGCTGCCACGCGAAGCAATGGCGCCTATCGGGGTGACACCGGCGGCCAACGATGCGTCTAACGCGCCTTCATATAGCGTTACAACACGCTCTGGCGCATCAGGTACTTCAATTTCTCCAAAAGCAGTCTCCAGCTCTCGGGCTTGCGCATTGGTAATCAAGCTACTCAATAGCACACCGGACAAGCCAAGACGCAGTAACGAACGCAGCATAGTGAATCCCTACTGTTAATTGATTTCTTTAATAGTAACGATTCTCAAAAACAAATGCAGTACTGTTTCACAGAATAACGTGTTCCATTTATGGCAACACCCTACCTTGGCAATCTCCAGGCTTTATTGCACCAGGCTCCCCTTTTCTTTTATTTCGCATTCAAAGACTTTTCTTTTTTTGCCTCCACTCTTCTTTTTCTACCTGGTTTTTCTACCGGGTTAATCGACACAAAAGCGCCTGTTACATTCCACACACATAAAAATTACAAACGTATACGGTTGCGTACATCACAACGACATGTTCATGGTTTTTTTATCGATTTATGGAACCTTTAACAATAGAATACAAATCTCATATGAGAACCAGTATCATATGCCAATATATTCATAAAAGCAGAGCGCACTATTATCTCAAGGGAAAAACATGACTTACTTTTCACGTCGCGCCTTGGCCAAGGCTGTCAGTCTGTCTTCAATGGCTATCGCTGCCGCTGCTACCGCCCAGGATAACACTTCGCTTGATACGATGGTGGTAACTGCCTCGGGCTTCGAGCAGTCGATTGCGGATGCACCCGCTAGTATTTCGGTCATCAGCGGTGAAGAGTTGAACCGTCAGTCCTATAGCGATATTACGGATGCGGTAATGAACATTCCCGGTGTCTATGTGACCGGTGGCGGGGAAGCGCAGGACATCAGTATCCGCGGGATGGACAATAGCTACACGCTGTATCTGATTGATGGCCGCCCTGTTTCTGCCGGGCGCGCCGTCAATACCAATGGCCAGGATGAAGGCAAACAGATCGGTCTTCCGCCCATTTCGATGATTGAGCGTATCGAGGTTATCCGCGGCCCCATGTCCTCGCTTTACGGATCGCAGGCAATGGGCGGCGTTATCAACATCATTACCAAGCGCGTGCCGGATGAGTGGTCGGGGCAGGTGACCACTGAGTACACCCACTCCCTCAACGATATTAATAACGACTCACAGCAGGTCAGTTTCTATACCGGTGGCGCGCTGATCGAAGGGTTGCTTGGCTTACGTGTGCATGGCAGCTGGCACGGTACAGAAGAGAGTGACTACGAAGGCGGTAGCGACAACGCTGAAAGCACGCCTGACAGCGATACACGCCAGATTGGCGCCGAGCTCACTTTGACCCCCGACGAGCTGAACGAATTTAGCGCGGGCTATACCGCTTCCACCAAAGAATTCACTCATACGCCTGGCCGAAGCATTCCAGAAATTGATAGCCGAGGAAACCCTGCCAGCACCAGCACCTATCGATACGATAAGGATGTATTCACGCTGGGTCATAAAGGCACGTACGGCGCCTTTATGACAGATACTTACCTACAGCATGACATCTCAGAACGAGTAAACACCACGCCCGACGAGAAGCGCGAGAAAGTAACGACGTTTAATAGCCAATCGACCTACTTCTGGGGCGATCACATGCTGACCTTCGGCGGTCAGTACCGGGTAGAAGACCTTGTCGATGACACCAATGGACTCATCGGCAACAGCCCTAACGCCATGCGCAGTGTTGATCGCTGGATTGCTGCGCTGTTCATCGAGATGGAGTGGAGTCTTACGGATGCTTTCAGCGTCACAACCGGCATGCGTTACGACGACGATGAGCTATTCGGCGGCCACCTGTCTCCGCGTGTTTATGCCAACTACCACCTGACGCCTGAGTGGACGCTCAAGGGCGGCGTCTCTACCGGTTACTCCCAGCCAGGCCTTGCTGCTGCCACTGAAGGTTTTGGACGAGGCACTGGCGGCAGTGGCTCTCCAGCGCCCCATGCCCGTGCGCTGATCATCGGTAATGAAAATCTCGATCCTGAAACCAGCACCAACTATGAAGCCGGGTTTGTGTTTACCAGCAATGATAGCCGCCTTACTTCAAGCATGATGCTGTTCCACACCCAGTTTGATGACAAGATCGCCGAAGACCGCTACTGCAACACGGCGGGTGCTGATCGCAATGACCCCTCCACATGGGAATGCCCCTACGCCGGGAACGAGTATGTATTCATCAGCACCTACCGGAATATTGATAAAGCAGAAATACAGGGTGTCGAGTTCTCGTTAGATTATGACGTTACTCAAGATGTTCGCTTACGCTCCAGCTACACCTTTACCGACTCCGAGCAGAAATCAGGTGAGTTTGCAGGCCAACCGTTGAACAAGGTCCCCGAACATATGTTCAACCTCGTGGTTGATTGGCAAGCCACGCCTGAGTTGAACCTGTGGACACAAGGTAATTATCGCGGCTCCACTAGCGATTATCTGTCGCGCACCAGTATGGATGATGGCACACCAGGGTATGGTTTTGTCGATGCTGGGTTGGTTTATAGCCTAACGGACCGCGCGCAGGTTAAAGCGGGTATCTACAATATTGCCAATAAAGAAGTGACGAACGATGAGTATGGAGTCGTGCTGGATGGTCGTCAGTATAACTTGGGTCTAACGTTCGACTTCTAAGAACAGCTTAACTGGCAATACATTCTCGATCCTTTTACCCCGTTTAACGCGGGGTTTTTTGTTTTGTTTAACGTGAATTATAACGTTTAGCTGATCGCCAGAACTGTAATGTATATTATTTGCATTCACATTATTAAGTGGCACAATAGACGCTTCTTAATTGACCTGTGGCGCGACCATGTATGACTTTGACGAACTGGCTGCTTTCGCGGATGTAATGGCGACCGGTAGCGTGACACACAGTGCGCAAAAGCTGGGGTTAGCAAAATCAACACTGAGTCGTCGTATCAGTCAGTTGGAAGCACGGCTTAATCAGCCTCTACTACGCCGCCAGGCCAATCGTTTAATTCCTACCGAGGCTGGCCTGCTCTTTCATACGTACTGTACTGAATTGCTCTCGATGGCAAGCCACAGCCAGGAAGCCTTGGCCGAGCTGCGCGAAGAAATTAGTGGCAAAGTCACGCTGGAAATCCATGGGGCCTTGGCGCGAAGCTGGATGGCCCCTGTGGTCAATGCCTTTTTAAACAGTTACCCAAAAGTAGAGCTAGAGCTTCGAACCCGCGAAACACCGCCCACCAAAATGCATAGCAATAGCGTGCATGTATGGCTGGGCTTTACCAATGAATGCGGGCTTAACCAGGAGTGTCTGGGCCATTTAACCCGCGGGTTATATGCCAGCCCACGCTATCTGGCCGAAAACGGGTCACCAACCCATCCTGATGAGTTACCCCAGTACGCCTGGATCGACTTGCTCAACACGGCATCCAACGGACTAACGCTCCATCACGCCAGGTACGGTGATTATCTTTTCGACCCGCCACGCTCGCGCCTGCGCGTCGATTTGACCGCGCTGCATATCGACGCCATTGCGGGTCATCAAGGGATAGGTCTACTGCCCCACTGGTTAGTTAAACGGCGTGAAGAACATCACCCTGGCGAGCTGGTCCCTTGCCTAGTGGGCTGGGAGCCTACGCCGCTGCCCATTAATTTACTTTACGCTTACGGCCACCAACCTCGGCGAACCAACGCGTTGCTTGATTTTTTGCGCCAGCACGTTCCCGTGCAGTGGCAACGTTCAGCCGTAAACGCTTAACGAATTTTGCGTATTCGCCTTGCCTATTAGCAGGCTCATTAACGACAATAGGCAACCCACGATTGCCAAGGACCGTTAATGCTTGCCGAACTGTTTGCTGTTATGGCCCCCGTACTTGCCGGTGCGGGGTTAGGTTTTTTGTGGATTCGGCTAGGACACCCTTATCCTGTCGATTTTGTTACTCGACTGGTTTTCAACATCGGCACGCCCGCGCTGGTGTTGGCCTCGCTTGCGGGTGCCGACATAGATGCCGACACCTTTGGTCGCACCATGCTGGCGACTGCGCTGGTGATCATCACCATGGGGCTAGCGACCTTTGCTGTTGCCAAGCTGCTGGGCCGTGACTGGCGCGTTCTGCTGTCTCCCATGATGTACCCCAATACCGGCAACATGGGGCTACCAGTGGTTCTTTATGCATTTGGTAGCGCTGGTTTTGCTTATGGCATCACGGTGATGGTAACGGTCTCGCTGTTCCAGTTCACTCTGGGCTCTGTTCTCAATAGCCAAGGCAACCCGCTAAAAACGCTCGTTAAGACCCCGACGGTATATGCCATTTTAATTTCCATGGTGCTGCTGCTAACCGATACCTCACTACCGCCTTGGCTTGGCAACACCGTAGGCCTTATGTCGGGCTTTACCGTGCCGCTGATGCTGATCACCCTGGGTGTTTCCTTGGCGAGCATTCAGGTAAAAAGCCTGCGTTCCGGGTTAGGGTTTAGCCTCGTGCGCATACCGTTGGCGGCGGTGGCGGCCTGGTTCATCGCAGGCTGGGTAGGGCTTCCGCCGCTGGCGCAAGGCATTCTCGTTTTACAAATGTGTATGCCCGTGGCGGTGTTTAACTATTTATTTGCCCAGCGTGCCCGGCGTGAGCCAGCCTACGTGGCCAGCCTGGTATTTTGCTCGACCCTGTTAGCACTGATCTACCTACCGATACTGTTAGCACTCCTAATGCCTTCTCTTGGTGGGGAATGAGCCCAATAGGAAAAGTCCCTGCTAGACTGATGATGGCCTTATTACAAGGTTCGCCCCGCTGAGGTTCCCCTTGGGCTCATCACTACAGGAGAATGCGCTATGCACGTGGAACAAAACGCCAAGCCGGTTACTTCATGGCTATCAACCGTTTTGGGCGGACTGCTGCTAACGAGTGCAGCGGGTACGGCGCATGCTGAGGTTGTCCATGAATCTATCGAAACCGAGCATCTAGCCGTCGCCATTGAGCGGGTAGCCTCGGGGTTTGAACACCCTTGGGCGGTGGCATTTCTTCCAGATGGCCGCCTCCTGGTAAGCGAGCGCAACGGGCAACTAAATCTGGTGGATTCGCGCAGCGGTGAATATCAGGCGCAGGAGGGCATGCCAACGGTCAATCATCATGGCCAGGGTGGCCTACTTGACGTGGTACTACACCCGGATTTTGCAGACGGCAGCGGCGAACACGACTGGATTTACGTTACCTGGAGCAAACCCGACGCTAACAACAGCCGTACAGCGCTTTCGCGTGTTTACTGGCAAGATGACCAATTAGGCGATGTAGAGCATCTGTTTGAGCAGGATCGCGCCTCGGCTCCCGGTCGCCATTACGGCTCACGCCTGGCCTGGTTAAACGATGGTACGCTGCTTATGAGCGTTGGCGACCGGGGTTCGGAGCCTTCCAGAGCGCAGGCGCGCGATGACCACGCAGGCTCTACGCTGCGCTTGACCGAAACAGGCGGCGTGCCGGAAAACAACCCGTTTGTGAATGATGCCAACACCCGAGATGAGATCTACTCGCTGGGTAATCGTAATATTCAAGGTATGACCGTATTGAAAAACGGTGAGCCGTGGGTATCGGAACATGGCCCGCTCACGGGAGATGAGCTGAATCACATCAAGGCAGGTGCTAACTACGGCTGGCCTGAGGTTACGCTCGGCAACGATTACGCTACCCAGCAACCCATAGGCGAAAAGTCGCTGCCAAGCATGGAAGACCCGAATTATGACTTTGAAGGACGTTTTGCACCATCCGGCTTAGCCGAAGTCAGAGGAAGCACGTTCAACGCTTGGGAGGGCAACCTGCTCGCAGGTGGTTTAAGCAGTGAACAGCTGCTACGCCTCACGCTTAATGGCGATGAAGTTACTGAAAGTGAGCGTATTCTTGATGGTCATATTGGCCGTATTCGTGATGTGCGCCAAGGCCCAGACGGCGCCATTTACTTGCTAACCGATGAGCGCCAAGGCAGCCTTTATCGGCTACTGCCTGCAGAATCCCCTTAATCCGGCGATTCTTTGATGGCCCCATGTTCATAACTCTATTCATCAACCGCCGTTTCTACTGATAATGCTTTTCACTGATGAAACGCTTAATGCCACCATGGAAGCAGCATGCGACTTCGTAATTTAATTATCATCACCGTCATCGTACCGCTGTTTGTTGTATTGGTGGTGTTCAGCTTAGTGGCCATAAAATCGCTGGAAGACAATGTTCGCTCCAAACTGCAAACGGAAGTCGAGATCATTACTCGGGCGCTTAGCACCTCACTGAGTGGTGCGGTCTCCCGAGACAGCCCAACACCGCTAGAAGAAGCACTGCAATCGGCGTTTTCGTTCCATCGAATTTATGGCGCTTACGTCTTTGACCTTCAGGGGCGCGAAGTTTACGGGCTGGGCTTAGGCAAAGACCTTTTCTCTCCCGAAGAGATCCGCCAGGTAATTGAGCAGGATGACCTTTACAGTAATTATCGCCAGTATGATGGCTGGACCTATTACTCGGCCATCATCCCACTACGCACCCAGGATGGCACCGTTCATGGTGCACTTCAGGTTAACCGCTTAAATACCGGCATCGAAAATTACACCGGGTTTATAAGTATTGTGGCGGTTCTGGTGTTTGTCATTGGCGCAGCTGGCATCGTCTTTAGCATTTGGTGGGGGTTTAGGCGCTATATTGAACGTCCGCTTAATCGTTTATTGCACGTTATGCTGCTGGTGGAAGACGGTGATCGTAGCCAGCGTGCGACGATAGACGGCCCGGCTGAGTATAGTCGGCTTGCCTCAGGTTTAAATGGCATGCTCGACGCCATGGCTGAAAAAGATCACGATATTGAAGAGCGTCAACAGCGTGAAATTGAGCTTGAAAAGCGCCTGCGTAAATCCAAAAAACTGGCAGAGCTGGGTGTTCTTGCAGCCGGCGTCGCCCACGAAATTGGCGCCCCCCTTACGGTTATTAACGGCCAGGCCCAGCGGCTAGCTCGCCGAAACGTCATTGGCGATGAGGAACGGGCCAAACTTGTCCGCATTCGCGGCGAAGTTGAGCGAATTGTCGAAATAGTTCGTCAATTAATGGAATTAGGCCGACAGCATAATGTCGAAAAAGGCGAACTGGCGCTTGATCGGTTAATTCAAAATGCCAGCGATTTAGTAGAAGAGGAGCTTGAACCGCGAAATATCCGGTTGGATATCCATCTTCCCTCGCCCACGCCTCATTTACTGGCAAACGAACAGCAAATCGTTCAGGTGCTTACCAATCTACTGCGTAATGCAGCGCAAGCTCCTAACGTAAGCCATATCCGCGTACGCGTACGTACGCATGATCATGAATTAACGCTCTATGTAGAAGACGATGGCCCTGGCATCCCTGCTAGCAACCATCAGCACGTTTTTGACCCATTTTTCACTACCAAACCGGTGGGTCAAGGCAGTGGCTTGGGGCTCTCCATGGTGCACCGTATTATTAATGACCACGGCGGTACGATTGGTGTGTTTGACAGCGCTCTTGGTGGCGCTGGATTTGAAATCACACTTCCACTTAGTGAAACCGCATCCGCTTGAGGACAACATTTGTGACCCATCAGGAACATCCTTTACCTTTGCTGGTAGTGGAAGATGACCCCGCTATCCGAGAGCTTTTAGAAGAAGAGTTGAACGATGCGGGCTATCAAACGCTTGGCGTGCCCAGCGCTGAAGAGGCCATTGCCCTACTAAGCCATACCCCTGTGGCCATGATGATTACCGATGTACGCCTGCCGGGGATGACGGGCATTCAGCTGCTGCAGCAAATTCGTCAAAGTGGCAGCGAATTGGGGATCATCGTTATTACCGCTTTTGGCACTATCGATCAGGCCGTTGAAGCGCTCAAGCTTGGCGCCAACGACTTCCTGACCAAGCCACTTGACCTTGATGCTATCCGTGAGGCGGTCTTTCGGGTGCTGGAGCGCCAGCGTCTATCGCTTTCACACGATACAGAGCTCAGCCACTTTCATGGCATTGTGGGCAAAAGTAATGTTATGCAGTCGCTGTTTCATGACGCATCGCGATTGGCTAAAAGTAATGCACCCATTCTTATTTTGGGGGAAAGCGGTACCGGCAAGGAGCTTTTGGCGCGCGCCATTCATCAGGAAAGCCCTCGCCATGAGGCCCCTTTTATCCCCGTCAACTGCGCCAGCATACCTGCTGAGCTGATGGAAAGTGAGTTTTTCGGCCATGTGAAAGGCGCCTTTACCGGGGCCAATGAAGCGCGCAAAGGGCTTTTTCATACCGCTCAAGGTGGCAGTCTGTTTTTAGATGAAATAGGCGAAATGCCGATCAACCTCCAGGCCAAGCTGCTCCGGGCGCTTCAGGAAAAAACCGTGCGCCCGGTCGGCGGCGAGCGCGAAGAAGCTGTGGATGTGCGCATCATCGCGGCGACCCACCGCAACCTGGATAAAGAGATTGAGCAGGAGAGTTTTCGTAGCGACTTGTTTTATCGTCTGGAAACCTTTTCACTGCGCATTCCTCCCCTGCGTGAACGGGGCAGCGATATTGAACATCTGATTTTTGCGTTGATTGATAAACATGCGGAAGCGCAAAACAAGCAGATTGAGCAAATTGAGCCCGAGGCACTCAACAGCCTGCTGAATTACACCTACCCCGGTAACGTCCGCGAATTGGAAAACGCCATTATGCGAGCGGTAACGCTCAGTGAAGAGGGTCTTTTGCAGCACCAGGATTTACCCGAACGCTTGCGCGAGAATTCTCATCCGGAAGCTGGTGCCGAGATCACGCCGACGTTAAGCGGAGAAGTACTGCCAGGGGCACAGTTACCGACGCCCTCGCCCACTCGATGGCCTAGCCTGGAGGAAGTGGAAAAGCGCTATATTCGAAAAGTGCTCGAAGCGACAGGAGGCAACAAACGCCGAACAGCGGAGCTTTTGGGTATCGCTCGACGCACACTCTATCGCCGTCTTGAAGATAGCGAAGAGTAGATCAACAGGACTAGTTCAATCGGACTAGACCAACAGGACTCTGTATGAAAAGGCCAACCCCCATCGCTGGTCTGGCCTTTACGTGAAAAACTTAAGTACCGTCTTCTGTTGGCGGTACGCCGGTAGCATCATCATTGGCCATCGGCCCCTGATTCAGCGGTTCTTCAGGCTCCGGCTGAGCATTCTCATTGGGGGGACTGTCTTCTCCACATCCCACCAGAAAAACCGTGCTTGATGCGCAGATAAAGGCCAACAACAGTGCCTTGATGCGTGTTTTATCGAGTATCACCATGCCGCTCTCCTTTGCTTATCACAGTGGTATGAGTACCAACCTTGCCTTTATCAACCTTGTCTTTATCAACATAGCCAGGCGCGTCTACGATGCAAGCGTCTGGCTGCGGTAGCGCGGGCACACGGGTAGCAACCCTTAGTAGCATCATACTTCAGCGCAAAAAAAACCCTCGCAGGTGCGAGGGTAAAGATGATAAACCGTGTGGAGCAGCCGCAGGGAACGAACAGCTGAAGCGGCTTATCATCGTAGGGAACAGTACGTAGGTATTAGCCGTTAGTTAACTCATCATCATTTTCTTCATCGGCGGCTCCTGGCATGGGATCTGTACCTTCACCAAAACCGGGCTCTTCTTCAACATCTTGGGTACGCGCCTCATCTTCAGGCTGTATTGACTCTTGCGGGACAATTGCTTCATCGTTATCTGCTGAACCCGTGCCTGCTGGATCAGCGGGATCTGCGGCTTGATCCGTTGAGGAAGGCTCTTGGGTCATAGTGGCATCCTGCTCAACGTCAGGTGCTGCACTTTGCTCCATGGTTTCAGGCTGTTGGGCAGGCGGCAATTCTTCTTCATTGTCACCACAGCCAGCAAGCAAGAGGACACTGGCAGCAGTTGCGATCATGCACAAAGAAAGTAGACGTGGGCGCTTCGCTTTTACATCCGCGTGCTTATTCATAAAATTCATCTCCTTGAAACCTGCAAAAAACATCCTGAATCACTATCCTAAGCCAAGCACACATCAAGCCAACTCAATGAATTATTAAAAATAATAATTAAAATCAATACCTTAAAATAAAAAAATCACTATTAACAATCAACCACGCGTGGGCGCAAAATGACACATGTGGCATTTCTTGACCGCGCTTAAAGAGGCGTTGTGACACAACCCACTCATTTATGTATAATATTTTTTAATAAATATACAACCATATACTGTTTTTTCATTATGAATGCTTTGTGTGGCTGCTTTATACAGAAGGTGGTGCTGCTTTTATGTAAATGGCGGCAAATCAGAAAGAGCAACCATACAAAGCGCCTCATACACATAAAAGGCATCGCCTATGGATGAGCAACGTCCTGTTAAAATTAGAGTCCGAGGCTTAAGTAAGGTCTTTGGTAAACAACCTCGAAAAGCATTAGAGCTACGCGACCAGGGTCTTAAACGTCCAGAAATCCTTGAGCAAACAGGCCAGACACTCGGCCTTTCCAACATATCCTTCGATGTTTATGAAGGTGAACTCCTCGTCATCATGGGCCTTTCGGGCTCAGGCAAATCGACATTGATCCGCTGTCTTAATCGCCTGATTGACACAACGGAAGGTGAGATCATCATTGATGATGAAAACATCCCCACCCTGAGTGAAAAGGCGTTACTGGAGTGCCGACGCCGCCATTTCTCGATGGTCTTCCAAAATTTTGCGCTGTTTCCGCATCGCACGGTGCAAAAAAACGCAGAGTTTGGCTTGGAAATACGCGGCATTGATAAAGCCGAGCGTCATAAAATCGCCCATACCGCCCTTAAACAGGTGGGTCTGGAAGGCTGGGAGAACGCGTATCCCCACCAGCTTTCAGGGGGAATGCAGCAGCGCGTTGGCCTGGCCCGCGCACTGGCTAACGATGCCAGCGTACTGTTAATGGATGAAGCATTTTCAGCGCTTGACCCCTTGATTCGTAAGGACATGCAACTGGAACTTTTGCAGCTCCAAGCCAAAATGCAAAAGACCACGGTCTTCATTACCCACGATTTGGATGAAGCGCTGAATATCGGTGATCGAATCGTGCTGCTTAAAGATGGCGAAGTCGTCCAAATTGGCACTCCTGAAGAAATTCTGACCCAACCTGCGGACGATTATGTGCGTCGGTTTATCGAAGGGGTCGACCGCTCGCGTGTGCTAACGGCCGAGAGCGCTATGCGCCCACTGCGTAGCACCGCGCGTGATAGTGATGGCCCCCGCACGGCACTTCACCGCATGCGGGACCACGCAATTGACTCTATCTACGTAACTGACCGTGACCGCCGTCTGCTCGGGCTACTGGAAGCCGAGTCCGCGAGTACGGCGATCAAGGAAGGCGCCGAAAAAATCGCCGACTACCTGACTCAGGACTTCCGCAAAGTGTCCCCCGACGAGCCGTTGCAGAACCTGTTCGCCATGTTTAGTGAAAAGAGCTTTCCTATTGCCGTGGTAGATGAACAGCAACGCCTACTGGGCGTTGTGGTGAAAGGCGCGGTACTGGATGAATTGGCACGAGCAGGAGAACCGTAATGGACATTCCCCGTATCCCGCTAGGCAGTTGGATCGAAGGTGGCCTCACTTGGCTAACCAGCGAATACTCTGTGGTTACTCGCGGCATTTCACGCTTTACCCAAACCGGGATTAACAGCCTGAATGATGGGCTGATGTGGCTACCGGAGTGGGCACTGCTGGCCATTATTGCCCTGCTTTGCTGGAGGCTTGCGGGCCCGCGCTTGGCACTGGGGGCGGTCCTTGGCTTGGCATTAATCTGGAACATGGGCCTTTGGGGACCCATGATCGAGACGTTAACGCTGGTGGTGATCGCAACCGTCGTTGCCGTTGTCATTGCACTGCCTATCGGCATTACCGCAGCATTATCGGAACGCCTTTATCGCTTGTTCATGCCGCTGCTGGATTTTATGCAGACCATGCCTGCGTTCGTCTATCTGATACCGGCCATTCCCTTTTTCGGCATTGGTTCTGTGTCCGCCATTTTTGCCACGGTTATCTTTTCCATGCCGCCCGCCATTCGCTTTACGACGCTCGGCATTCGTCAGGTACCTACAGAGTTAATAGAAGCTGCGGATGCTTACGGCGCTACTCGAAGCCAAAAACTATTTAAAGTGCAGCTACCGCTCTCGTTACCTACTGTGATGGCGGGCATTAACCAAACGATCATGCTAGCGCTTTCCATGGTGGTTATTGCCGCGATGATAGGTGCCGATGGGCTAGGCAGCGAAGTATGGCGTGCAATACAGCGCCTGCGCCCAGGCGACGGCTTTGAAGCCGGTATTGCCGTTGTTATTCTGGCCATGCTGCTTGACCGTTTAACGCAGTCGTTACGCAAGACCTCAAGGTAAGCTGACTGAAATACCCAACGACAACGAGAAAATGAGAAGTAACTTGATGGGGTGTTAGCCCCTTTGACTTGATGAGCTTTATTTTCACTACCATGCTGAATTGCCTAACATGATGTTATGTTAAGGCAAACAATACAAAAGGGAGCAAGTGAATGAAAACACGTATGCTAAATCGTCGTATCCGTCTGGCCTCTGCCGCATTGATTGCAGGTACTGGGTTAGTCGTAGGCAGTGCCGCTCAGGCGCAGGATCAAGGCACCATCAATCTTGCGTATGTTGAATGGTCGTCAGAAGTAGCCTCTACTAACGTCGTTGCTGCGGTGTTGGAGCAGGCTGGCTACGAAGTAGACATGACTTCGCTTTCCGCAGCGGCCATGTTCCAGGCGCTTTCAACCGGTGACGCCGATGCGATTGTTGCCGCATGGCTGCCAACAACGCACGCTGAGTATATGGAGCGCATTGGTGACCACGTCGAAGACCTGGGCCCCAACCTGAACGGCACCAAACTGGGGCTCGTCGTACCGTCTTACACAGACGTTGACTCGATTGCCGACCTTAATAGCAACGCAGACCTCTTTAACAGTGAGATCATCGGTATAGACCCTGGTGCAGGCCTGATGGGCTTGACAGAGCAAGTTGTCGATACCTATGACCTTGATCTTCGCCTGCGCAGTGGCAGCGACGCCACGATGGTGGCAGCGCTTAGTAACGCCATTAATAATGAAGAAGATATCGTGATCACCAGCTGGACGCCCCACTGGATGTTTGCACGCTGGGACCTTAAATACCTGGAAGATCCAGAAAACGTGTTTGGAGGCGCTGAGCAAATTCATACCGTTGTACGTAACGGTTTTGCCGATGAAATGCCAGAAGCCTACGCGATTCTCAATGCATTCGAATGGACCCCAGAGCAAATGGGTGAAGTAATGCTGATGAATCAGGAAGACGGAAGCGACCCCTACGAGAACGCCAAGAAATGGGTCGAAGAAAACCAGGATGTGGTTGAGCAATGGCTAAATAGCTAATCGCTATCCACCACTGTGCCGACGTCAGTTGATACTGGGGTCGGCACCTTTGTTTGCACTTACAAAACAGTTCCAATAAAACAGCAATACAATGCTTGTTAATATATAGTTAAGCAAAACGACACTACGCGTGTTTTCTAATTAAAACGGAGAGGTACTCGTGGATAAACAAGAGCCCAATAGCTCCCCTGAGGAGCCAAAATCCCCTGAAGGCATACCCGCTCCCGATGGGGCGGCAAACCTGATCGATACCGACTACGTTGTTGGTCAGGACAACATTACGACCAATAAAATGGGCTTTGACCTTGACCTGCACGGCAAGGTGTTTAGCATTTCAGCGATTATTGTACTGCTATTCGTGGTCTTGACGCTGGCGCTGCAAGACACCATTGCGCCGGTATACGATTCCATTTTCAACTTCCTAACCGGCAACCTGTCCTGGTTTTTTATCACGGCTGCCAACATATTCGTTATTTTATGTGTTGGTTTGATTTTCTCCCCGTTGGGTAAAATCCGCCTTGGTGGCGTCGACGCCAAACCGGATTACACCTATATGGGCTGGTTCTCTATGCTGTTTGCCGCTGGCATGGGCATTGGCTTGATGTTCTTTGGCGTAAATGAGCCACTTACCCACTTCGGCACCGCCTTTGATGGCAGTAATTGGGCACCGCTTGGCGGCGCCGAAGGCAACGCTGCAGCAGCCACATCGCTTGCCATGGCAGCCACCATTTACCACTGGGGCCTGCACCCTTGGGCGATTTACGCCATCGTGGCACTTTCGCTGGCCCTGTTCTCGTTCAATAAAGGCTTGCCGCTTTCAATGCGCTCGGTGTTTTACCCCATTTTGGGTGAGCGCGTTTGGGGCTGGCCAGGCCATGTGATCGATATTCTGGCGGTGTTTGCATCGCTGTTTGGTTTGGCTACGTCACTAGGCCTAGGTGCCAGCCAGGCGGCAGCGGGGCTTTCGTATTTGTTTGGCGCGCCTGAAAGCGATGTCACGATGATTCTATTGATCGTCGGCATTACCCTGGTGGCGATTGCATCCATTGTTGCTGGTGTTGATAAGGGCGTGCAACTGCTCTCCAAGATCAACATCGCCATGGCGGCGTTGCTACTGTTCTTTGTGATTGCGGTAGGCCCGACTCTGTTCATCGCGACGGGCTTCTTTGAAAACCTGTGGAGCTATGCGACTCACTTCACCGCGCTTTCAAACCCGTTCGGCCGTGAAGATGCTAACTTCAGCCAAGGCTGGACGGCCTTCTACTGGGCATGGTGGATCTCCTGGTCTCCTTACGTCGGCATGTTTATCGCCCGCGTATCACGCGGCCGTACGGTTCGAGAGTTTTTGATTTCCGTACTTATTATCCCCTCAGTAGTATCGGTACTTTGGATGACGACCTTTGGCGGCACCGCCATTGATCAATATGTAAGCCAGGGTATTAGCACCGTGCGCGATGCGGGCGTCGACCTTCAGCTGTTCCTGATGCTGGAGCAATTGCCACTGGCACAAATCACCTCTTTCGTGGCGATTTTGCTGGTCATCATCTTCTTTGTCACCTCCTCCGACTCAGGCTCGCTTGTGATTGACTCCATCACTGCGGGCGGCAAAGTGGATGCCCCCACACCGCAACGCGTGTTCTGGGCGATCATTGAAGGCGCCATTGCCATTGCGCTGCTGCTGGGCGGCGGCCTTACGGCGCTACAAACCATGGCCGTTTCCACCGGGTTCCCGTTTACCATCATCCTACTGGTGGCGTGCTACGCGATCGTCAAAGGTTTGATGAGCGAACCAAAAGCAGTGTAATTAATCGGTACGCATGACCAAAACGGGCAGCCCAAGGGCTGCCCGTTTTTTATTAGTACCGTGCTAACACCAAATATTTTTTAAAGGCGTATCTGGCTGATAATGGGTGGCGATTTGTGCCTGGAGAAGCTCTGCCGTTGCCAATGCATCGACCAGCGCATGATGCCCCTGGTAGGCAGGCAAACCATAGCGGGCACGGCTAGCGTTTAAACGTATTGAAACCGGGGGGCGTCCCAACCAGCGGCGAAAACGTGCCCATAACGTTTGTCGATGTATCCTCGCCTCAAGCGACATCGTATCGATCATCGGGAACATCACCCCCTCGCCACGCCGTGCTTTAATCGCCGTATCCAGGAAGGGCCGCTCAATATTGCGAAAGTGAACCACGACCAAATGGCCCGCAAGCGTGTCCAACAGCTCATCCAGCACCATGTCCAAATCCGGGGCATCTGCCACCTCGGAATGGGTAATATGGTGGAAAGCTATCGATGATTCAGACAGCGTTCTGGTGGGCTTGACGACCCAATAACGGCGCTCCGCGAGCTTGATACGATCCAGTGTAAACGGCACGACGCCCATACTGACAATAGCATGGCGCCGCTCATCCAAACCGGTGGTTTCCAAATCCAGTGCAACCATCGGCACGTCAGCAATGGGGGTATCACCAGAAGGCAGTGATGTGGCAAAAAACCGCTGGATAGCAGGGTCTTTCGCCTGGCGCTCACGCTGCGCCATATAGTCAATCCAGTCGGGCTGGGTGATGCGGTGACGCGGGCGAATGCCTAGCATGTTAGTGCCTCTGCCGTTGAGCGGGCACCGGGTAACGGAACTTTAAAAATTTCTGAGCATTGCTAAGCACATGGAAAGCATCTTTCAGCGTATGCCGCTCGCTGTCCTCTACATTTTCAGGCTCAATATTGTTATCTGGCTCTCGGTCTTCCTGAATATCGATCATCTGGTGGCGCAACCGCGTCATACATAAAAACTCAAACGCATAGCTCAGCTTATCGCTAACACCTGGAGCTAAAAGCTGGGTATCGCTTATATCTTTTAGTCGCTGAAACGTATTTTGCGCTTTGGAACCACACGCCAGCGCATGGATACGGATTAGGTCAACCATCGGTGCTGTGCCACGGCGTTTCAGGTTAATTGAATTGTTATGCTTGCCATCCTTTTCCATGACAAAGGTACGGAAGAAGCCAAGCGGCGGCGTACGGTTCAACGCGTTACGCGCCATTGCCGCTAAAAACAACGGCGACTCAGCGGCTCTACGAGCAATTAGATCCTGTAGCGTTTCAACAAAATGTTCTTCGCCATAGATGCTATCAAGGTCAAAGAAGATCGAACTCTGCAGCAGCTTTTTAGGCGTCGGATTGGAAATCCAATCTTCAAAATAGCTTTTCCAAACGCCCAGCGGCTGACGCCACTCTTGATTGGTGGCCATGATATCGCCTTTGCAGTAGGTGTAACCACAGGCATCCAGCCCATCGCTAACAAACTTGGCCAGCGCATAAAAATAGGCGTCATGCTCTTCAGGGATAAAGTCATCAGACAAAATGAGCGCATTATCCTGGTCAGTCACAATGCTTTGTTCATTGCGTGCCATTGAGCCATTAACCATAAAACAGTAAGGCACCGGCGGTGGCCCCAGCTCAGCTTCGGCCAGTTCCAGCAAGCGCCGGAAGAAGCTACGCCCCACCGTTGAAAGCGCGCTGCCCACCATTTGCGAGTTAGCGCCCTCCTGAACCATTCGGACAAAGGACGCTCGAACATCGGGTGCCAGTTTGGCAAGCCCTTGTGTGCTGGACTGATTGAAAACATTGCTGACCAGGTAGAGTCCGCTATGCGTTTCATAGCGAATAATATCGGAAAGGTGCACCACGCCAACAGGCCGCTGCCGATACAGCACCGGCAAGTGATGAACATTGTTGCGCAGCATGGTCAGCATGGCCTCATATATCGACGCATCCGACTGTATGGTAATCAAATGAGAGGACGCGACATCGCCAATCGCGGTTTGCGGTGAAAGCCCCTCTGCCACGACCCGGGTTCTAAAGTCACTATCGGTAAAAATACCCACCATTTTCCATTTGGCGCCCTCGCTGTCTTGAAAACTGTAGCGCGGGCTGCCGGTACATTGGGTGAGCACAATGGCCGCTGATGCCTGGGCGTCGTTAATTTGCTGGGCAACCTGTTGAAGGCTGGTGGTGGATGCCACCATGACGGGATAGCGGGTCACCAGTTTGCGAATACGCGTGACCATCATATCGTTCGACTTTTTTTGTTGCTCGGCAACCGTTTCAAGCCGGGGCCGTTCAAGCTCTACAAAGTCAGCAAAGTCATCATCCTCTTCACATAAGCGCTGAAAGACATCGTTGGGAATAAAATAGATCAGTGTGTCTTCAATCGCCTGAGCCGGAAAGCGTACTTTGTGATTTCGCAATAAGCTAAAGTGGCCAAAAATATCCCCTTCGCCCAACCGGTTATAAAGCTCGCCCTGGCGGCGATACACCTCAACAGCGCCACTTCTTATAAAGCACAGCTCACTAACGGTGTCATTTAACTCCAGGATATCGCTGCCCGTTTTGAAATAGCTGACCTCAACGCGCTCGGCAATCGCATCAAGCAGCTCATCCGAGAGACCATCAAAAGGAGGAAACTGGCCCATAAACTGGCGTATTTCAAGTAGTTCTACGTCCATGTGATCTCCCAAGACGTGTCTAATAGATAAGCCGAGTTTGGCTCGGTTCATCACTACCGTAAACCCTGGACGCAAAAAAAGCCCGACACCAAGGTGTCGGGCTTTGCTGGTGTATCAGCTAGTGATGGCTTAGGACTGGCTTGCCATCTCTTGAACACGCTGCATCATTTCCGGATCTTGCTGGATAGACTGACCGATAGCATTGAAGGTATCGACATCCAAGCCACTGTCTTCAACTACTTCGATCATACGATCGTTAGCTTCGGCGCGAACTTCCTGTTGGGCTGACTCATCTCCTGCTTCCTGCAGACGCTGTGTGTACTCTTGCGAGATCACGGCGATTTCTTGAGAAGCATCGGCGAACTGCTGTAGCTGCTGGTCAGAAAAATCCTGGGCGGGTGCTGCTTGCTGAGTAGCCATGGGATCCTGAGCCGGGTCCTGCGCTTGCTGGGCGTTGGCAGTAGATGCCATTAAGCCAGTGGCGAGCAGGGCAGCAGAGAATAGAGCAGTTATACGTTGCATAGTAAGAAACCTCATTGACGCGATATGAATGTGGTAAATGTGACGCAAGGATTCAGCACAGGTTCAATTTTTTAAGTAAGAGAACGTAACAAAATGAAGTTACGATAATAACAACACACATAAAAATATATAAAAACAGTTTATATTCAATCACTTATACAAAAAATACCGCTATCATTTTGAATAATATTCGTGCACTTTTTTATAAATAGAAGCGCATCAAGGGAAGAAGCTGGCTTTAGCTCTTTAATCCAGCCTTCTATAGCCGTTCCAGGTACCCTACTCCGCCCAGGTTATGCATCTGCTGGCGTACCCATTGGCTACGCCTTTCCACTTGGGCGTCAGGTCGAGAGGCGCTGCGGGTGCGTGGGCTGGGGAGGATGGCCGCGAGCAGGCTTGCTTGGCGCTCCGTCATCGCTCCACCGGAGGCGCCAAAATAGTGTTGCGCTGCGGCTTCCAGGCCAAACACGCCGCTATCCCATTCAGCGATATTCAGATACACCTCAAGAATACGCTGTTTGCTCCAGAAAATTTCAATCAACAGTGTGAACCAGGCCTCTAACGCTTTGCGCGTCCAGCTGCGCCCACTCCACAAAAAAACATTTTTGGCTGTTTGCTGACTCAGCGTGCTGGCGCCGCGCAAACGGCCGCCATCACGACTGGCTTCCCAGGCGCGTCGCAACTCAACAAAGTCAAAGCCTCGATGCAGAGGGAAGCGCTGATCTTCAGCAGCAATCACCGCCAACTTGGCATTGCTGGATAAATTGTCCCAGCTTCGCCACTGATGCTGAATGCGAATAGGTTCGCTGTTTACCCAGCTCTGTATTTTGCGCTCCACCATGATCATGGAGCCTGGCAAGGGCACAAAACGAAACAGAATGACCAGCGCCACAGAAAGGAGCACAAAAACCAGCACGCCGCGCCACACAAGACGCCATAGCTGACGAAGAAAGCGGCTCAGCGTACGTTTAAGCATCGTTATCCTTAAGATTTCATAAGATGTTCCGCATGATAACGTAGATGCTCCTCAATGAACGAGGCAATAAAGAAGTAACTATGGTCGTAACCTGGCTGACGACGCAGTGTCAGCGGATGATCATGCGCGTCACATACGGCTTCAAGCCGCTCGGGCTTGAGCTGCTCTTCTAAAAACTGGTCCGCCTCGCCCTGGTCAATAAACAGCCGTTGACGCGAGGCGCCATTAGCGACCAATTCACAAGCATCGTACTGACGCCAGGTGGACTGGTCCTCACCCAAATAGCTGGTAAACGCCTTTTGACCCCAAGGGCAGTTCATCGGGTTCACAATCGGCGAGAATGCTGACACCGAGCTAAAACGCCCTGGATGACGCAACGCTAAAATTAATGCCCCGTGGCCGCCCATCGAGTGGCCGCTAATCGACTCACGCCCGTTTACCGGGAAGTGCTGGCGTACAACGGAAGGCAACTCTTCAACGATATAGTCGTACATTCGATAGTGTGGCTTCCACGGCGCTTGGGTAGCGTTGACATAAAAACCTGCCCCCGAGCCAAGGTCATAACTATCGTGCTCGCCCGGTAAGTCTGTGCCACGCGGGCTGGTATCCGGACAAACGATAGCAATCCCCAGCTCTGCCGCTATCCGCTGGGCGCCCGCTTTCTGCATGAAGTTTTCATCGTTGCAGGTAAGCCCGGATAACCACCATAAAAGCGGTACACGCTCGCTTTCGGCTTGTGGCGGTAAGTACACCGCAAATTCCATATCGCAATCCAGCGCCCGAGAGTAATGGCGGTAGCGTTTGTGCCAGCCACCAAAACTGCGATTGGCAGACACCAGTTCCAGGGTTTCACTCATGCTCATGGGGCAGGCTCCTTGCGAAAAGAGAAGCGCGGCAGTGCTGCCTGCCGCGCTTTATCAGTAAATTAACAATACAGACCTGTTAATAACGACCTAGTAATGCAGAACGGTGCGGATGCTCTTGCCCGCATGCAGCAGTTCAAACGCTTCGTTGATTTTCTCAAACGGCATATCGTGAGTAATAAAATCATCAATATTAATTTCACCGTTCATGTAACGCTCAACGTAGCCTGGCAGTTCACTGCGGCCTTTCACACCACCAAACGCGGAGCCTTTCCAAACGCGCCCGGTCACCAGTTGGAACGGACGTGTGGAAATCTCTTCCCCCGCACCGGCGACGCCAATCACGATCGATTCGCCCCAGCCTTTGTGGCAGCACTCAAGCGCTGAGCGCATCACATTGACGTTACCGATACACTCAAACGAATAGTCCACGCCACCATCGGTCAAATCAACAATAACCTGCTGAATGGAGTCGCTGTAATCCTTGGGGTTTACAAAGTCAGTCGCGCCAAACTGCTTGGCCAGCTCAAACTTATCCGCATTAACGTCAATGGCGATAATTCGACCCGCTTTCGCCATGACCGCGCCCTGGATTACCGCCAGACCAATCGCCCCCAAACCAAAGACTGCGACGGTAGCGCCTGGCTCTACTTTTGCAGTGTTGAGTACCGCGCCAATACCGGTAGTCACGCCACAGCCCAGCAAGCAGATTTTATCCATCGGGGCTTCTTTGGAAACCGCTGCTAACGAGACTTCAGGAAGTACGGTGTATTCGCTGAACGTGGACGTTCCCATGTAGTGGTGCAGCATCTTGCCATCCAGCGAGAAGCGCGAGGTGCCGTCGGGCATTACGCCTTTCCCTTGGGTGGCACGCACGCTGCCGCACAGGTTGGTTTTACCTGACAGACAGAATTTGCACTTGCCGCACTCAGCGGTATATAGCGGAATAACATGGTCGCCTGGCTTGAGGCTGGTCACCCCTTCACCTACTTCCTGAACGACACCGGCGCCTTCATGACCCAGCACTGAAGGGAAGAGTCCTTCCGGGTCAGCGCCCGACAACGTATAAGCATCGGTATGACAAACGCTAGTAGCCGCCATTTTTACCAACACTTCGCCCGCTTTTGGACCTTCCACATCAATTTCAACCAGCTCAAGCGGTTTACCCGCCTCTAACGCAACGGCAGCACGTGATTTCATAGTGTCACTCCTTAAGACAGTGGCGCAGTAAGTCGCCTGAACAGATAACGTCTTGCTCCAATAGCGACAGTGTAAGGTAGTTAGAGGTACTAGAAAAAGCGGGATATACTCATAATATTATTGCCACTGAGCAACAATCACCTACAACGGATGAATCTCCATGCAGCGCTGGGATCGTGTCGAAGCCTTTATTGAAGTAGTCAGACTGGGCACATTTTCTGCGGCCGCAAACCATCTAAAAGTATCAACCTCGCATATTAGCCGCTTGGTGAGCCAACTCGAAAACCAGCTCGGCATTCAGCTTCTCTACCGTACAACGCGTCAAATACGCTTAACGGATGCAGGCGCTCTGTATATGGAGCATTGCCAGCATCTGTTTGATGGATTGAAAGATGCTGAGCAGGCGCTGAGCGAACTGCAGGCCAAGCCTCGGGGCCTGCTTAAGCTGACCTCAGCCACTACCTTTGGCGAGCGTTATATCGCACCACTGGTGAATGAATTTCAATGCCTACATCCTGATCTTGAAGTGTACATGCATTTTACCAACCGGCCCGTTGAACTCATTGAGGAAGGCTTTGATATCGCCATTCGCATGGGCGTATTAAAGGATTCAACCCTGATCGCCAGGCGCCTGTGCGACCGTCGTGAATATGTTGTCGGCTCTCAGGATTACTTTCGCCAGACACCGCCTCCTCACACGTTGGCGGAACTTGGCCAACATCGTTGTTTGGTCGGTTCACGGCCTAATTGGCTGTTTGATAGCAACGGCCAACGCCGCGAAGTACGCGTAGAAAGCTGCTGGACGGGTAACTCCGGTCCCGCCCTGCTGGATGCCGCGCTTAAGGGCCTGGGCCTTGCCCAACTGCCTGACTATTACGTAGCACCTCACCTTGCAAGTGGCGAACTCATCGCCGTACTGGAGCCCTTTCAGCATCATGATACGGCTGTCTGGGCGGTTTACCCCCGCCACCGCCACTTATCCCCCAAGATTCGTCAATTGGTCGATTATCTGGTGGCCAATATGTCGCGAGTACTGCCGAACACGCCATCACTTTAACGCCAGAGCCGGCCTTTCGCTTGCCATAGCCCCTCCTGCGCTTACGGCATTTCATTTTTTAAATCCCGCTATACGTAAAGCCGTTTGCGCCCTTATACACTTCAAAGTAGTGTCATCTTTTAGCCCCAATGGGCTTTTTTTTGCTACAAACCTCCACTCTAACGACATAAAACTTATGACACCCCCTAAAAACCATGAAAAAAACCTAAAGCGTGGCGCGTTTACCCGCTTTCTCGATAGCGTTGAGTGGCTTGGCAACTTGCTCCCTCATCCGGTCACGCTATTTGCCATTTTATGTGTCCTTGTGGTGATAGCCAGCGGTATTGCCGGTGCCTTAGGCGTGTCAGTTGCCGACCCACGCCCCGCTAACGAGGGCGAATGGATTGCGGTTAATTCCCTCCTTAATGCCGAAGGCTTACGCCGGCTGGTCACCGAGATGGTGACAAACTTCACAGGCTTTGCGCCTTTAGGCACTGTGCTGGTTGCCATGCTGGGCGTTGGCGTAGCCGAACACTCAGGGCTACTTTCTGCCAGTATGAGAGCGTTGGTGCTTAACCGCTCACCCCGCATCGTTACCTACGCCATTGTGTTTGCGGGCATTATGTCCAACATGGCGTCCGAACTTGGCTACGTTGTACTTATTCCTCTGGCCGCCATGATCTTCCATTCGCTTGGGCGCCACCCTTTGGCGGGTCTCGCTGCAGCTTTCTGTGGTGTTTCCGGCGGCTACAGCGCCAACCTGCTCATTGGAACCGTCGACCCGTTACTTTCTGGTATTACTCAAGAGGCCGCTCGCCTACTGGACCCGGCTTATGTAGTAGGCGCTGAAGCAAACTGGTTCTTCATGTTTGTCAGCACCTTCTTTGTGACCTTGATCGGCGGCCTGGTTACCGAACGTATCGTGGAACCGAAGCTTGGCAAATACGATGCCGCTGATGCCGATAGCGACATTGGCCAGCAGTCCATGCAAGGGCTTTCCGCTGAGGAGAAGCGGGCGCTAAAAGGTACGGGGTTAGCCACGCTGGTGCTTATTGGCTTAATTGCCATGACCGTGGTACCTGAAAATGGCATCTTGCGTAATCCAGAAACAGGGCTAATCAGCGGCTCGCCCTTCCTGAGCGGCATTGTGGTCATTGTAGCGGTCTCCTTCTCGCTACTGGGCTTCATCTATGGGCGCCTGGCAGGCACGATGCACAATGACCGTGATGTGGTAAATGCCATGGCCAAAAGCATGAGCAGCCTTGGGCTGTATATTGTGCTGGTCTTCTTTGCCGCTCAGTTTGTGGCGCTGTTTAACTGGAGCAATTTTGGTACCGTGACGGCCGTGGCGGGCGCTGATCTGCTGGAGTCTCTTGGGTTACGTGGCCCGGGCCTGTTTGCGCTGTTTATTTTACTGTGTGCGTTCGTCAACCTGTCGCTGGGCAGCGCATCGGCTCAGTGGGCGGTGACCGCTCCGATTTTCGTTCCCATGCTGATGCTGATGGGCTACGCGCCAGAGGTGATTCAGGCGGCCTACCGGATCGGTGATTCTGTCACCAACCTGATCACTCCGATGATGAGCTATTTTGGGCTGATACTGGCGGTTGCGACCCGTTACCGCAACGATATGGGCATTGGCACACTGGTCGCCTTAATGTTGCCCTATACGCTATTCATGCTGATCGGCTGGAGCTTACTGTTCTTTGTGTGGGTGTTTTTGCTGGGTCTGCCTGTTGGTCCTGGCTCTGCAACTCACTACACGCTATAACAAAGGCTCAACGGCATCAGGATTCGTGGAGTACTTGACACTAGATAGCAAAAAGCCCGCCGTTTAAAAAACGGCGGGCTTTTTTTACGCTAGACACTAGCGCCTAAGCACTAACCTGGACTGACTTACTCGTCCAGGAACGAACGTAGCGGCTCAGAACGGCTAGGGTGGCGAAGCTTGCGCAGCGCCTTGGCCTCAATCTGACGAATCCGTTCACGGGTTACGTCAAACTGCTTGCCCACTTCTTCAAGCGTGTGGTCAGTATTCATATCAATACCGAACCGCATGCGCAGTACCTTGGCTTCACGTGCGGTGAGGCCGCCCAGTACGTTACGCGTCGCTTCAATCAAGCCTTCGCCGGTGGCCATATCGATAGGCAGCAGCATGGTGCCGTCCTCGATAAAGTCGCCCAAGTGCGAGTCATCATCATCACCAATCGGCGTCTCCATGGAGATCGGCTCTTTGGCAATTTTGAGCACCTTACGTACTTTGTCTTCCGGCATTTCAAGACGTTCGCCGAGCTCTTCCGGGGTCGGTTCGCGGCCCATTTCCTGCAGCATCTGGCGCGACACGCGGTTAAGCTTGTTGATCGTCTCAATCATGTGAACCGGAATACGGATCGTCCGTGCCTGGTCGGCAATTGAGCGGGTAATCGCCTGACGAATCCACCAGGTCGCATAAGTAGAGAACTTATAACCCCGACGGTATTCGAACTTATCCACTGCCTTCATCAAACCGATGTTGCCTTCCTGAATCAAATCAAGGAATTGCAGACCACGGTTGGTGTACTTCTTGGCAATCGAGATAACCAGACGCAGGTTGGCCTCAACCATCTCTTTCTTGGCGCGGCGTGCTTTTGCCTCACCAATCGACAGCTTGCGGTTCACCTCTTTCAAATCCGCCACGGTGAGCTGCACCATGTCTTCTTCGAAAGCAATTTTGCGCTGCGAACGGGCGATATCAGAACGTAACGGCTCAAGACGGTCAGCGTATTTGGGCTGCGCTTCCTGGAACGCATCCAACCACTTGGGGTTAGATTCGCTACCTGGGAACGATTTGATAAACGTCTTGCGCGGCACCTTGGCTTTTTTAACACAAAGCTGCATGACCGCTTTTTCCTGGGCACGCACTTGCTCAACACTAATACGTACCTGGCCTACCAGGCGTTCAAAGTGTTTTGGCACCAGTTTGATCGGCGAGAACAATTCGGCAAGACGAGCCTGCTCGGCTTTCAGCTCGACGCTGCCGCGACCGTGCTTGGTAAGCGCCGCTCCGGCTAACGCATTTTGCTCGCGAATTTGCTCAAAACGCGCCCGCGCCTCTTCAGGGTCCGGACCGCCTTCGCTGGCGTTGGAATCTTCGTCATCCTCCTCGCCATCGCTGTCGCCGTCTTCGTCGTCGCTTAAGTCGGTGGCTACCTCAGGTTCAGGCACATCCGCTTCGGCAACGCCGGGGATACCTTCATCGGGGTCGATAAACCCTGAGAAAAGATCCGACAGACGGCCAGGCGCTTCTTCATCCTGAGTAGCGTCGTAAGCATCCAGAATGGAGGCGACAGCCCCTGGCAAGTAGGCCAGTGCCGACATGACTTCACGTGTACCCTCTTCGATCCGCTTGGCAATTTCGATTTCGCCTTCACGAGTCAAGAGTTCTACTGTGCCCATTTCACGCATGTACATGCGGACTGGGTCTGTGGTGCGACCCACGTCGCTTTCCACGGCAGCGAGTGCCGCAACGGCCTCTTCCGCAGCGGACTCGTCCGTGGAGTGATCCGACATCATCAAAGTGTCTTCATCAGGCGCTTCTTCAGCGACACGGATACCCATGTCGTTGATCATGCCAATGATGTCTTCCACTTGATCCGGGTCGGCGATATCCTCGGGTAGATGGTCGTTGACCTCGGCATACGTCAGGTAACCCTGCTCTTTGCCGCGCGCGATCAACTCCTTCAGACGTGACTGCTGCTGCGCATTTCCAGCCATAGAAACCCTATCTCGACGAAGAAGAATGAAACACCTGGAGCGCTGAATCGATTAAACTCAACAAGCCGAACAGTATAGCGTAAATAGCTGTATTTTTTCCAGCGAAACGTATTTGCGCGGTCATTCAGGTGTGTTAGGTTGTTCGGTTAGGCCAGCACTTGGTGACTGACCCTATATCTGGTGTTGGTGAGGGAAAAATTCAACCCCCCTCTCTCCGAACACCGGTCAAAACCGCTGGGCCAACTCGACTACCAAGCCGGCCAAACGCTGACGCTGCTGTTTATCCAATTTCTGCCCAGCGCGTTCCTGAGCCAACAACGCTTCGTACTCTTCCTGGGGCGAGCGTTTACGTTGCTTCTGCTGCAAGTGCTCAACCAACCCCCTTAACTCTGCTTCTCGTGCTGCCTTGGGGATCAATAACTCCCGCGCGGCAAACTCTGCCAGCACCGCGCCCTGTGGCGTACCCTGAAAATGCGCCAGCACGACCTGCGGACTACGATAGCGTCCGGCCTGCAAGAGCACGATCAAATCGCGACAGAGCGGCGTATCCGCATCATCAGGCAGCCACTCCAGATTATCCGGCAAGGCTGACACTACGCTCGGCTCGTGCAGCAGAAGCTGCACGATGCGCCCAACGGGCGTAAGCACCCGGTTACGTGCACGTGACGTAGCTCCAGTAGAGCCCGCCTTTACAGTACTCGTCTGCTCCGCGCTATCTTCGACAACAGGTTCAGCCGCCTCCCAATACGCTTGCCCCTTGGGTGCCGCTGTGCGCTTATCCAACAGCGCCTGCAACTGCTGTTGCGCCAAGCCACTGCGCTTGGCAAGCGCTTCAAGCAGTAACGATTTGAGCATGCCATCAGGTACTTTGTTCAACGCTTCAAGCACCTGGCTTGCAAATCGCTCGCGCCCCTCCACCGTGTTTAAATCACGGCCCTGAGCCGCCTGCTCAAACAAAAACTCCGACAGCGGCATTGCACAGGTAACACGATCCTTAAACGCTTCGGCGCCTTCACGACGCACCAGCGTATCCGGGTCATCACCTTCTGCCAGAAATAGAAAACGCGCCTCACGGCCGTCAATCATCAACGGCAGCGCGGTTTCCAGTGCTCGACTGGCGGCTTGGCGGCCAGCGCGGTCGCCATCAAAGCAGAACACCACTCGGCTGACCAAACGAAACAGACGGCTTAGGTGATCTTCGGTCGTCGCGGTTCCCAGCGTAGCCACCGCGTTATGGATGCCGTACTGCGCAAGCGCCACAACGTCCATATAGCCTTCTACCATCACCAGCTGTTCAAGCTTGCTGGATGCCTGGCGCGCCTCATAAAGCCCATAAAGCTCGCGCCCTTTATGAAACACTGGGGTTTCTGGTGAATTGAGGTATTTGGGCTGCTCGTCGCCCATCACTCGCCCACCAAATGCAATCGTCCGCCCTCGTAGATCGCGGATCGGAAACATCACCCGATCCCGAAAACGATCGTAAGTACGCCCCGTATCTTCACGATGAATCAACAGGCCATACTCAATCTGGACAGGTTCTGATATCTCCCGCTCACCAAGGTGCTGCTTGAGCGCTTCCCAACCGCCAGGCGCGTAGCCTATGCCGTAGGCACTGATCACCTCAGCAGAAAGCCCCCGGTTTTCCAGATATTGCTGGGCGCTTTGCCCTTCGCGCATTTTAAGACGCTCGCGATAAAAGCTTGCCGCAAGCTCAAGCAGGTTAACGCCCTCTTTGCGCTTTTTTTCTCGCTGATGTGCACGCGGGTCGTCAGCGCCTTCGCGCGGCACGTCAAGACCCAGCCGCCCGGCCAACTGCTCCACCGCTTCAGGAAACGGCAATTTGTCGTATTCCATCAAGAAGCGTAGTGCATTCCCATGCACGCCACAGCCAAAGCAGTGATAAAACTGTTTATCAGCACTTACCGTAAACGAAGGCGTTTTTTCCTGATGAAAAGGGCAAAGACCCGAGTAGTTCCGGCCAGCCTTTTTAAGCTGCACACGCTCACCAACCACTTCCACCACGTCAACGCGGCTAAGCAAATCGTCAATAAAACGCTGGGGAATCTGGCCTGCCATTTACAACGGCACCCTCGCGCATGTGCGCTAAACGCTTGCTTAACGTCATCTGGCGGACTGCCCAATCACCTTAAACAGCGTAGAAAACTGAAAAAACAAACGGCCACCTAGTGGCGGCCGCTTGGCATCCCTCTTGAGACAACCAGCTAACCGCTCTGGCTCTCTCGGGTACGGATCAATAGAGCCGTTCGAAACGCTTTTGCTCACGCTGAACTTTCTTGGCGTGGCGTTTTACGGCAGCTGCCGCTTTGCGTTTACGCTCAGCAGTCGGCTTCTCATAGTGCTCGCGACGGCGTACTTCAGAAAGAACACCAGCTTTTTCGCAAGAACGCTTGAAGCGACGCAGGGCGACGTCAAACGGCTCGTTATCACGTACTTTTACAGAAGGCATTAAGCACTCACCTACCTTAAGGAGTCTTGAGTTCGAAAGTACGTACACCATCATCGCATTATTGCGAAGAACATAGCGTACGACCCATTTTTTACAGCGCACGATAGTTTAGTCGTGGTTGGCAATGATTGCAAACTGCACCCCTGACATTGTGTAATCAATGCCACCTTTATGGGCGTTAGACATGTTAAAATTTTGCCTTATGCAATCTGTTAGCCCTCTGTAGAGACTTCCTATGCGTGTGCTTGGCATCGAAACTTCCTGCGACGAAACCGGCGTTGCTCTTTATGACACCTCCCGCTCAGGGGGCGATGGCCTGCTGGCCGATGCGCTGTATAGCCAAATTGCCATGCACGCCGAATATGGCGGCGTGGTACCCGAGCTTGCCTCACGGGACCACACGCGCAAGCTGCTCCCTTTGATTGAGCAGGTGTTAAGTGATGCCAAGCTAACAAGAGACGATTTAGAGGGTATTGCCTATACCGCAGGCCCGGGGTTGGTAGGCGCGCTCATGGTGGGTGCCAGTACGGCCCACGGTATGGCCCGTGCACTAGGCATTCCGGTATTGGGCGTGCACCACATGGAAGGTCATCTACTCGCTCCCATGCTGGAAGACGATGCGCCAGCGTTTCCTTTTGTGGCCCTACTGGTATCTGGCGGCCATACCCAGTTGGTGGAAGTCCAAGGACTTGGAAGCTATCAGCTATTGGGTGAATCTGTTGATGATGCGGCCGGTGAAGCGTTTGATAAAGCCGCCAAAATGCTCGGCCTTGCTTATCCCGGCGGCCCATTGGTGGCCAAGCTTGCCGAAGAGGGCGACCCCAAACGGTTTCGTTTTCCACGTCCGATGACTGACCGGCCGGGGCTTAACTTCAGTTTCTCAGGGTTAAAAACGCATACCTTAACGGCTATACGTCAGTTGGAAGCGGCTGGCGAACTTGACGAGCAGGCGCGCGCTGATGTGGCCCGCGCCTTTGAAGAAGCCGTGGTCGATACACTGGTCATCAAATGCCGCCGGGCGCTGGACCAAACGGGGTTAAAACGGCTGGTAGTGGCTGGCGGGGTGAGTGCCAATCACCGGCTGCGTGAGCGTCTGGCCCTTGAGTGTCAAAAACGTCAGGCAAAGGCCTACTATCCTCGCGGCCGGTTCTGCACGGATAACGGCGCCATGATCGCGTACGTGGGCGCGCAGCGCCTGGCCGCTGGAGAACAGGACAAGGATGGCGTTATGCAGGCTACGCCGCGCTGGCCGCTTGATCAGTTGACGCCTCCCAACGCCGAATAATTAGCGACGCCCCAGGCGCGGCTCATCGCCGCGTCTTAATCTGCGAATATTAAGCCCATGACGCAGCAGCACCAGTAGGCTCAAGCCGCCCACTACGCCCACATAAGCAGGCGCCAGCCAGATACAGGCAAGCGGCGCCACCAGCGCGCTTAACAAGGAAGCCATTGCCGCGGTTTTTAAGCGCCACGCCAGCAAGGTCCACACCCCCACGCTCACCAGCGCAACACCCGGGGTCAACACCAGCAGCACGCCCAACGCGCTGGCGACGGCCTTTCCGCCACGAAAGCCATACCATACCGGGTAGCTATGCCCCAGTAATACCGCCAGCCCAATCAGCCCCTGCCAACTGACCGGTAACGCCATTAATTTACTGGCAAGCACTATGGGTACGCCTTTTAACGCATCCAGCAAAAGCGTGGCACCCGCTAGGCGCGGCCCATAAAGGCGTAACACGTTAGAAAAACCGGGATTACCGGAGCCACAGCGACGAGGATCGCCCACTCCCGCTATCCGGCAAACACTAATCGCTGCCAGCCAACTGCCGCTTAAATAGCCGAACACTAACCACGCCATGGCGCCTTTTCCATCCTACTGTCGTTTCGTTTCATCCTAACGTACAATCGCCCGCTTGTTGTCGCCGAGGAAGAGCTTGTGGACCGCATTTTGATCGAAGCACTCAAGGTAGACACCGTGATTGGTGTTTACGATTGGGAACGCACCATCCAACAGTCGCTTAGCCTGGACTTAACCCTGGCGACCGATATTCGCCCGGCTGCCGCTACTGACGATTTAAGCTTAACGCTAGACTATGCGGCTATCTGCCAGCGTATCCAACGATTCGCTGACACGCATCAATTCGCGCTGGTGGAGACCTTCGCGGAACGCTTGGCTGACTGCCTGCGCAGCGAGTTTTCCATTACCTGGTTACGCTTGCGGGTGCGTAAACCCGGCGCGGTGCCGCAAGCGGCGAGCGTAGGCCTTGAAATTACACGTGGCGAGCTACCGGAGGCCACAAGGACATAATCTCATGAGCCTGGTTACCGTCAGTTTAGGCAGCAATATTGATCCTGTGCGTCATATCCGCCTGTGTCTCGATGCACTTTTCGATACCTTCGGGCCTTTAAATGTCTCGCGCGTTTTTGAAAGCGAGCCGGTTGGTTTTAGCGATACCCGTAATTTTTATAACCTGGTCGTGGCCTTCGAAAGTAACTGGTCGCCGAGTGAATTACAGGCATGGGCCAAGGCTTTGGAAATTATTCATGGCCGTAAGCAGGGCTTGGACAAATACAACCCTAAAGCGCTGGATATCGACCTGCTAACAGTGGGTAACCTGCAGGGCGTCGTTGAAGGTGTTGCACTGCCCCGCGCCGAGATGACCGAAAGCGCATTCGTGTTACAGCCCTTGGCGGAGCTGCTACCTAACGAACGGCACCCGGCTTGCAACACGCCTTACGCCACACTTTGGAATAATTTTTCGCTGGGGAATCAGCGGCTTTGGGCGGTAGATTTTACCTGGGGTAGCGCCTGGATATCGCACGCGGAGCCTGCGCTCTGTACGTCCCAGGCTCGCTAAACCTCTTCTGCTTGGCTAATCATTCGCTTAACGCATCACTGACCGCTTGCTGGCGCTGTTCACGTAGCGCCTGGCCTAATTCAGCCCCCTTGAATCCTTGAGCGATGAGCCCCTGCGGGCTAACGCTGCGTGCCGCCTGCCAAGCAACCTGTAGCGGCTGGGCATACTCTTTTTCAATAACACCGGCACTTTCAATCACACCGACTAACGTGAGCTGTGTGGCGACCTGGTCAGGCTTACGAAAACCATCCAGGCGTTCTAGCCAATGCAGCACAGCTATCGCCTCTAAAGGCTCTTTCAGCAACGATAGGGTCAACGCGACATAGCGCGCCAACAGCGCTACGGCATTGGGTAAACGTAGCGTTGACGCCAATGCCTCGCGACCCGCATCGTCCAGCACGCTCACCAGTAATGCATAGCGCCAATGTGCCAGCGGCGTTGGGCTATCGTCAGGCACGTATTGCAGTGCGGCCAAGCCGCTCTGCAGTTTTTCTGCTGAGAACGGCCACCATATTGCCAGCGCTTCACACTGCGCCAACGTCGTGAAGTAAGCTTCGGGGCTGGGTTCACCCAAGGCTTTTTCGGTTTCGACCCATACCCGTTCAGCGGCTAAATGCTCAAGCTCACCACTGCGGCTAACCTCGGTCATCAGTGCCAGGGTTTCAGAGGCGATAGAGAACCCCAGCGACGCATAGCGGGCTAAAAAACGTGCCGTACGCAGCACCCGCAGCGGGTCTTCACCAAACGCAGAAGAAATATGCCGCAGCACGCGTTGTTCGATATCCTTCTGGCCATCAAAGGGATCAATCAGCGGCCCATCGACCCGTTGCGCAATGGCATTCACGGTCAGGTCGCGGCGCAGCAGGTCCTCTTCCAGCGTTACTTCGGGGCTGGCATGCACTTCAAACCCGGAATATCCGTGCCCAGTTTTTCGCTCCGTACGCGCCAGCGCATACTCCTCCGCTGTATCAGGGTGCAAAAACACGGGAAAATCTCGCCCCACCGGCTTAAAGCCGCGCTGGCGCATAGCCTCTGGGGTAGCGCCCACCACCACCCAGTCGTTGTCATACACTGGCCAGCCCAGCAGCGCATCGCGAACAGCGCCGCCCACTCGGTATACGTCCAGCCCGGCAATGCACGGATCATTTGAATGCGCCATCACTACCGCCCTCCTCGTTGCTGGCTGGGTACGCTCATTCGCTCACCGGTATCTATATTAAGCGCGGTTAACGTCCCACCCCACACGCAGCCCGTATCCAACGCGTCTACCCGAACCCTGGCGCCCCGAGTCTTTCCTTCTAGCGCGGCCCAGTGCCCAAACAGGAGGTGAGGGTCGTCGTCACGGGCATACTGAAACCACGGCGCAAAGCCAGGCGGGGTGCTAGCAAGGCCCTCTTTAGCAGCAAACTCCAGCCGCCCTTGGCTGTCAATAAAGCGCATACGTGCCATAGCGTTAACAATAAAGCGCAGCCGGTCCATTCCCTCCAGGTCCTCTCGCCAACGATCAGGCTGATTACCAAAAAGCTCGGTCAAGAAATGCCCTGACTGCTCGCTGGTAAGCGCTTGCTCGACCTCACGGCTATAAGCGACAGCCTGCTCTATGCGCCACTGAGGCAGCAAACCGGCATGCGTCATTAGGGTATTGCCTTGCTGCACTGCAAGCGGCTGGCACTGCAGCCAATCCAGCAGTTGCTCGCGATCTGGCGCATTAAGAATATCGTTGAGGGTGTCGTGCTTTTTTTGCCTGCCGCCGCCACGCGCGACCACCAACAGATGAAAGTCGTGGTTGCCCAGCACACAGCGTACCGAGCCGCCCAGTGCGTGCGCTTCGCGTAAACACTCAAGGGAGCCTGGCCCACGGTTGATCACATCGCCCACCAGCCACAAAGTGTCGTGCGAGGGATTAAAGTTCAGGGCTTCAAGTAGCGTCATAAACTCGGCGTAGCAGCCATGCAAATCGCCAATCGCGTAGGTACTCATGCGCGGGCCTTATATGAAAAATAAAGAGCGTCGAAATAAAAAAACGTGCTGCATGTTCACAGCACTGTAGCCGCTAAATTGCTCTGGTGAATTGGGAAAATATGGACCAATATAAATCAAGCATACCCGTTGGGAGTGCTTTTGCTTTTAACAACGCGACCATACTTTTTAATAGTTATCGTTAATTACAACCGTCAATAACATCCTGCAAAGTAAAGCACTTGCCACAGCCAAGGACAACACAACCAATATGACGCCCACCTATACACGGCGCTGGCTATTAAAAATCGCAACGTTTACGGGCATGGGCCTTGTTCTCGTCCCCGTTACCGCCTTGCTCCCTGTGGCCAACGCAACGAACGTTTCACCCACGTTACCAATACGCTTCTCTCTGGAGAGCGTATTGGTTAACGGTTGGCTACTGCGAACGAGTGATTGCTAATGTACCTGCCTTTTGAGGAGCTCAACGAGCAGGATGATACGCTGGATGTGTGTATTATTGGCAGCGGCGCTGCAGGCATGTCAATTGCCGTGACGCTAGCCCGGCAAGGCCACCAGGTTTTACTCTGCGAAGGCGGCGATGAAGTATTTAGCGAACGCTCTCAGGATAGTTACCGCGGCGAAGTGGTTGGCGATACGTATATTCCGCTCGAGACGAGCCGGCTACGCTATTTAGGCGGCTCCACCAATCATTGGGGCGGCGTTTCTCGCCCACTTGATGCGTATGACTTTATGGCCAAAACGGCCGCCCCCGAGACCGTATGGCCTATTGGCCAGGAAGCGCTAACGCCTTACCTTGGCACAGCCACCGAGCTGCTAGACCTGGATCCGATTCCTGCGGATGAGCCTGTCGCCTCCTCAGACCTTAACCGGATTCATTTTTCACTGGGAACGCCGGTACGCGTGCAACATAAGTATGCCGAGATGCTTGAAGCATCACCCCACCTGATCTGTTGCCTGACTGCCAACCTGGTGGCACTTGAAACCGAAAATGGCCGTATCACCAGTGCTACATTTGCCAACGACAAAGGCGAGACACACACAATACACGCCCGCTACTTTGTCCTCGCCTGCGGAGGGATTGATAACGCGCGTTTGCTGCTATGGTGCAACCAACAAACCAATGGCCAACTGATTCCACATGCGAAGACCCTGGGGCGTTACTGGATGGAGCATCCCCATGCAACGGTTGGGCAGGCACTTCTGTTTAAGCCAGAAGCCTTAGGGCTGGATAAGGAGTACAACGTTTTCCTCTCGCCTAATGAGCAGTCAATCACCGCGCGAGAAATACTGAACTGTGGATTACGCTTGCATCGTATGAGCCCCGAAGCAACCCAAGCATTGATTGATGAACTTGGCCTGCAGGCGCCTTCACTCGGCGAGCTGATCAGTAAGTGGCAAACGCAAGGACGCACCCTGCATGGGGTGATGTTACGAGCCTCCTGGGAGCAGGAACCTCGCTTTGAAAATCGCATTGAGCTAACTGAAGAACCTGATGCATTAGGCATTCCCCGCAGTAGGCTAGTTTGGCAACAGTCGCCGCTTGATCGGCACACTATTCGCGAGAGCTTGCTGCTATTGGGGGAGTACCTGCTTGAGGAAGATGTTGGCCGCGTACAATTGGCCGATTGGCTTGCAGCCTTACCCGTTACGCTACCGACCGATGGCGAGCTAGCTGGCCGCCACCACATGGGAGGCACACGCATGAGTCATGCCCCGAAAGACGGCATCGTTAACAGCGATTGCCGCCTGTTTGGCCAGGACAACATGTACGTGGCGGGCTCCAGTGTATTCCCAAGCAGCGGACACGCCAACCCCACGCTCACTCTGGTGCAACTCGCTCTTCGCTTATGCGATCACCTGGAGCAGCGTTTAACCTCTGCCTAGAGGAGGGCTCACTAGGGACGAGACTGTTTTAGTGCAGCTGACGCGGCACAGCCAAGCGAAAAGGCGCTACGGGCACTTCAAAGGCACGCTGGGTATAGGTGTTCAACAACGTATAGGCACCTTCCATCACGCCCACCGGTGTTTGCAAAATCGCCCGGCTGGTATAGCGAAAGCGCTGACCGGGGCCGATCAATGGCTGCTGCCCGACCACGCCCTTGCCACGCACTTCCTGACTATCGCCGTTGCCCTGGGTGATTTTCCAGTAACGTGCCATCAGCTGTACGCTATGCGGGCTTTGATTATGCACCGTCACGGTATAGCTAAATACGTAGCGTGATTCCACGTCGCTGGATTCTTCGGCACAATATTCAGGCGTTACACTGACGTCGATGGCTAAACCACTCACCCGTTTTCACTCCCATCACTACCTAGCCTTTCATCAGCAGCCACACGGTTAGCAATGGTTACATACTCAGCAACCGTTAGCGTTTGCGGGCGGCGCGTGGGGTCAATACCCAGCGCTTCTAACGTTTCAGGACTGACGCGTCCTTTCAAGTTATTACGTAAGGTTTTACGGCGTTGGCCAAAGGCTAGCTTTACCAGCTCAAACAGGAGTGCCGGGTCGTCGGCTACGTGCGGCAAACTTGCGTGCGGTGTGAGGCGCACAATGGCAGAGTCGACGTTAGGCCGGGGTACAAAGGCCTCGGGCGGTACGATAAACAGCTGGTCGACGTGGCAGTAGTACTGCGCCATCACAGAAAGCCGCCCCCAATCCGTACCGCCTGGCTGGGCAGCCAGCCGCTCAACGACCTCTTTTTGGAGCATGAAGTGCATGTCGGCAATCGCATTACCGGCCGTGAGCAGATGCACGATCAGAGGTGTTGAGATGTTATAGGGCAGATTGCCGACGACGCGCAGGGCGGGGCCATCGCCTTTCAGCGCCGCGAAGTCAAACTTCAGCGCATCGCCTTCATGGATAATAAAGTCGGGGTAGTTGAAGAACTGCACGCGTAGGCCAGGAATCAAATCGCGGTCCAGCTCAATCACCTCAAGCTTCCCTGCCGCCTCAAGCAGTGGCGCGGTCAGCGCGCCTTGGCCCGGCCCAATTTCAACAAGACGGTCGCCTTCCCGCGGCCCAATAGAGCGCACAATACGCGAGATGATACCCAGGTCACGTAGAAAGTTTTGACCGAAGCGTTTGCGAGCACGGTGCTGCTGGGGCACTTGAGACATCTAACAGAATTCCTTGGAGGTATTTTTCAATCGTGGAGGCGTTACGCCTGGCGGGCCATTTGGGCGCGCTGTTCGGCAAGACGCCGAGCAAGCGATAGCGCAACGCGCAAGCTACCAGGGTCAGCCACGCCTTTACCCGCGAGGTCAAGCGCGGTGCCGTGGTCTACCGACGTACGCACTAGCGGCAAGCCCAGCGTGATATTAGCAGCTTGACCAAAGCCAGCATACTTAAGCACGGCCAAGCCCTGGTCATGGTACATCGCCAGCACGGCATCAACACCCGCCAAGTGGCGAGGCGTAAACAGCGTATCGGCAGGAAAAGGGCCTTGAATATCCAGCCCTTGCGCACGCAGGGATTCAAGCGCGGGGATAATCGTCTCTTGCTCTTCATGGCCCAAATGGCCATCTTCGCCCGCGTGAGGATTTAGCCCGCACACGGCAATACGCGGCGAGGCAATACCAAACTGATGCACCAGATCATCGGCCAGCAAGCGGCTAATCCGGGTTACCCGCGCGACGGTAATCGCATCGGCAACCTGGCGCAGCGGCAAGTGTGTGGTGACCAATGCAACGCGAAGATCACCACTGCCTTGCCAGTCCGGTGCGTTGGCGTGTAACGCGGCATCGGTTGCCAGCATCATCACGACCTCATCAACACCGCAGGCATCACGCAACCACTCTGTATGCCCTGTGAACCCTGGGTAGCCGCCTTCAATGATGACGCCTTTATGCAGCGGTGCGGTGACAATGGCGGCCGCCTGGCCTGCCTGACAGGCCGCCACGGCCAGCTCAAGCGTGGCAAGCACATACCCTGCATTGGCCGGGTTAAGCACGCCAGGCGTTGCGGGCTCATTCAACGCTACGGGCCAAACGGGTAACTGCCCCGCGCAAGCGGCTACTTCCTGGCCTGGGCTTGTTTCCACCAGTGCCACATCAAGCTCTAGCGCAGCGGCCCGCTGGCGCAACATATCGGCATCACCAATGGCGACGGCCTGCGCCGGCAGGTGGCCCTGTGCGGCCAGCATAAGCACTAGCTCAGGCCCAATACCCGCAGGCTCTCCCGTGGTAATCAGCAGCGGAAGGTCAGCGATTTGGCTCATTTAAAGGCGAACATCCACAAAGGCTTCCGCGCGAATTTCCTGCTGCCAGACTTGCAGCTCTTCATTGGCGCGGCGCTGGAAAATGGCCTGACGCACTTGCTCCTGGCGGCTCTCATTGGTCACGTTCTGACGACGACGCTCTTCAACTTCAATTACGTGGTAGCCGAACTGTGAGCGCACTGGCTCGGAGATTTGGTTAACGTTCAGCGTCTGCAATGCTTCCTCAAACGCCGGTACGGTTTGGCCAGGACGCACCCAACCCAGCTCGCCACCGTTAAGCGCACTGCCGCTGTCGTCACTAAACTCACGTGCTACGGAGGCAAAGTCAGCGCCTTGCTGTAAACGCTGACGCACCTCCTGGGCCCGGGCACGCGCCTGCTCTTCACTGCGCGTTGGAGTTAGCTCAACCAGTACGTGACGTGCGCGGATCTCTTCGACAAACGCCTGATCGCTATTTTGATTGCCCTGTTGATCAAGCACGCGCTGAACATCACGGTCGCTGACCGATACGCGCTGACCAACCTGGCGCTGCTGCACTTGGCGCATCAACATTTCACGGCGAATGTCTTCACGCACCTCAGCAAGCGTCATGCCATCGGCTTCTACCGCGTTTGCGAACTGATCCAACGTCATGTTGTTGGATTCAGCAATCGTACGCAGCTGACGGTTCAGCTCGGTATCATCGATGCTTAGATTGTTGCGATTTGCCAGCTGTAACTGGATTTCATCCAGTATCATCCGTTCAAGCACTTGCGCCTGAAGCGCAGAGCCTGGCGGAAGCGAGCCCCCCTGAGCTTGCGCTTGCTGCTCTATCTGAGCAACACGATCGTCGAGTTCACTTCGCATAATAACGCCATCGTTAACCACGGCAACGATGCTATCGATCGGCTGGCGCTGGGTGGACTCAAAATTCTGCGCTTGCGTTACCAGTGGAGCGGCAAGCGTGCCTGCGCCCATGCACAGCGCGATAACGCTCGCGGCCGACATCGTTTTTGCATGAGCTAGCAGCATATTTCTGGTTTTCATAAAAAGTCTCTTTCAGTCGCCATTCAAGAACGTCGTTACAAGGGAGTAGGACGGTAACCAGGAATGGTCCGTTCAAAATAGCTGTCAGCCTCTTGGCCAACGCCGCCCAAGCCACGGAATACAAAGCGTAAAAATAGCCCGCGATCGTTGAAGTCATCTGCAACACGCGCAGTGTCGTTATCATCCACCCACTCGCGCCAAACAAGCTGCACGCCGTAGCAGCAGTCGTTCCATTGTACCCCTGCCAGTTTTTCAAGCGCACGATCATTGGTTTGGTCGTGAAGATACCGGCCTATCAGATCCACCCTTGGGCTGGTTTTCCAGGCAAATGACACGTCCCACTCTTCGCGGTTGTAATCACGAAAGCCATCATCGCCTGGTAACGTATCAGGGTCGAAGCCTTCGATCTCCCAACGGTAACCCAGGTTCACTACATGGCCTTCAGGGTGCCGATAACGCAGGTCAAAGCGAGTGCGTTCCGTCTTTTCACGGTGATCATCGTAAAGCCATTCGTAGCCGGTACTCCAGCGATCATTGATCTGCCAGTCCAGCCGGGTTACCAGAGGCGAACGATCACGCGTGGCCTGATAGTAACGCTGCGGGTTAACGTAAGGGTCTTCTTCTGGCCGCGCTGGCAGGGTATCCGGGTCTCCGTCACTATCAATACGGCGGTCCGAAAAATAGAGACTTTGCCCGATACCGAATGTTAGACGATCACGGCCACTGTCATCTTCGATAAAGCGCGTCTGCACACCCACTGACACACGGTTAAGATCGCCGACCCGATCCCCGCCGGAGAAGCGATGGGGCGACCACAGTTGGTCCCACGAGAAAGCCCGCTCACGACTATCGAAATCGGGTAGCTGGGTCTGGTTCTTGCGGGGTACATAGGCATAGTTAAACCGCGGCTCCAGCGTTTGCCGGTAGCCGCGATTTCCAAGCTCCAGTTCACGCTCAAATACCAGGCCGCCATCCACCGACGTCACCGGCACAGTTCGACTTGGTGAGGTATTGCGCTCCGTTTCACGGTCACCGTAGTCCAACTCGTAGGCGGTATACCAAAGCTCAGCCCGTGGTTCGATATATCCCCAGGGCTTTTCTTCGCGCCAGCCGACGGCCGGCGTTAAGTGTAGACGCGTGCCGGTTGCCGCCTCGCGTTCCGGCACCAGCCGCTCATCCACGTCACGCCAAAAATAGGTCGCGTTGGAGCGCCATTCGCTGAAGAAGCCACTGCCTAGCTGCCAATTGGAATTCGCGGTCAGGCTGGGCAAGCGGTAGAACGGCTTATCAGAGTCGCTAAGCGGGTCTTCAAGGCGCTGAAAGCCTTGCGCCCTGGCATCGAGATACCACTGGTCACCCTGATAATCTATCTGGGCAAGCCGCTCCAGGCTTACGCGGTCGCTCCCCCCAAACTCATCACCGAAGTCGTCGAAATAGCGGCCGTCACTGGAAGCGCCATAGCGCAACCGATAATTGCTGCGGCTGTTGACTCGGCCCGCATGGCGCGCATCGACATACCAACGGGTTTCGCCAGCAAAGCGGTCACTACCACTGTTACCTCCGTCGTCCCTACTTAAGTACCCCCCCTCAACGGTTCCCTCGCTTTCCGAAAACAGGTAGCGGTATTCACCGTTGAGCAGCAACCCACGGTCACTCATCCAACGCGGCGTAATGGTGGCGTCGTGATTAGGGGCGATATTCCAGTAAAACGGCTGTGCGTAGTTAAATCCATCTGACGAAAACCCGATAGCCGGGGACAACAGCCCCGTGTGACGCTTATCGTCGATAGGGAAGCGCAACCACGGCCAGTAAAAAACAGGCACGTCTTTTACTTTTAAGCGGGCATGCGTCGCGGTACCAAACCCCGACTCCTGATTTAGGCGTATATCACTGCTCACCAGCTCCCAGGTATTGGCGCCGGGTTCACAGGTCGTAAAGGTGGCATCTCGCAAGCGATACTGAGACTCGCCTGTTTGCTCAAGCTGACTTGCCTGGCCACGCAAACGCTCTTCATACAGCACATAGTGGCTGTTACGCACACTCGCGCGATCTTCATTGAGCATTAAGGTGGCGCTGTCGCCACGCACCAACGCTTGGCCATCACGCAAAGCGAGATTACCCTCAGCATCCACCTGCTCACGGTTTGCGGGTAAATAAATGCGTTCGGCTTCTAATTCCGAATTACCACGTCGCAATACCACATCGCCTCGCAGCAATGCCTCGCCATCGGCGGCGTAATCTACGTCCTGGGTTTCAACTGACAGCGTTTCCGGGTTCTGCTCTACAGGCAACCGGTAGCTGGGCATCACGTACCGGCCACGGCACAACTGTTGTGACGCTTCATCTCCTTCCCAGGCCTGCCAGTCAAGCGCTTGTGCGGGCAGCGCTTGATTCTGCGCCACCACCGAGAACGAGGCGCTAGCGAGCAAACTGCCCATCAGCGTATGCGCAACCGGTATGATGCGCGAAAATCGCTTGCCCATGTTCGTTATCCTTGGCATCCAGAATAGGTATTATACAGCCCGCATGATGCCCGACCAGCAAGGAGCTTGCATGTCCTCTTTACGGATTGATGCCCTCACCCGATGGGCCGCAGAACAAAACAGCCTAAATCCGGCGTTGATTACCCTCTCACCAGCGGGCGGCGACGCCAGCTTTCGGGGCTATTTTCGTCTAACACTACCTAATGGCGACACCCAAATAGTCATGGATGCACCGCCTGCTCAAGAGGATTCAGCCCCTTTTGTTACCATTGGCCACCGTTGGTACGCGGCGGGCTTACCCGTTCCCAAAATTTATGCCGCGAATTTAGACGACGGTTTTTTACTGCTGGACGATTTAGGCAGTACCCCCATGCAGGACCGGTTTACCGATAGTGCCGCGGCGATTCAGTATCATGAAAAAGCTCTGGGCTTGATTGCCGAGCTGCAAAACAGGGCCAGCCCAACCGCACTTCCCGACTATGATGCTGCGCTATTGGCTCGTGAACTCGACCTGTTCCCTGAGTGGTGCATGGATAAGTGGCTGAGGCTACCTTGCCCATCCAGCTGGGAGGCACTGCGCACAGACCTTATTCACCGGGCGCTTCAACAGCCGACGGTTAGCGTTCACCGTGATTTTGATGCCATGAACATCATGATCAACCATGACCGCTTATATATGATCGACTTTCAGGACGCCGTGGCAGGGCCGATTAGCTACGACGTTATTTCCTTGCTGCGAGGCCGCTATTGGCGCTTTAGTGCGGCCCAATTCGCCGAGCTGGCCACCCTGTTCTATCGCCAGGCCCGCAGCGATGGGCGCCTGTCCAGTGTACTAACAGAGGCCGACTTTATTACCCAGTGCCACGCCATGGCCGCTCAGCGTTCGTTAAAAGTGTTGGGGATTTTTTGTCGGTTAACGCTACGTGACCACAAACAGGGCTACCTGGCACGCTTACCCCACTTCCTGGATCACCTTGAAGATAGCCTGAATGGCCTGCCCGAACACGTCGCCTTTGCCAACTGGGTAAGGCTCACGCTGCGCCCAGCCATTCTGCAACGCCTGGCGGAAGAGCATCCATGAAAGCGATGATATTAGCGGCCGGTTTAGGCAAGCGGATGCGCCCGTTAACCGACCACTGCCCCAAGCCCTTGCTCCCGGTCGCGGGGAAGCCGCTGATCGTTCATCACCTGGAGCGGCTTCAGCGGGCAGGTATTGAAGACGTCATTATTAATGTCAGCTATCGCGCCGAGCAAATCATTCAAGCGATAGGCGATGGCCGGGCCTACGGTGTCAATATTCAGTGGAGCCATGAGGCCACGCCGCTTGAAACGGGCGGAGGCATTCAAAAGGCGCTACCGCTGCTGGGCGAGGAACCCTTTCTGCTGGTCAATGGTGATGTGTGGTGTGACTACCTGCCCGCCAACACTCAGCTAAAAAGGGGCGATCTGGCGCACCTGATACTGGTGAATAACCCTGACCATCATCCTGAAGGCGACTTTGCCCTGGATAAGGGGCGCGTTCTTAATCAAGGCGCACAGCGCTATACCTATGCCGGTGTCAGCATTATTCATCCCAGGCTGTTGGCTGGCCAGCCCACCGAGGCGTTTGCGCTCGCGCCACTATTAAAAAATGCGATGAATGCACAGCAGGTGTCAGGGGAACACTTCGCAGGACACTGGGTTGATGTAGGAACACCCGAACGCCTTGCCGCCCTGGAGCACTTTTTAAGCCAATAAATCCCCCGTTATAAGAAGGCCCAGAGTGGGGATTCAAACAGTGCGCCCAGGCAAAGAAATGTTATGCTGCGCGACTTACCTGTCGTCGCCAAGATAAGGAGAGCCACGTGAAAGCAAGGGTAAAATGGACGGATGGCCGTCAATTTATCGCCGAGTCGGGCAGTGGGCACAGCGTTGTGATCGATGGCCCACCCGACCACGGCGGCCGCAATACCGGGCCTCGTCCCATGGAAATGCTGCTGATGGGCATGGGCAGTTGCACGGCGTTTGATATCCTGAATATTCTCGATAAAGCCCGTGCCGATGTGACCGACTGTGTTGCCGAATTGGATGCTGAGCGCGCCGATGAAGTGCCTGCCGTATTCACCAAAATTCATGTTCACTTCGTGGTCACAGGCCGAGCGCTAAAAGAGAAGCAAGTTGCACGTGCCGTAGAGCTTTCCGCCGAAAAGTACTGCAGTGCGTCCATTATGCTTGTCAAAGGCGGTGTTGAAATTACGCACTCCTTTGAAATTGTAGAGGCTTGAGGCAGAGCGACGACGCTCGCTCCTTCGGCCTACGATGCAGCACAGCGAAAAAAAATGCCCTGCCCGGATGCATCCCCTGCCCCGGCCGGGCATAATACGCCTCCTTGTATTCCCCCTGACTGCCCTGCAAGTGCTTTTAGAACATGCGCACCACGTATGGCATTAGGTTTTTCTCGGTTCCGGCGCTGGCTCGTCGGGGTGTCTTCATCAGCCATAGGGAGGTTCGGACATGACAGATAGTCTCCGACTCCACGGGTTCAATAACCTGACCAGCTCGCTGAGCTTTAATATTTACGACATCTGCTATGCCAAGACCGAAGAGCAACGTACCGCTTATATCGACTATATCGATGAGCTGTACAACGCCGAACGGCTGACGCAAATTTTGAAGGATGTCACCAATATTATCGGTGCGCATGTGTTGAATATTGCCCGTCAAGATTATGAACCTCACGGGGCAAGCGTCACCATTCTCATTGCTGAACATGAGCTTGATGAAGCCAACCCTGAAAACACAGAACCAGGCCCTGGTCCGCTGCCTGAAACCGTGGTTGCCCATCTGGATAAGAGCCATGTCACCGTACATAGCTACCCGGAATCGCATCCTGACAACGGCATCAGCACCTTCCGTCTGGATATCGACGTATCAACGTGTGGGCATATCAGCCCGCTGAAAGCGCTGAACTATCTGATTCACAGCTTTGATTCTGATATCGTCACCATGGATTACCGTGTGCGCGGCTTCACCCGGGACGTCGACGGTAAAAAGCTGTTCATCGATCACGAGATCGCCTCGATCCAGGATTACCTGGCGGAAGATACCAAGCAGGCGTATCAGATGATGGACGTGAACGTGTATCAGGACAACATGTTCCATACCAAGATGCTGCTGAAAGACTTCGAGCTCGACAATTACCTGTTCGGCAAGTCGCGTCGCGACATTACGTTTGAAGAAGCCCGCGATATCGAAAGCCGCCTGCGCAAAGAGATGCTGGAAATCTTCTACTCACGTAACCTGGATTAATGCCTGAGTAGCTAACAACAGCCACAAAGAAGCCGGCATCGCGCCGGCTTCTTTGTATCTAAAAAAACCGTATCTAATAGAAACCTTCATCATCCCCTTCAGGGCGCGTTTTAAAGCGCCGATGCAGCCACAGGTACTGCTCGGGGTGCTTGCGAATGGCACGCTCAATAAACTGATTAACCCGCGTTGCGTCGTTAACTTCATCGTTACTGGGAAAGTTTTCAAACGCAGGTAGGCACTCAATCGTATAGGTGCGGTTATCCGGGTTGCGATGAAACATCAGCGGCACCACCGGCGCGCCCGTCATACGAGCGATTTTAGACGTTAGCCGAATGGTGGCCGCCTGCTGACCAAACAAGGGGGCAAATACACTGACATCCGGCCCAAAGTCCTGGTCGGGTGAATACCAGACAATATGCCCTGCCTTGATACGTCGCACCACGCCGCGCAGATCGTGTCGATCTATCGCCTGGCCGAAAATACGTGAACGAGCACGCGTCATAAAGCGCTCGAAAAGCGGGTTATTATGCGGGCGATATACGACATCCGCCGGAAAGAACAGCGAATGCAGCGCGCCCCCCAAATCAAGCGTTGAGAAGTGGATCCCGACGACCAACACCCCCTTGCCTTGGGCTTTGGCATGCGCCAAGTGCTCCTGACCATGGTACGCCACTCGATGACGAAATCCTTCTGCCTCCCGACACCAGCCAGTCGCGGTTTCCACTAAGCCAATACCGTTAGCAATAAAGGTATCTCTCACCAACTTTCGTTGTTCATCGGCACTCTTTTCCGGGAAGCAAAGCGCCAGGTTGGTGGCCGTAATGTCCCGCCGCCGTTTGGCAAAGCACCATGCCAATAGCCCAATGACCTTGCCTACCCAAAGCTTAATACTCCAAGGTAACCAAGCCGCGATATACATCGCACCGATGGCAAGCCAGGTTCCCCAGTAGCGTGGGTGAGCAAACGACGCTGGATACTCTTTTTTCGACATACGTACCACCTAAACTGAAGACTCTTGATAACGTCTGGGTACGCGTGGCAACACCCCGGTAAGCAGGGTATAGCTGATCGTATCGCAGTAGCGTGCAACCTCATCGACGGCTAACACTGCCCCATTGCTGGCCGTTCCCCAGAGCACCACCTCGCTGCCAATGGCAGCATCTTGTATATCGGTCACATCAACGGTCAACATATCCATCGACACTTTGCCGGCAATAGCACACCGCTGCCCATTGACCAGTACCGGCGTACCATCCACCGCATGGCGGTCATAACCATCGCCGTAACCTGCGGCCACCACCGCAATACGTGACCGGCGCGGGGCGCGCCAGCGCCCTCCGTAGCCGACGGGTTCACCTTCGTTAATCTCTCGCAAACCGATAATTTCCGAACGCAGACTCATGACCGGACGTAATTGCTGCGTGGTTGGGGTGGCCACTTCCAATGGGTCACTGCCATAGAGCATGATGCCTGGTCGGTTCCAGTCACCATGGGCGTCAGGCCAGGCAAGCGTCGCCGGTGAATTAGCTAAACACAAAGGCGCATCAAGCGCCTTGGCCAAGGCCTTTAAACTCAACAGCTGCTGATTAAAATAGTGGCCGTCGCTGGCATCAGCGGTCGCAAAATGGCTCATTAAATGCAGCGCCGTGACCTGTGGTGCATTGGCCAGGCGCTGCCAGACCGCTTCCGCCTCCGCGAGGCCAAACCCCAGCCGATGCATACCCGAATCGACTTTTAACCAAACGGGAATGGGTTGGCTTGGCGAAAATGCCAGCAGCGCGTCTACCTGCCATGCGCTATGAATGGCGGTCCACAGTGCGTAGCGCTCCACCAGCGGTAACTCATCGGCGCTAAAGATACCTTCTAACAACACAATAGGTTTGCTGATGCCGCTGTTACGTAGCGCAATCGCTTCTTCGATACACGCCACCGCAAACGCCGGGACGTGGCTTTCCAGCGCGTGAGCACACGCTACAGCGCCGTGACCATAGGCATCCGCTTTGATAACCGCCACCGAGCGGCTTTGTGGCGCGCAGCGGCACGCCAACTGATAGTTGTGACGCAGAGCATCCAAATCGATATGGGCCGCTAGCGGGCGCATTGCGTATCTCGCTTATACATAATAAGTCATCAAAAATAGCCCCTCTAACAACAACGCACCGAGTATAAACTCGGTGCGTTGAGGCCGTGCCTACGTAGCCACGCTGTCTTGGCTAGCTTTCGAAAATCGCCTCTAGCGACAGGCCTTGCTTTTCAAGCGTACGGCGTAGCTTCTTTAATGCCTCGACTTGAATCTGTCGTACACGCTCGCGTGTCAGGCCAATTTCAGCGCCGACCTCTTCCAGGGTGGCCGCCTCATGACCGCGCAAACCAAAACGACGCACGACCACTTCACGCTGTTTATCACTTAGCTCATCAAGCCAAAGATCCACGTGTTCACGCACATCACCATCTACCAGGCAACCTTCTGGGCCTTGAACATCATCATCGGCCAAGGTATCAATCAGCGGTTTATCACTCTCTCCACCCATGGGGTAGTCTACCGAGGAGACACGCTCATTGAGGCCAAGCATTTTCTTGACCGTATCAACCGGTTTGTCGAGATGCTCAGCAATCTCTTCAGCGGTCGCTTCATGGTCAAGTTTTTGTGTCAGCTCACGCGCGGCACGCAGATAAATATTAAGCTCTTTCACCACATGTATCGGCAGACGAATGGTGCGCGTTTGGTTCATTAGCGCGCGTTCAATGGTCTGTCGAATCCACCATGTTGCATAGGTTGAAAAGCGAAACCCACGCTCAGGGTCAAACTTTTCAACGGCACGAATAAGCCCTAAATTACCCTCTTCAATGAGATCCAGCAGCGTCAGCCCACGGTTTAGATAGCGCCGGGCAATTTTAACCACCAACCGCAGGTTAGACTCGATCATTCGAGAACGACCAAGCGGATCCCCCTTTCGCGCCAGGCGGCCATAATAGACCTCTTCTTCTGGCGTTAAGAGCGGCGAAAATCCTATTTCATTGAGGTAAATTTGCGTCGCATCCAGGCTTTGAGTCGATTGCCGGTCCTCACGTCCTAGTGCTTTCTCAAAAGCTTCCTCTTCCGCTGCGACATCATCGTCAGCGTTTTCCAACGCTTCTTCGGCAGCATCCAGGTCAACCTCCTGTAGGTCCTTCTCCAGCATACTCATGGCCTTACCCCCGTAGTATCGCCTGCCCGCCTTTTAATATTTAAAGGTAACCACGCTTACGTGTGCGTTACTGGTGTTATTATTTTTATGTGGGCCAGCTCGTAAGGGGCTGGCTCAACAAAACCTTGCCGCTACTCGCTTATCGGGTACTCCACTGATTAGCGTGCAGGTAAAAACTCCATAGGATCCTGAGGCTGACCATCACGGCGCACCTCAAAGTGCAGCCTAACGCTTTCTGCATCACTGTTTCCCATGGTGGCGATCACTTCGCCTGCTTCAACCACGTCATTTTCACTAACGTTTAAGCTGTCGTTATGCGCATAGGCACTTAGGAACTGATCGTTGTGTTTAAGAAGAATAAGATTACCGTACCCACGTACACCACTACCCGCATAAACGACAATACCAGGGCCTGCGGCTTTGACAGGTTGCCCCTTTTGTCCGGCGATATCAATCCCGGCGGTAATCGAATCACCTTCGCCGAAGTTGCCCGTGACTTGCCCATCTGTCGGCCATTGCCAGTTGATCGTCTCTGCGGGCGTGAACGTACGCGATGAGCGGTCCGAACGTTCCACTGGAGCAGCCGCAGGTGTTTCGGATTGAGCAACCACCTGCTCCTCAGGCTCCGATGCTGGGACCGCTTCTGGCTCAGGCCTTGGCTCGGTAGCAGCCACCTCGGGTTGAGAGGGAGATTCTTGCGGCGCACTGTTAGTTGACGCTACCTGCTGAGCACTTTCAACGGCTTGTTGTTCAGGGCGCTCAGCGTTTAAACGCTGAGCGCGTTCAATCGCCGACTCATCAGGCAGTAGCCAATCAAGTTCCTGGTCGTTACTGGCTACTGCTGTCGCCTGCGGGTTGAGCCCGGTTGCGACAACGCCGCGCGATTCACTCGGCGTGTTTTGCGCCTGATTTGCGGGCTGGGAATTATTGCCAGCCCCTGCCCCTTCACGCAATGCAATCATCTGTCCGGGGTGAATTTGGTAGGGCGCATCAATATTGTTGATAGTAGCTAGCTGGCGGTAATCCAGATTATGCTGCCAAGCGATGCCATACAGGGTATCGCCTGGTTTGACGGTATATTGAGGCGAGTTTTCCACCACGCGACTCGCTTCACTCAAGTCACGTACTTGCGGGGTATTGTGCTGCTGATTGGCACACCCGCTAATTGCCAACACCAAGGCTGACATCATGAAGACTTTACGCATGCAAACCCTACTCCTTTTCAGCGCTGAGCCGTATTAGTTGAATCTAACGTGGTCGACTTCCCTGCCCGACGGTTCAATAGCATGACCAGCAATATACCAACGACCATCAGCAGCACCACGCCGATAATCTGCGCGGAAGCGCCGGTCAACGCGGCATAATCACTGGGCAGCAAATAACGGTACTCCAAGGGTATCATTTGCCCGCTTGGACCAACCTGATAACGCAACAGCTCGCGCCATGGCCACAGAACCGGCAACGAGCCAATAATAAACCCTAAAAGCAATTGCATCGTAAAGCCATGATGACGTCTTAACAGCCAGGATAATAGCCGCGAAAACAGCGCAAGGCCTATCACACATCCCACACCAAACAGCATAATAATAGTGATGTCGAAACTGCGAATAGCCCCCATTATCGTGCCGTAGAGCCCCATCGTGAGCAACAAAAAACTGCCCGACACGCCTGGCAACAACATGGCGCTAATCGCAATACACCCCGCCACCATCACAATCGTGGCCTCATTACCGAGCAATAGCACCAAGGGCATCAAGCTCGGTAACATTCTGGCTAACAGCAAACCGGCCAACAACGGAAATAAATACCAAAATTTCCAGCGGTCTCCCGCTTGAGCGACCACCATTCCAGAGGCGGCAACCAGCCCGAAAAAGAAGCCATCAAGCAGCAGAGGGTGCTCTTCCATCAGCCATAGCGCCAAGTGCGCCACGCTGACCAGGCTGATGCCGACACCGGCCAGCAAAGGAATCAAAAAGGCCAGGTTCAAGTGCTTAACGAGGGCACGCCACCCATCACGCTGCCAAACCACCAACGCGCCAGGACCAAACTGCTTAATGGTATTGATCAGCTCTTCATAAATGCCGGTAACAAAGGCAATCGTGCCCCCCGAAACTCCGGGTATGGCATCTGCGGCCCCCATCCCGGCACCTTTAAAAAAAATCCCCAAGGATTTACGCTTCAATCCACTACTCCTTGCAATAAAGGTACAAAACGAACGGGCTCAAGCCGCCGCTTCTCAAAAGCATTCCCAATGCGCTTTATCTGGGTAAGCCATTGGCTGCCATCAGGCGCTTCCAACGGCGCAATCAACACCCCATCGCGACTTAGTTGCTCAAGCAATATTTCAGGCAGTGTCTGCGCACAAGCCGTCAATAAAATAACATCGAACGGTGCTGCCGTTGACCAACCCTCGCCGCCATCGGCAACGGTTAGCGTTACCTCTGCGCCCAGGCGCCAAAGGCGATCACTCGCTCGCTCATGCAAGGCGTAAATACGCTCAATGGAGTAAAGCTCCTTCACTAAGCGCGACAAAATCAGCGTTTGATACCCAGAGCCGGTGCCCACTTCCAACACACGGCGTGGCTCGGCTTTCACAACCAGTTCTGTCATCCGCGCCACGGTAAGCGGCTGTGATAACGTCTGCCCAAAGCCGATAGGCAGCGCCGTATCTTCATAGGCACGATGCGCCAAAGCCTCGTCAACAAACAGATGCCTGGGCTCGCCAGCCATCACATCAAGCACATCCGGATGTCGAATTCCCTGTTCGATCAACCGATCAATCATGCGATCCCGGGTACGCTGAGAGGTCATTCCCCGCCCGCGCCGCTCAATGGGCGAAATATCAGGCAAAGGCATCCAACCAATCCTGTACGTCACGGCACGCAGGGTGGCGCGTCAAGTCGGTTTGCAGCGGCGTAATCGATACATAACCTGCCTCGATCGCTGCAAAATCGGTATCTTCACCGTCATCCGCATTGGCAGCAACCGGCGCAATCCAATAGCGCGTCCGCCCACGTGGGTCTTCGATCGCAAGCGGTTTTTCAGCCGGGCCACGATATCCAAGCCGGGTTACCTTAACGCCTTTGATGGCTTCCCACGGCACATCTGGAACGTTAACGTTGAGCAGCGTTCTGGGCGGCAAGGAGAGTTGATCGGCGGCACCAATCAGACTGGATGCCACTTTCGCCGCGGTGTCAAAATAACGATCACCGCATAGCGACATGGCAATCGCGATCATGCCCAGGTTGCGCCCTTCCATGGCCGCGGCCACCGTGCCTGAATAGAGCACGTCATCGCCTAAATTGCCACCGTGGTTAATCCCTGAAATAACCAGATCAGGCCGCTCATCCCACACGCCATTTACGCCCAAGTAAACGCAGTCAGCGGGCGTACCATCCACGCTATAGAAACCATTTTCCAGCGCGGTTAATGAGAGCGGGCGCGATAATGTCAGCGAGTTACTTGCCCCGCTACGGTCACGGTCCGGGGCAACGACACGCAGCTTGGCATGAGCCTCCAGCGCATCATGTAGCGCTTTCAGCCCTGGGGCGTAAACACCGTCGTCGTTAGAGAGCAGCAGTCGCCGCATTGATGCCTCCTTGTTGATCAGCGTAATCTGGCGGCTTACGCCATATCCGGGTGATGAATGAGCTCACCGATAACGGCGGTAGCAAAACTGCCTCGGGGTAGTGCAAACGAGAGTAGCACGGCATCAGATTCCCAAGTGAGCTGGGGCGCCGTTAATCGCATACGCAGTGCCCTATGGGAGCGTTTCACACCGCTGGCTTCCAAACCTTTACACAACTCAGGATGCTGACGGGCTAGCTGCGCCTCGTAGCGCCCTGCGTCATCAACGGCGTTTTCACCAATGCCCCAAAGCGCCGCGGTTGGATGCACGTCCAGCTCAGCAGCACGCGTTATCAACGACTCGTCCACCGTGTCGACGCCGAATACGCTTTGGGTGCCGTCAAGCATCACGGTATCGCCTGGGATAGGCTGATGCCAGTTGCCGTCCGCCAAGCGAGCGCTTAGCAGCTCATTAAATAGAAAGCTTCGCGCAGTAGAGAGCAGCATTCCTTGACGGTCGTCACGTTTGCGCCACCCCCGTGCGAGTAGTGCCTCGGCACGCTGTAAATTACGCGCCTCAGGGCCGAAACGCTGAGGGCCAAAATAGTTGGGCGCCCCGAACTGGCAAAGCGCCTGCCAGCGATGAACGAAATCATCCGCCGTGATCGCGTCGCCACTCAATCGTAACGTAAACGCGTTAGTGCGATGAACGCCACGTTTTAGTTTGCGTGGGTGACGCACGCTTTCAAGCACCGTGATGCCCAACCCACCCAGTGCTGATATCAAGTCAGCAGGCGCGTCACGCCCTGGCAAGTGAATGCTTAACCATTGGCGCGTCACGGCTATTCGGTCCTTCATGCCTGAATAGCCAATATCTCGCGGGGTCACACCGCATAATCGGCTGACACTTTTCACCACATCCAGCGTGGTCTGATTGCGTTTTTCAATCCGCAGCCAAAGATGCTCACCATGCGATTCGGGCGTGAAGTCCAGCTGCTCGTCAACCAAAAAATCCTCAGGTTGGGCCCGATAATGCCCCGGCTTGGGCGGCCCAAACGCAGCATCCAAAGAGCGTGCCCACTGAGGCAGCTTACTCATTCAACGCCTCAGGCTGGCCGAGTAAAACCACCGTTTCAGCAGCAATGCCTTCCCCGCGCCCGGTAAACCCTAGCCGTTCCGTCGTGGTGGCCTTAACGTTTACCTGGCCCAAGGAAACACTCAAGGTGTCAGCAATGGTTTGACGCATTGTCGCAATATGCGGCGCCATTTTGGGCGCTTGAGCCATCAGGGTCGCGTCCAGGTTTACAACTTCATAACCTTCCGCCCGAACCAGGCTCATCACATGGCGCAGCAGCATACGGCTATCAGCGCCTTTCCATTCGGGGTCGGTATCGGGAAAGTGATGGCCAATATCGCCCAGCGCGCAGGCGCCTAACAGCGCATCGCTGACCGCATGAAGCAGCACATCGCCATCGGAGTGTGCGACAAAGCCCTGTGAAAACGGCAGTTTAACGCCACCAATCATTAAGTGGTCGCCGGGGCCGAACCGATGAACATCAAAGCCATGACCAATTCGCATTAAGCCTCCTGAGTAAACGTATCTGATTGTGCTGACAAAATGGCGGCGGCGAGGGCAAGGTCATCCGGATGCGTCACTTTTAAATTATCGCGCCGCCCGCTAACCAGTTGTGGCTGCCTACCCAGCGCCTCGACCGCTGACGCCTCATCGGTCACCATGCGTTTTTGATGCCGGGCACTCTCAAGTGCCTGGCGCAATAGCCCGTAATGAAACCCCTGGGGTGTCAGCGCATGCCAAAGCCCTTCCCGGGGTTCTGTACAGGTACTTTGTTGTTCGGCGTTGGCCCGTTTCATGGTATCTGCCACCGGCATCGCTAATAGCGCCCCGCCGGTGTGATGAGTCACCGCCTGATACAGGGCATGCAGGTCGTCCGTGGTAATACACGGGCGAGCCACATCGTGCACCATCACAATATCGTCATCCTGTGCGGGTATGGCATGTAGCGCATTGAGTACGCTATCCATGCGTTCGATGCCGCCCGTTACGCGCTGCCAGGCCGCAAAAGGCACCCATTCAGCCTGAAACCACTGATCATCGCTGTCCAGGCAGAGCACTAACGACGCCTTGGGAAACGCCTCGTAAAGTCGCGCCAGAGTGTGCACCAGTATTGGGCGCTCACCTAACATCAGGTACTGTTTGGGTTTATCGGCTCCCATACGACGCCCTTGCCCGGCGGCAGGCACGATCAGCCAAAGCGTCTTTTTCACAGCCGCTTACCTGACATATTCTCTGTTCGTTTACTCACTGTGCCGATTGCTCACGGTCTAGTCGTGGTTGGACCACCAGGCCTGCGTTAATACCTATCAACTCGGTCGTTATGGCGACACCCGGCACCCAGAAAAACTGTTCATCGCTACGCACCATGCCCATATCACTTCGGGCCCGCTCTTCAATAGCGTCCAGCCCGGTTTTAAGATCGGTGACCTCGGCCGCTAAGCGTGCGTTTCGCTCGCGCATGGGCAAGTTGGCCTCTTCCTGTGCAGTAACGCGCTGCTCGACTATTTGCAGGTCACGCCAGCCGCCATTACCTAACCAAAGCGTGTACTGGAGCAAACCCAGTACGACAAGTAACGCTACCACAACCCATTTGTGCATCACCGATCTCCCAAGGCAGTAACGGCGCGCATTATGCCACTATGCAGAACCATCAGCGAGCCGCAGGCACTTTAAAAGGCAGCGCTTGAAAAGCCGCCTCACGATACGCGCTCACTTGGGCGCCCTCCGCTTGGCAAAATTGGGCAACACCCGCCGCCAAGCCAGGATGGTTCATATAGTGCAGGGAACGAACACGTTGAGGGGCGAAACCGCGTACTAACTTATGTTCCCCCTGGGTACCTGGGTCAAAGCGCGTCAGCCCATTCTGCAAACAGTACTCAATGCCTTGGTAATAGCAGGCTTCAAAATGCAGACAATCGGCCTCCACTTCACTCCCCCAGTAGCGGCCATACAGCGTGTGCTCACCACGAAAATAGAGCGCCGACGCAACCGGTTGGCCATTCAACTGCGCCTGCACCAGCATCAATGTTTCGGGCATGGTCTGGCGTAACCGTTCAAAAAAGGCATGATTTAAATAGGGCGAACGACCGCGCTCCAGATACGTCATTGAATAACAGCGATAGAAGTGCGTCATTGTTTCCTGGGTGATCTCCTGGCCCTCCAGGCGCACCACATTTAGCCCCTGTTCGGCCACCAAGCGCCGTTCACGCTTGATCATTTTTCGCCGTTTGGATGTCAGGCTTGCCAGGAAACCATCAAAGTCGCCAAAACCTGCGTCTTGCCACTGGAATTGAAGCCCTTCGCGGACCGTTAATTGGGGAAACTGCGCCTGCCAGGCCGTCACGTCATGCTCATCGGCAAACAATAAATGCCAGCTGGAGAGCGCCTCCTGGTGACAAAGCGTTTGCCAGGCTGACGCTAACAGAGCACGGATAGCCTCAGCATTTAGATGGCTAGCAAGTAGCGTGCGCACCCCCGGGACGGGAGTAAACGGGATAGCGCTGAGCGCTTTAGGGTAATAGGTGCCACCGGCTCTCTCGAACGCTTCCGCCCATCCCCAATCAAATACATACTCACCGTAAGAGTGATGTTTACGGTACATGGGCAGTGCGCCTACCAATTGGCCTGCACGCCAAACGCAGGCATGGCAGGGCTCCCATCCTGTCTCACGACTCACCGAGCCACTCGCCTCCAGCGCATACAAAAATGCATGGCGCAGAAAAGGCTGATCGTGGCCGACCAAGGCATCCCACTGGCTTGCCTCAATGTTTTCCATGGCGGATAGAGTAGAGAGTTCTAACGAGCACGCAGACATGATATCTCCCAAGAGCAAAGCGTTGGCGCCCTGTTATCCCGTCTTACTTTATCATTAACGCAGCGTTACCCTTACTATCGTCTTAACTACCGTCTTAGCCTTACGACACGAACATTAACGTAGCGCTTACAAGCCACTATTGCGCCCCAAGACATCCAGGTACGGAAGATAAGGAGCGGTTATGCAGCACGATTTAACAGGTATCTTTAATGCCCAACGACACGCTGTTGATCAAACGCCTTTTCCAACGCTAAGTGTTCGTCGCGCACGATTGGCACGTTTAGCGCAAATGACCAAGCGTCATCAGCATGAGATTGTGCGGGCTATTCAAACGGACTTTGGCCAGCGTAGCGACACAGAAATCCACTTGGCGGAAATTAGTGCCGTGCTACAGGCCATACGTTATGCGCGCCGTCACCTCTGGCGCTGGATGCGCCCCTGGCGCGTCGGTGTGCCTTGGCGCCTGTTACCGGCACAAGCACGCATAGCCCCGCAGCCATTGGGCATCGTTGGGGTTATTTCCCCCTGGAATTACCCGTGGAGTCTTGCGCTACTGCCCGTTATTGACGCCTTTGCCGCCGGTAATGTTGTCATGCTAAAGCCCAGTGAGCTAACACCTCACACCAGCACCTTGCTCGCTCGCTTGGCTTGCCAATATTTTACCCAGGATGAACTCGTCGTCATTCAAGGAGATGCATCGACCGCTCAGGCATTTAGCAAGCTTCCCTTTGATCACCTGGTGTTTACCGGTTCGACCAGCATTGGACGTCACGTGGCTAGTGCTGCGGCAGCCAACCTTACGCCAGTGACCCTGGAGCTAGGCGGTAAATCCCCCGCGCTGGTGGCAGGTGATGCCGACATGGATAAAGCGGCCACGGCCATTATATTCGGCAAGGGGCTTAACGGTGGGCAAACGTGTTTGGCACCCGACTACGTTCTTGTAGAAAGCCGCCATCTTGAGTCCCTGGTTAGCGCACTAAGCCGTGCTATTGTCCAGCAGCGCCCTGATAGCAGAGAAGCAACCAGCCCGATCAATGATGCCCATCGCGCACGCGTAGAGGGCCTGCTGACAGAAGCCCGTAACCACGGCTGCCGAGTCATCGATCACGGCAACCATGCCCCTGCGCTGGTTATCGACCCCACCCAAACACTTTCTGTGATGCACGAAGAGATTTTTGGCCGCGCGCTCCCCGTTATCGGTGTTAAAAATATGGAGGCGGCGATTGGGTTTGTGAATGCACGTCCGCACGCTCTAGTGGTATATACGTTTACTAATGATAAAACGCTTCAAACGCGGTTACTGCAACAGACTCGTTCCGGTGCGCTTGTTTTTAATGAAACACTGCTCCATCACGCGGTCCCCACCTTACCGTTTGGCGGTATCGGTGAAAGTGGCATGGGGGCTTATCATGGGCGCCACGGTTTTGAGCGCTTTAGCCATTTACGTGGTGTGTTTTATCAAACAAAACACGCTACCAGCAGAATTTTGCAGCCGCCCTACCGGCGCTGGCTTATGAAACTGCTTCGTTTACGTTAAAGCTTATTCATTAGGAGCTGTTGGCGTTTCATTGCAGAGATATTGGCAGGATAAGAGCAAACCCGCAGAGTAGAGGCTCCGGCACTGATTGCCGAGTTACCTTCTGGCGCGGCGCTAGTGGCTGATAAAGGCTATAACAGTGGTGCTATGCCGCCCCTAATAAAAACGCAGTTGATCGCCAACTTGCCGTTATGATTACCCAATTAGCCTACGCGGTGGGTTGTGATATTGTGGCAGAAGGGATTGGAACCGCCGAACACGCCGCCGATTTACACTCTATCGGTTGCGAAGCAGCGCAAGGGGACTATTATGCTCGACCACTGCCAGCCAATGTGTTTGTTGCCTGGTGTAAAGATTAGACATCACAACTTCCGCCCCACACTGCTTTGGAGCCTGCTTAATGGCGCATGACTTGCTTGACCGCTTACGCGAACGCTTAGAAGAATTAAACCGCTCCGAGCGTAAAGTTGCTAACGTGATCCTGGACGATCCGACAGCCGCTACCAGCTTAAGCATCGCAAGCCTGGCCCAAGCCGCCAGTGTCAGCGAGCCGACCGTTAACCGGTTTTGCCGCAATTTTGGCGCCAAGGGATATCCCGACTTTAAAATCAAGCTCGCGCAAAGCCTGGCGGGTGGGACACCCTACGTGACCCGCGCCGTTGAGCCCGGCGATACGGCGGCCCAATACACGCAGAAAATTTTTGGCGCCACCATTGCCGCGCTGGATGAAGCCCAGCGTGATATTGATATGGCGGCCATTGAACGAATGGTCGACTACCTAACCCAGGCAAAGCAGATTCACTTTTTTGGGTTAGGCGCATCAGGTGCCGTCGCTCAGGATGCCCAGCATAAGTTTTTTCGGTTCAATCTACCGGTCATGGCCTACGCCGATGTATTGATGCAGCGCATGGTGGCGGCGTCCTGCCATACGGGCGATGTGGTGGTGATTATTTCCTACACCGGACGCACCCGTGAGCTGGTAGATATCGCCCGTGTAGCGCGCGAATCTGGCGCTGTTGTGCTGGGTATTACAGCCCCCGCGTCACCGCTTGCCAACGAGTGCAGCGCCACGCTTAACGTGGCAACCCCTGAAGACACCGACCACTACATGCCCATGACGTCAAGGGTGATTCAGCTTACCTTGATTGACGCTCTGGCCACCGGCGTCACACTACGGCGTGGCGAAGACTTCTTACCGCACTTGAAAAAAATCAAGGACAGCCTGCGCGACACCCGCTTTCCGCTGGACTAGCTCAACCAGCTAGAAAGTCTTCCGTTCTATACGGCGGTGGTCACGGTTATTTCTACTTTTAACTCGTCGGCAGGCATCGGGGCACATACGCAGGTGCGCGCTGGCGCGTAGCCTTCGGGTACCCAGGCATCCCACACCTCATTCATGGCGACGACATCGCTGCCGTCCTTGAGATAAATCGTGGCGCTTAATAGCTGCTCACGGCTTGAGCCGATCTCTTTTAACAGCGCATCGACACGCGCCAGCATGCTTTCTGTCTGCGCCTTAATATCGCCATGACGCGCCTCAGGCCCGGCAACCTGACCACACAAATAAGCAACCCCTTGGTGGATAACGGCGCGACTCATGCGGGCCTTGGTATCGTGACGTTCGATCGTCATAGAACACTCTCCTAAAAAATGGGAAAAAAACAGTGTAAACGGCGACTCAGTGACTGACCACGCTTTCCTGTTCAGCGCTGTGTGGGTACCGGCCGATGTTCAAAAACCCGGCGTAACACAAAGCTGGTATGCGCCCCTGTGACACCTTCAATACGGTTAATAACGTGCAGCAGTAAATGCTGATAATCATCCATATCCTGGACTAAAATCTTTAGCTGAAAGTCGGCAGCCTGCCCGGTAATGATCAGACATTCGATCACGTTGGGAATTTTTCGGATGTGGCGTTCAAAGTTCTCAAACCGCTCGGAGGTATGCTGGTCCATGGCAATATGCAGCAGTACCATCAGTTGGTAGCCCAACTGGCGAGCATCTACCTCAGCGCGATACTGCATAATCAAGCCGTGCTCTTCCAGCGCACGCACCCGGCGTAAACAGGGCGATGCCGAAAGGCCAATTCGATCAGCCAATTCCTGGTTACTGATCCGCCCTTCTTGCTGCAGAATCGTCAAAATCTGGCGGTCAAAACGGTCAAGCGTCAATGGCGTCACCGACATAAACAGCAGCCTCTGCTAAGAAATTATAAATTATTAAAACATACTGCCAATTAATGCCATTTTTATTCATTTTTAGCAACAACCTAGCGCTATAAACCCGTTACACTATCCTCACTGCCAAAAGCAGTTAACGGTTGTGTGCCATACTCTGCATCATGAGTCTGCACCGATGAACAAAGGCCTACCTACAAGCGGCCAGTTTTCCAAGTCATTAACCCCTTAGGAATCTCATCATGTCTGCTTTCGATCATCGTAAATATCGCCCAGCACCGCGCGTTCCTGCGTTTAACCGTCAATGGCCTGACCGTGACCTTGATCGTGCGCCGATCTGGGTAAGTGAGGACCTACGTGATGGTAACCAGGCGCTGCTAGAGCCGATGACCGTTGAGCAGAAAAAGCGCTTCTGGCACCAGATCGTCAAGGTGGGCATTAAAGAAGTCATGGTGGGGTTCCCTTCCGCCAGCCAACCCGACTTTGATTTTGTGCGCTGGTTAATTGAAGAAGATCAGATTCCTGAGGATGTCACTATCGCGGTGCTGGTGCAGTGTCGCGAGCATTTGATTGAAAAAACCTTTGAAGCTTTAGTGGGTGCCAAGCGCGCTATTATCCACCTGTATAACTCGACCTCGACCATTCAGCGCGAGCGCGTGTTTGAGATGGACCGCGACGGTATTACCGATATTGCCGTTCAGGGCGCTACCTGGGTTAAACAGTATGCCGAGCGCTATCCAGACGTTGCCTGGCGTTTTCAGTATTCACCGGAGAGCTTCTCCAGCACCGAAATCGACTTCTCGCTGGCGATTTGTGAAGCGGTGATGGACGTTTGGCAGCCAACGCCTGAGAACAAGTGCATTCTCAACCTGCCGACGACCGTCGAAGTGGCTGGCCCTCACCACCATGCCGACCAGATCGAATACTTCTGCCAGCACATCAGTCGTCGCGATAGCGTGATTATCTCGGTGCATACCCACAACGACCGAGGCGGTGCAGTAGCCTCAGCCGAACTTGCCTTGCTTGCCGGTGCCGACCGTGTGGAAGGCACGCTGCTGGGTAATGGCGAGCGTACCGGCAACATGGACATCATCACGCTGGCCATGAACCTCTACAGCCAAGGGATTGATCCTAACCTTGATCTTTCCAACCCGGATGAAATCATTCAGGTCGTTCACGAGTGCACCGGCATTACCATGCACCCACGCCACCCTTGGGTAGGTGAAATGGTGTATACCGCCTTCTCTGGTAGCCATCAGGATGCGATTCGTAAATCCCTCAAGCACCAGAAGCCCGACGAACCGTGGCAAGTGGCTTACCTGCCGATTGATCCCCACGACATTGGCCGCGACTACCAGGCCGTGATTCGAGTCAACAGCCAGTCCGGCAAGGGCGGCATGGCCTTTTTGCTTGAGCGCGACTACGGCATCAACCTGCCACGCTGGATGATGCTGGCCTTGGCCCCCTATGTACAAAAAGAGAGCGAAGAGCGCGCCAGCGAACTCTCAAGCGAGATGATCCGCCAAGTGATGTTCGATAACTTCACCCAGGAAACGCCACTGTCGCTAGCGGACTATCAGCTTTCCAAGGGCCAGCACGAAGGGCTTGAAGTGACCTTGTGGCAAGGTAGCGAAACCCTGCGCCTGTCTGGTTCCGGCAACGGTGCCATGTCGGCCTTTACCGCTGCCTGGCAGAAGCACTCCGGTGTTAACGTGACGATTATCGACTACAGTGAGCACTCGTTGGGCGGTGGTAGCGAAGCCAACGCCATTGCCTTTGTACAGTTGAGCATTGATGGCCAGCGCATTTGCGCCGTTGCCGAAGATAGCGACACGGTGAGCGCTTCTTTGAAAGCCCTGATCTCGGGCATCAACCGCGTCGCCACTACACACGCGGAGGCAGCGCCAAGCCATCAGGGCAGCGTCCTGCCAGCCTAACGATCTATAAGTAATACACTAATGCCTTGCGCGGCTACCCACGCAAGGCATTTTTCTGCGCCTTGAAAACGCATGTTAGAATTGGCCGCTTATCGAAGACCCCCTTTTGTTAGTCAGTGGAGAAAACATGGGTCCAGGCATCGCAAGCGTACTGCTTATCGCGCTGGGCGGCGCACTCGGGGGAATGGCCAGGTTTGCTCTTTCCAACCTGTTAGCGCGCTGGCTGGGCAAGGCGTTTCCCTGGGGCACGCTCGTTGTTAACGCGACCGGCGCGCTGGCCGCAGGCTGGCTATTGGGCCGCCAAGGCCTGCCTGACACACCAACGGCGTTCTGGCTGTTTAGCGTAACTGGCCTACTCGGCGGCTATACCACGGTCTCATCGTTTAGCCTGCAAACTCTTGAACTTTGGCAAGGCGGTCAATCGGGCCGTGCGGCACTCAACATGGGCGGCACACTGGTGCTGGGCATTGGTATGGCAGCGTTGGGCTGGGTGCTGGCAGGGTGCCGCGTATGAGGACTTGGAAATGCTACCTTGCCGTCGGGGTTGGTAGCGGCCTGGGCAGCGCACTGCGCTACGCCGTATCGCTTGTCTCCCAAGCGGCCTTGGGTAGCTATTTCCCGTGGGGCACGCTGATCGTCAACGTACTGGGGTCGGGTTTGATCGGCTGGATAGCCGCCACCGCGCTACGTGCACCCCATAGCAAACTGACCTACTGGCACCCGCTGCTCGTGGCAGGTTTTTGCGGCGGCTTTACGACCTTTTCACTGTTTAGCCTGGAAACGCTGCATTTCCTTAACCATGGCCAAGGCTGGTGGGGGCTTTCGTACGTGCTGGTGAGCCTGCCGCTATGGCTATTGGCCGCCATGGCAGGCGAGCGCTTGGCACTTCGCCGCCAATAAATACTCAAGAAAAATCACTCAGGGAAAACCAATGCGCGAGCAGATGGAAAAACACCAGTGCTGGATTTACCTGGTCTGCATTGGCCTAGGGCTGGCCTTGGGCGTTGTGTCACCGGCGCTGGCCGATGTGCTGGAGCAGTTACTGTGGCCGCTGTTAGGCCTTTTGATGTACACCACCTTTAGCCAGATTCCTTTGCTTAGCGTGGCGCGCGGCCTTACCGACGGCCGCTTTATGACGGCGCTGCTAGTGGGCAACTTTATCGCCATTCCGGCCTTTCTGGGGCTGGTGGTCGCTTGGCTGCCGCTCTCACCTGCGGTATTGGCCGGCGTCTTGCTGGTACTGCTGGTGCCCTGCACCGACTGGTTTATCAGTTTTACTCACTTGGGCAAGGGAGATGCGCCCCGCGCTGTCGCGGCCGCTCCGCTGCTGCTACTGGTGCAGATGGTCGCTCTACCTATTTATCTCTGGCTCTTTCTGGGATCGGAGTGGTTTCATCTGGCACTCTCCACCTCACTAATCGTTGCCTTTGCGGGCCTTATCCTGTTTCCCTTGGCGCTTGCCGGGCTAACGGAATTTGCTGCTACTCGGCATAGGCGCACCAAGCGCGCCATCTATCACCTGGGCATACTGCCCGTGCCACTGCTTGCCTTTGTGGTCTTTATTATTGCAGCGTCACAGGTCAACCATCTGGGCGGGCTGTATCATGTGATGACTCAGGTCATGTTGATCTTCATGGTTTTTTTAGTGTTTGCGGGCTGGCTGGGTCGTGCGCTGGGCAGGCTGTTCCGTTTGCCAACCGCCAGTGCCCGCACGCTGGCTTTTAGCTTTGGCACACGCAACTCGTTTGTCATGCTGCCCATCGCCTTGGCTCTGCCTGGCGCATGGCAACCCGCAGTCGTAGTGATTATTTTTCAGTCACTGGTAGAGCTTTTTGGAATGATCTTCTATCTACGCTGGGTACCCGGTAAATTGCTGCCTGACCGTGAGCGAGGCAACTAGCTAACCCGCGCGTATCCTCCCGCTACACCCTGTTTGCTGAACACCAGTTGCCACAGCTGAATCTCACGTGCTCTAAAGGCTCCCGCACAACTCAACAGGTAGTAGCGCCACATACGATAAAACGTTGGATTAAACTGACCTTTAAACTGGGGCCAATTGGCTTCGCTATTGTGATACCAGGCCATCAGCGTTTTATCGTAGTCAGCTCCAAAGTTATGTATATCTTCCACCACAAAAAGCGTTTCAGCCGCATCGGTAATATGGCTTAAGGTAGGCAACTCGCCATTCGGAAAAATGTATTTATCAATCCAGGGGTCGGACATCGTCGTACCAAGGTTTTTGCCAATCGTATGAAGCAAGAAAAGGCCTTCATCCTTTAGGCAGCGACTGACCACTTCCATATAGGCGCGATAGTTTTTACGGCCCACATGTTCGAACATGCCAATACTAACAATACGATCAAATCTTTCAGTTTCATCGCGGTAATCCTGTAAACGGAACTCTACCGGCAAGCCTTTTTTGATCAATCGTTTACCAAAATCCGCCTGCTCTTTGGAGATGGTCAGGCCGACACACTCAACGCCATAATGCTCGGCCGCATAAGCCATAAAGCTCCCCCACCCACAGCCGATATCAAGTACGCGCATACCCGGTGCTAACTGCAGCTTTCGGCAAATTAAGTCCAGCTTCGCCTCTTGTGCTTCATCTAGCGTGCACGCGTCTTTCCAATAACCGCAGGTATACGTCATACGCTGGTCAAGCATGGCCGCATAAAACTCATTGCCAAGATCGTAGTGCTTCTCGCCCACTTCCCAAGCCCGCTTAACGCTTTGTCGGTTTAACAACCGAGTACGCAACGCGTGATAAATCAATTGCGTGGGCTTAATACGTTGATGCAATTGCGCGCGCAGCAAGCGGGTAAAAAATACGTCCAACCGATCGCAGTCCCAGTCCCCCTGCATATAGCTTTCACCTAAGCCCAGATTGCCACGCGCTAGTGCATTTTCGATCACACCAGGCGCTTTAAGCTGCATATCCCAAGGGCGATCGCCGTTGAACTGTATATCAGCCTGGGCCATTAGGCTGGCTGCAAAGCGATGAGAGGAAGAGGTGGGATTAAACGGCTGTGATGTTCGTTCAAGCGTGGGTAGATTCACGTCAGGCTCCTTACGCTACTCAAGAGATGAATAGTTCAAGACACTCTTAAATAAACATAGAAGCTCATTTCAGCATTTGCAGATTTTAATTTTTCCCTTTTTCATTGTTAAAAAGTCGCTCTACTAACCCGTAGCAAAGCGACTTACCGTAGGAACACAAAAGAGACTTAGCGCAAAATAAGAACGGGGATACGGCTGCTACGCAGCATCGCTGTCGTCGTGCTGCCAACCAACAAGTGGCGGATGCGCGAGTGCCCATAAGCGCCCATGACCAAGAGGTCAATGGCGTGCTCTTGTTCGTAGGTTTGCAGCACATCATCTACATTGCCGTTGCGGATAGCGCCTTCTGCCTTGTGGCCTGCTTCACGTAGGGTGCCTAGCGCCCAACCAAGCTCCAGGCGATTCTCTGCATTGTCCGTATCCACCAGTAGTACATGGCACTCGCTGCCTGAAAACAGTGGCGAACGGGCTAGCATTTCCACACCTTTGCGAGCCGTTTTGCTGCCATCATACGCAATCAATACTTTTTCAGGCTGCTTGAACGTGGCGGGCACCATCAAAATAGGGCGATGCATTTCACGCACCACCCGCTCAAGGTTGGAGCCAAGATGCTCGCTGGCTTGATGAGCCGTCTCGCCGCGCTTACCCATCACCAGCAGGCGCATTTCATTTTCAAGCCCGACCAGTGTTTCCACCAAAGTACCGTTCAGTTGGCGAGTAACGGCGTTGCTAACGCCCTCTTCAACGGCGCGCGCTTGGGCTGCTTCCAGCATCAACCTGCCCTGTTCGCGGTTGACCTTGGCACGCTTCTCATCAAGGCCCATCAACTCCTCCAGCAAGCGCTCGCGGGCGCCAAAAAACAGCTGGCCCGAAAGATCCGGCTCGCCTGGCACTTCTGAATGGTTATCGGCCACATGCACAAAGGTTAGCGGCGCGCCCAGCGCAAGGCTTGCCCAAGAAGCGTAATCGCAAACGCCTTGCGAAAACCGGGAACCATCAATTGCGGCAACTACATGTTCCGGCATGCTGCTCTCCTTTATTAGATGCTTAGTGGCCATCCATCAGTTTTTCGACCGCCTTTGGATCGTTGTGCATCGCGTAGCGGTCAACCACCGTGGCGCTGGCTTCGCTCATCCCAACCAACACGACGTCAGTGCCTTCACGGCGGAACTTGATAACGACCCGATCAAGTGCCTGTACAGCGGTAACATCCCAGAAGTGCGCGTTGGATACATTGATCGTTACCTTGTCCAGGCTCTCCTTGAAATCAAACGCCGCCATAAAGCGCTCGGAAGAGGCGAAGAAGACCTGCCCAACGACCTGATACTCACGCTCCCGGCCCGCCTCTATCTCAGTAGAGCCGATGTACATGATATTGCCAACTTTATTGGCAAAAAACAGCGCCGCCAGCAGCACGCCAACAAAGACCCCGATCGCCAGGTTATGGGTACTTACGGTCACAGCGACCGTCGCCAACATAACAATATTGGTACTGAGAGGATGCTTTTTAATATCCCGAATCGACGCCCAGCTAAAGGTGCCTATCGACACCATGATCATGACAGCTACCAGCGCGGCCATGGGGATTTGTGAGACCCAGTCGGCGAGAAACACGACCAACAGCAGCAGTACAACGCCCGCAATCAATGTGGATAGCCGCGTACGGCCACCGGATTTAATATTGATCACCGACTGACCAATCATGGCACAACCTGCCATACCACCCAGCAACCCGGCACCAATATTGGCAACACCCTGGCCTTTGCACTCGCGGTTTTTATCACTCGAGGTGTCAGTTAGATCGTCCACAATGGTCGCTGTCATCATCGATTCCAGCAGACCCACCACACACAGCATCAAGGCGTAAGGCAGAATAATCATCAAGGTTTCAAGGTTAAGCGGGACATTCGGCCACAGGAAAATCGGCAGCGTATCGGGAAGTTCGCCCATATCACCCACCGTGCGAATATCCATACCGCTCACCATATACACAATGGTTAACACCACGATGCACACCAGTGGCGAGGGTAGCGTTTTACCGATCACCGGCAGATAAGGGAATAAATAGATAATGCCTAAACCGGCCAGGGTCATGACATACACATGCCAAGTGACATTGGTTAGCTCAGGTAACTGGGCCATAAAGATCAAAATGGCCAACGCATTCACAAAGCCAGTAACGACCGAGCGCGACACAAAGCGCATTAGCTCAGCGAGTTTTAAATACCCGGCAATAATCTGAAACACCCCGGTTAGAAGTGTTGCCGCCAGCAAGTACTCAAGGCCATGCTCGCGCACCAGCGTGACCATCAATAGCGCCATGGCGCCAGTGGCCGCAGAGATCATCCCCGGCCGCCCACCGGTAAAGGCGATAATCACCGCAATACAGAACGAGGCATAAAGACCTACTTTCGGGTCGACGCCTGCGATAATCGAGAACGCGATCGCTTCGGGAATCAGCGCCAGCGCGACGACCAGGCCCGAAAGAGTGTCGCCTTTAATATTGGAAAACCACTCATGCTTGCTGAAAAGTGCCATTCAGGGAGTCCATCGTTATTGATTAAACAAGACGCGCTAACTCCGCCCCACAGGGCCAGATGTCACGTCATTCAAAACCAGATTGTATGAGTCAGGCTGCAGGATGAAGACGCCAGGAGCGTCAGTAGCCAAATAACGGCAATAGAATGCCGTAACGCCGTGGAAGCGCTTTCGCGCCATGGCGTTTTCGAAAGAGGGAATACCTAGGGTGGAGTCATCAACCCAGTGGTAAGTACTACAGATGTTGCCAATGAACGTTTCACTGCGCAGATGCCTTGCCGAGATATTTTACGAAGTTACCCTGCCACTGAAGGTTAAGCGGCAGAACCGGCGCAGAGTTTACCAGCAACCTACCTCTTCTGCACCCCGGCGCACTTGAGGCCTGGCTGTAAATAGCCAACGCAGGATGCGCTTCGGCGTCACCATCGCTTACCATGGGTATCAAGCGCGTAAGGCGCCATCATTGAACCTGGTCAACATTTCGACCAACGCGTTCCCATCTTCCAGAGGAGTAGCACATGAGCCATTCAATTGCGGTGATTAAAGGCGATGGCATTGGGCCTGAAATTATGGATGCCACCCTGCGCGTGCTCGATGCGCTAGAGTGCGGCTTTGAGTACGAGTTTGTAGATGCAGGCCTGTCAGCGCTGGAAAATCATGGAACGTTGATCCCGCAGGCATCGCTTGATGCTATAGAGAAACACGGCATTGCGTTGAAAGGCCCGCTGACCACGCCCATTGGCAAGGGCTTCTCCTCCATTAACGTACAGCTACGCCGTCACTTTGATCTTTATGCCAACGTACGCCCGGCGATCAGCTTTCCTGGCACTCGTTCGCGCTTTGAAGATATCGATATGATCACCGTACGCGAAAATACCGAAGGTGCGTATTTGTCTGACGGCCAGGAGATGATCGACGACGGTAACACCGGCATTTCGGTGATCAAGGTAACCCGTAAAGGCTCCGAGCGTATTGTGCGTTATGCGTTTGAGCTGGCCAAAAGCAGTGGCCGGAAAAAGGTCACTGCAGTGCATAAAGCCAATATTATCAAGACCAGCTCTGGGCTGTTTTTGGATGTGGCGCGTGAGATCGCAAGCGAATATCCCGACATTGAGTTTCAAGAGATGATTGTCGATAACGCCTGCATGCAGCTGGTGATGAACCCGCATCAGTTTGATGTAGTGGTTACCACGAACCTGTTTGGCGATATTCTCTCAGACCTGTGTGCAGGCCTGGTGGGCGGGCTGGGCTTGGCACCTGGCGCTAATATTGGTGAAAGAGCGGCGATTTTTGAAGCGGTACACGGCTCAGCCCCTGACATTGCGGGTAAAAAGCTCGCCAATCCCTGCGCTCTATTGTTGGCTGCAGCACAGCTGCTTGATCACCTGGGCATGGCAGACAAAGGCGAAACTATCCGCCACGGCATTCGCTCGGTGTTAGAGACCCGCCGTGACATGGTCACGCCCGATATGGGTGGCACGGGCAACACCGATACCTTTGCACAAGCGCTGGTTGAGTACGTCCACGCCTAAATATTCAGCTTGAATACGTTTCGTTAGCTATCTGCGCCCTTTCATCAAGGGCGCTTTTGGTTACGAGCCCTGCTTGCCCACTGCTAGCCAACCAACAATCACACAGCGTGTTGAAGAGGGCGAAATGACCTAAACACTTACACCGCGTTATGCGCAATACAGGCCAGACCGCCCAAACCATTGCGGAAGCTCAGCGGCTAACCAAAACCTTCAACTAACAGATCAGCGTATCAACCGCGGTTAAACAACGTGTGTTAGCAACATCGTCATGGGTTATCAGGCGCCATTAAAAAAGCCCCAAGGCGTTAATAACCCTGGGGCTTTAGTAAGAACGCTATGACTGCGCGCTTATTTTAGTGATGTTTTACGCAGGTAAGGCAGCACCGCGTCAAACTCACCAAATTTTTGCTTGGCATCGTCATCTGAAACGCTTGGCGGAATAATAACATCCTGGCCAACTGTCCAATCAGCGGGAGTCGCCACACCGTGTTTAACGGTTGCCTGCAGGGCATCCAGAGCACGTAGAATTTCAGCGAAATTACGCCCTACCGTCATGGGATAGGTCATGGATAGCTTTAGCTGCTTATCCGGCCCAATGATAAACACCGAGCGTACCGTGGCGCTGTCGGCTGGCGTACGGCCATCCGGCAGATAGGCATCTTCGGGCAGCATATCAAACAGTTTGGAAACCTTAAGGCCTTCATCGGCGATGATCGGAAAATCAACGTCGCTGCCGCTATACCGGGTGATATCGTCGGCCCAGCGTTTGTGATCCTCAACGCCATCAACCGACACACCAATCACTTTAGTACCGCGCTTTTTCCACTCGGCGCTTAGCGTGGCTACAGCACCAAACTCCGTGGTGCAAACCGGCGTAAAGTCCTTGGGGTGTGAAAATAAAATAGCCCAGCTATCACCAATCCACTCGTGGAACTGGATAGGCCCTTGGCTAGTTTGTGCTTCAAAATCGGGAACGACCGCATTAATACGTAATGACATTGTGCCTCCTTCGCGGGTGATTACTGCTTTTAATACCTTAAACCACCTTTAAGCAATCCACTATAGAACATTTAGTGCTAAGAAAGCGAATATTCACCCGTGCTATTGGCTGACGTTCAAAGGTCAGCTCCCGTCACTTTTGAAGTACCCTTTCGCACGGCTAGCCTAAGCGCTAGCCTTGGGGTCTTTATGCTTTACACGTGTCAGCCAGCGCTGCTTGGCGTGATGCCTTAAATTAGCCACGCTGTCAGTCTCATCAATGATGTCCTGACCCAGGATGGTTTCAATAATATCTTCAAGCGTAATCAGGCCTACAAAGGTGCCATGCTCGTCATACACAACGCGCATGTGCAGATGGTCCTTGAGCATTGAAGCAAAAACCTGCTCTACATTGTGCGCAATATCGACACTGCCAATGGGGTGCATAAGCTCGCGCATGGTCTTGGCGTCATCGGCGTGATACATATCGGATTTATGCACATAGCCAAAGGCCATTTCACCGTTATCCATAACGGGAAAGCGCGTAAAGGATGTCTTCCCGTACTGCTGATCAAATGTTTTGACGTCCATATTAGGGGGCACTGTCACGCATACCGTTCTTGGCGTCATAGCCTGGCTTACGGCAATGTCATGCAAGTTAAGCATATTGATGATGGTGCGCGACTCGTCGGCATCCAACACCTTTTCCTCAAGCCCTACGCGCGCCAGCACTTTGATCTCATCACGTAGATCAACATCATGCTCTGACGTACCCAGCCGACGCGTAATCTGCTCCGACATCCAGATAAAGGGCAGTAACCCCACTATCATCGGCTTTAGTAAACGCGGCAAAAGTGGTGCCAGCCCGCGCCAATAAGTGGCGCCAATCGTCTTGGGGATAATTTCAGACAGCACCAGAATCAGCATTGTCATGACAGCAGACACAATGGCGATGGAGGCTTCGCCGAATACCACTGCCGCTTGCGCGCCCACTGCCGTTGCACCAACGGTATGCGCAATTGTATTAAGCGTCAGTATCGCCGCCAAGGGCCGGTCAATGCTGGTCTTAAGCTGATTAAGCGAGGCATGCAGCTTGGGTTTCTCTTCTTTTAGCCTGGCAATATAGCTGGGCGTAATAGAGAGTAAAGCCGCTTCAAGAATAGAACACAAAAAAGACAGTGCGATGGAAAGCGTGGCAATCGTGATGAGAAGGAACATGAGAACCTGAGGTGGTGAGTATAAGTGTTTATAGGAGCAATCTAGATGTCTGTCAATAGACCTCTGTACGCCTTTTCAGGCATGGATAGCGCTCCCTGCTGGCTCAATTTCCTCCTCTCTATAGCTGGTACTTGTCATCTTCGTTACGCAGTTTTATATTGCAAAAAGTCAACTATAGTTAAAGCGCTCCTGCTCCTTCCTATTTGGCTACTTCTTTTTTAGCTGCTTCCTAATATAGAAGGCAAAAAAATGCGTATAAGCTTTTTTAATGCCCCTCTCTACCTCGCCTTAAAACGCCATACGTCGTGTATTCGATTTACGCCTCAGGGCATTATTAAGGATGCCAGCCCGCCTTTTCTTGAGGCGATGGGCTATCAACTAGACGATATAAAGGGTAAGCATCACCGCATATTTTGTGATGAGCAGGAAGTCAGCAGTACCGAGTATCAGCAGTTTTGGCACTCATTAGCGGCAGGGGATAGCCGTCAGGGTCGTTTTTGTCGCGTACGTGCCAACGGTGAAGAAGTCTGGTTAGAGGCGACGTATGTGCCTATACGAAATTTTCGAGGCCATGTGACGGAAATCCTGAAAGTAGCGAATGATGTCACCCAGCGTCATCAAGAATCTCAACGGCAAAAGGCCGTGCTAAAGGCGCTCAATGACTCAATGGCCGTCATTGAGTTTACCCCTCAAGGGGAAATACTCGAAGCCAATAAAAACTTTGAAGCCGCGATGGGGTATCAACAAAAAGATATTATTGGTCAACACCACCGTATGTTTTGCCCACCTGACTTCTATCGTAACAATCCTGATTTTTGGGAGCGCTTGGCCCAAGGGGACTTTACCAAAGGCCGCTTTGAGCGCATCACTAAAAATGGCCAAAGCATCTGGCTAGAAGCCACCTACAACCCTGTTAAAGATGAAGATGGCAATGTGACCGAGGTCGTAAAATTCGCAGCGGACATCACCCAACTGGTCGACAAAGCCAACGCGACAACGGGAACAATTGGCTCCGCCCAAACCAGCACGTCACAAATTGAGCGTACCGCCAAAGATAGCCTCGACCACTTGGATGAGATGGTAAAGGGCTCAGAGCAAGCCGCTCAAACGCTGGCCCAGGCACAAGAGCTGGTAGAGGCCCTGCATAAACAGTCGCAAAGTATTCATGCGATTACGGCCTCTATTGCCAAAATAGCCAGCCAAACCAACCTGCTTTCTCTTAACGCCGCGGTTGAAGCCGCCCGCGCCGGTGAACAAGGGCGCGGCTTTGCCGTGGTGGCTAACGAGGTACGCCAACTGGCTAAAGGGTCCAGCGAAGCCGTGGCACAAATTTCCCAAGTGCTAAAAGACAACAGTAACCTTGTCGAACGCACCACCGAAGCCATGCAACAGGTCATTCAACAAAGCAAAGCCGGGCAATCCAGGGTTAGCGAAATTGATGCGATTGTGAACAAGATTCTCCACGACGCTCAGGACGTCGCCCGCTCTATTGAGCAACTGGCCGCTGATACGCGGTTATAAGAAACGCTCAAACAAAAACGCCTCCGTGAAGAAGGCGTTCTTGTTTTCTCTGCAGCGGCGTCAAACGAACGGTCTTAAAAACGGTTTGAAAAGGCCGTTTTATGCAAACACTTGCGTCCATTCGCCACGCTTGGCAAGCAGGTCACGAGCAAGCTTCTGGGCGCCTTCCAGGCTGTGGCTCGCGGCCCAGCCGCACTGCATTTCGTTACAGGCAGGCACTTCAGTGGCCACCAGAACGTCGTTCAGCGTTTGCTCAATGATGGTTAACACGTCGTCGTAGTTATCGTGATTGATCATCGCGATATAAAAGCCGGTTTGGCAGCCCATCGGGCTGATATCGACCACTTTATCGGTATGATTACGCGATAGTTCAGCCATCAAGTGCTCAAGAGAATGCAGCGCAGGCATCTCCATGTGCTCTTTGTTCGGCTGGCAGATACGCAGATCATATTTATGAATCTGGTCGCCGTTCTGGCCCTGTTTGATATCAGCAAGACGTACATAAGGCGCTTTAACCTTGGTATGGTCCAGGTTAAAGCTTTCAACGTTCATTTTCGTTTCGGTCATGGTTGCTCCGCGTTTATCGGTGTCGTGGACCCATTCTACACGCTGGGGTTATACCTTGGGGGCATCAAAATTCCACGGTTCATCGGTATACACGCATACGTTGGCATCTTCGATATCGCCATCCGGTGATTCAACGTGCTTGGCAAAGAAGTCCTGGATCTCTTTACGCTGACAATGTGCTTCAAACTCTTCACGGCTCGCCCAGATTTCATGGAATACAATCGGATAGCTGGTGCCTTGAGCGAAGGGATTATCGATCTGGCGGGTCACCGTGTAGTGAATGCAGGCATCTTCCCGGTGTGTGTTTGGCTCCAGCGACTGAAGCGCTTTAAACACCGTTTCCTCTTTGCCTGGTTTGGGTTTGAAGCCAGCAATACAGTAAATTTTCTCTGACATGATCGTGTCCTGATATATGAATCGTACGTCATTATGCGGCTTGTTCTTATCGGTTAACAACCTGGCAAATAATACGCTCGGCCAAGGCCTCCAAGTCAGGCACCGTCATATCAGGTTCAATGCCCCAGGGATCAAAGGGCGCATCGGAATGACGCCGCACCCAGGCACTTCGCAGCCCGGCATGGGTTGCACCAATCACATCAAAGGCGTTGCTTGAAATTAACCAGGTATGCTCAGGGCGCGCTTCCAGCTGTGAGCGAAGATAGCTATATACCGCCGGGTCTGGCTTAAAGCGCTTGATATCATCCACGCTGATCACCGCATCCATGTGGCTTTCTACACCGGCACGTACCAGTAACTGAGTTACCGCCTCCGTCGTGCCATTGGAAAACGCCACGCAACGAATGCCCGCGTCACGCAACTGATCAAGCGCATCCACCACATCCGGGAAGGCGGGAAGCTCTGCATATACATCCATGAGGTGGTCGTGGTCATTGTCAGAAAGACCTGCTTGCAGCGCGCGGCTGGTAAACACCAGAGCTTCTCTCGTGCATTCTGGAAAAGGCACATAAGCGCCCATTAAGGCATGCCGAAAGCTGTACTCAAGCTGCTTTTCCCACCAGCGCTTGGCAAATTCTTCTGCGTTGGAGGCATCGTTAAGTCGCCGTTCGAGTTCCGCCGTAACGCCTTGGGTATCAATCAGCGTGCCATATACATCGAAAGCCAATACCGGTTGCATAGCCACTCCTAACGTATCCGTTCACCGTCACTGTATTTAGTAGCATAGCTTCCCACCCCAAAAACAAAAACGCCGCTGCATAAGTAAGCAGCGGCGTTACCAGATCAGCGTCTTTTCATTAAATCGTCAACGCAGCTTCCTGATGGCCCGCTTTTAAATCGCCTGAGCGGGTAAGTTCATCGGTTACCCGGTCAATGGCGCGCTTGGCACGGCCAATCACGTCATCAACTTCTGAGCGGTTAATGGTCAGCGGAGGCGCAAAACCTAAAATGTCGCCTTGGGGCATGGCGCGAGCAATCAGGTTCTCTTCCATGGCGGCGGCGGCCACTCGCGGTCCTACTTTGAGGGCAGGGTCAAAGTGCAGGCGCTGCTTGGCATCCGGTGAGAACTCAAGCGCGGCCATTAAGCCAACACCGCGTACATCCCCCAAGAGCGGATGGCCTTCAAACGTGGCCTTAAGCTGCGCCTGGAAGTACGCACCGGTTTCAGCCGCGTTGCCCACCAGGTTTTCACGCTCGATGATATCCAGGTTGGCAATACCGGCGGCACAGCCCAGCGCGTGGCCAGAGTAGGTCCAACCGTGACCGATTGGGCCAAACTCCCCCGTGCCCTGCTCAAGCACTTGCCATACTTTTTCACCCACAATCACGCCAGAAAGCGGCTGATAGGCGCTGGTCAGGCCTTTGGCAATCGTGACTAGGTCCGGCTTCATGTTGTAGTGGTGGCTACCAAAATCAGAGCCGGTACGCCCAAAGCCACATACCACTTCATCGGCAATCAACAGTACATCGTACTTGGCCAATACCGCCTGAATCGCATCCCAGTAACCTTCGGGCGGCGGTACGATACCGCCTGTGCCCAATACCGGCTCGCCGATAAACGCCGCCACCGTATCCGGGCCTTCTTCGAGGATCATCGCTTCCAGCTTGTCGGCACAGAAGGAGGAAAACTCAAGCTCCGTCATGCCATGCTGCTCGGCGGCACGCAGGTAGTAGTGCGGCGCTTCAGTATGCCGAATGGTATCAATCGGCAGGTCAAAGTGGTCATGAAACGCCTTAAGACCGGTCAAGGAACCAGAAGCAATGCCCGAACCGTGGTAGCCGCGCATACGCGAGATAACTTTTTTCTTCTGCGGGCGGCCAAGTACGTTATTGTAGTAACGCACAATTTTCAACTGGGTTTCATTAGCGTCACTGCCCGACATGCCGTAGTAGACCTTGGACATGTTCATGCCAGCGATTTTCAGAATACGCTCAGAAAGCGCGATCTGCGGCTCGTTCGAGTGGCCGACATAGGTGTGGTAGTAAGAGAGCTCCATCGCCTGCTTGTAAATGGCTTCGGCAATTTCCGTGCGACCATAACCGATATTAACGCAGTAAAGCCCGGCAAAGCCGTCGATAAATTCGCGGCCATCCTTATCCACGATATTGATGCCTTTACCGCCGGTAATCACACGGCCCGGCGCATCGCCATGGGCGAAGTCACGCAGGTGGGTAGAGGCGTGAAAAGTGACTTTGCGGTCGCGTTCGATCAGGTCCTGATGTTGGCTCATAACGTTCTCTCTGTACAATAAACCTTCCTACAGTCAGGAAGATTTTTTTTAAAATTAGTAACAACGTAAATTTTTATACCATCAGCGCAGCTAGCTTCCCGAAACCGACCCCAGCGCGCCTAAGCAGTAATACTTGGTTTCGAGGTACTCGTCGATACCGGTGGCGCCGCCCTCACGGCCAAGGCCAGACTGCTTCACGCCGCCAAAGGGTACCGGTGGGCCGGTCATCTTGACGGAGTTTACACTGACCATGCCGTACTCCAGCGCACGCATCAGCTTCCAGATCCGGCGGATATCATGGGTATACACATAGGCCGCCAAGCCATACTCAGTATCATTGGCAAGCTCAATAACTTCTTCGTCGCTCGAATAAGCGGTAATCCCGGCCACGGGGGCAAAGTTCTCTTCCCGCCAGACTTTCATTTGTGGCGTTACGCCTGTTAATAGCACCGGCATAAAGAAGTTTTCGCCCGGCGCTTGGTTCTGGTCTCCCATCACCAGCGTGGCGCCCCGAGAAATCGCGTCATCGACAATCGAGGCGGCCTTCTCTACCGCCTGGCGGTGAATCAGCGGGCCAAGATCGATCTCGCCCTGCAAACCATTGCCGACGGTTAATGCCGCCATGCGCTCGGTAAACTGTTCAACAAAGGCGTCATGAATGGATTCGTGCACCAGAATCCGGTTGGCCGCCAAACAGTCCTGCCCCGCCGTTTGAAACTTGGCGTCTACCGCCGCGTAAGCCGCCTCTTTGGGGTCCATATCCGGCCCAACGATAAACGGCGCATTACCGCCCAACTCCAGTGAAAGGCGCTTAACGGTTCCCGCACTTTGCTCCATTAACAGGCGGCCAACGCGGGTGGAGCCGGTAAACGATAGCGCCCGGATGCGTGGCTCGCTGCACAGTATTTTAGAAACCTCGGCAGGCTCACCCAAGACAACGTTAAAGATACCGTCCGGTATGCCTGCCCGCTCGGCTAATTCTGCCAGCGCCAGCGCTGAAAAAGGCGTTTCATTGGCCGGTTTCACAATCACCGGGCAGCCAGCAGCCAGCGCGGCCGCCGCTTTACGGGTAATCATTGCCAGCGGAAAATTCCACGGCGTAATCATCGCGGCAATACCAACAGGCTCTTTAATAGTGCCCAGCGAGGCATTAGGAATATGGCTGGGGATCGTTTCCCCGTAAGTGCGCTTACCCTCTTCCGCAAACCAGCGCACGAAACTTGCTCCGTACTCTACTTCGCCCCGTGCATCGGGCAGCGGTTTGCCCTGCTCCAGGGTCATGATGGTCGCCAGGTCTTCGCGGTTGGCCTGAATCAAATCGTACCAAGCCAGCAAGCGCTCGCAGCGTTCATCGACACGCAGTGCGCGCCAGTGAACAAAGGCTGCCTCAGCGGCATCCACCGCCGCGGTAATCTGCTCGGCTTCAAGCAGAGGGATATGCCCGATCGCTTCGTTGGTTGCTGGGTCATACACCGCTTCTTCACGGCCACCTTCCCCATGCGTCCACTTGCCATTCACATAAGCGTACTGGCGAAACAGGCGCGGATCTTCTAGCCGTTTCACCAGCGTGGTCGATAGTGTGGTCATGGGCACCTCCCCTGGTTGAAGCCATTAACCGGCGACAAACCGTTGCACGTTGACGATTGAAAAGACCGGCTTTTGGCCGATCCTTTCGATGTGCCTAGCGTAAGGGAGAAGACGCACGAAGTGTTTTTGAAAGCGAAGTGGTTTAACTTGGTTTTTTTTGTCTAGACCGCTTTTACAGCAGTTTTTTTGGCGCTAGCCGCCAAGCCGAGACTAACTGACAAAGGCGATACCTAAAGAAGTCTAAACATTCGTTATGTTGTGGTATACCTACCCTTTCAACAAAAATGGCCGATGATGCCATGTCGGTTTTAAATAAATTTCACCTTACGCTATGGCCTGCCCTGCTAAAACGACTGGTTTTAAGATCTTACCCCTGTAAAGATCGCGTAATGCCAGCTCTACCGGGCCAAGGGGAGCGTCGTGTATCAACTTCCTTACTTTAAGCAGCTTTCCCAACAAATTAATGGCACAACAGTTCGGAAAAAGTACGACGTAGATCGGCACGACGAACGTCTATACTCGCTGAACGTGGTCACTACGCTCTTGGCAATTTTTTACTTTTCTTACACGTTGGTGGATATC
>NZ_JBQSYV010000021.1:0-82240 GCF_052379685.1 Halomonas sp. 111
TATAAGTTTTTGTTTAGATGGAATGTCTTTTTTTATCTCACGGTGAGTGGTTTTATGTTTGAGCTTAAACAGTTACGTTATTTTGTTGCAGTAGCAGAGGAGCTTAACTTTAGGCGGGCGGCCGAGCGTTTACACATAACCCAGTCGCCACTAAGTCAAACAATAAAAAATTTAGAGGAGATGCTAGATGTAAAGCTATTTTTAAGAAATACGCATGGGGTACAGCTAACGCGTGCAGGTGAGGTTTTCTTGATAGAGGCGATTAATCTTTTATCATCGGCAAGGCAAAGCTTGAGCCTTGTTCGACAAGCTGATGCCGGTGAAGCAGGTTCTCTCCACATAGGTTACTCCGCGAGCGCTATTTTTTCGCCAGTGTTTACCTCAGCGCTGGCCACAGTGCTTGAAAAAAGGCCTCATCTTACACTTCAGCTTCATTACGGAAATGCGCTTGACCACCTTTCCTCGCTGCGTTCGGGCCATCTGGATGCGGCTGTTTTAAGAGCAGATATACCTGAAACTGCTACCAAGGGCTTGAGAAAACATCTCTTGGGAGAAGAGCCACTTTATGTCCTCATCCATCCAGACCACCATCTTGCCCCAGCCCATCGACTCTTTCTTAAAGACCTAAGTAACGAGCGATTACTTTTACAACCTGCCACCCAGCAAACCTTTCTTCGACGTCAGATCGAATGCTTGTCAGAGAGTGCCGGGCTATCATTGGCGAATGCTTTAGAGGTGCCTGATATTTCAAGCATGCTTTGCTTCGCCATGGCCAGGATTGGCATAGCCGTGCTGCCTAAGAGTGTGGCTGAAATTTCGTCCAGTTTAGTCGCAGTCCCCTTGGCAGATATTGCATCCAATTGCCCGCTTATCCTTGTTACCGCTTCTGAAAGCCCTGTTGTAGTAGCACTGGAAACGTTGATTGATAAGAAGTGCCTGGATTTTTCGCTGCCAGGTAAGCAATGACATACCTATAATTTGATGACCTGACAGGCAATGCCTAATTCAGAGAACTATATACGCTGCTCAGCCACTTCATTAAGCACCCTTCAACAGCCTATCCAGCTGCCGATAGCCAATGGCCTCGATCAGGTGCGGTTGGGAGGGCTTGGGCTCGCCCTGTAGGTCAGCCAGCGTCAGTGCTACGCGCAGCACGCGGTGGTAGGCGCGGGCGGAGAGCTTGAGCTTTTCCAGAACGCTGGCAAGCCAGGCGCGCTCCTCATCGTCAAGTGCGCAGGCGGCTTCCAGGACTTTACCGCTTAACTGGCTGTTGAGTGCGCCGCGCGCCATTTGGCGCTCTCTTGCGGCCATCACGCGCTCGCGCACTGCTTCTGATGATTCGCCCTGGGTCTGGGCGGTGAGTTGTTCGGGCGGTAGCGCGGGAACTTCGACCTGTAGATCAATACGATCCAACAGCGGGCCGGAAAGCCGCGCTTGGTAGCGCTGAATCTGGCTGGCGGTGCATTGGCAACGCTGGCGTGGGTCGCCCAAATGCCCGCAAGGGCAAGGATTCATAGCGGCTACCAATTGAAACTGAGCCGGGTATCGGCGTTCGTGGCTGGCCCGGGCCAGATGTATTTCGCCTGTCTCCAGTGGCTGGCGCAGAACTTCTAGCACGTTGCGGGAGAACTCCGGCAGCTCGTCTAAAAAAAGCACACCGTGATGGGCAAGCGAGATTTCTCCTGGTTTGGGTTTTGAGCCACTGTCATTTTCAGCAATTAGTGCGACCCTCAGGGCGTAATATCGGGCTATTATGGTAGTCTGTACAGGATTGAGTGCGACAGAATTAATAGCAATTGATGCGACAGGTCTTGTTTTATTCAACATTTGGTGCGACTGCCCATGCCACTGCCTACATCCGTTCGTAAAATCGGCCCTACCCGACGAAGTGTGTCTGGCTACTATGCCTTTCGCGGGGAGGAGTCTATTGCGTTCGAGTCGACGCTCGAACGTGATTTCCTCATCAAGGCTGACTTTGATGTGAGCGTCCTTGGTGTGATATCCCAGCCGTGCGAGATCCCGTTTCATCATCCCGTGACCGGTAGGCGCTACACCTACACACCTGACTATTTGGTTTATTACCGTCTCGGTAACCGTCATTACAGGGATTACCCAAAACCTCTCCTGGTGGAGGTCAAACCACGGGAAAAGTGGCAAGCACATTGGCGTGAATGGTCGCCTAAATGGAAGGCGGCGATACGGCATGCCAACAATGAGGGCTGGGCGTTTCGCATTCATGATGAAAGCCGCATTCGTGATAAGACCTTGGACAACATTACCTTCCTAGCGCGCTACAAGCGGATGGTGTTTCCCTCTGTCGAAAGCCAGGCAGTCCTCAACACGGTGAGGGAAATGGGGGTGGCGACCTTGGATTACCTGCTTTCTCGGCACTTTATGGGCGATATTTACCGGGCAGAGGGGATTGCGCATTTATGGCATCTACTGGCGACTCGGCAGTTAGATTGCGATATGGCCCAATCCTTCAGTCCTCTATCGGAGGTATGGGTACCCGATTATGAATAACCATCGTGGCAGCGCAACTGAACCCAATAACGGCGTCGCCCAAACACGCCAACACTTGCAGATTATGGTGGGTGAGCAGGTTCAGAAAGATGGCACCGTTTACCGAATTTCCCAGGTGCTCGATTTTGAGACAGTCATTGGCATTGCCGTTGAGTCCGGGCGTAGTTGCCCGCTTCGCATCAAAGAACTAGCGCCTCTCAATAGCGGGTCCGTATCCCCTGAGCAGGATATGTCCGAGATTGGGGATGCCGATTGGCGGGAGGCCGAGCATCGCTTTTCCATCATTAAGCCCTTGGTGGATCGCCATACGGTGGGGCGGGATGCAGCGGAGGAGCGTGCGAAACAAACGGGGGTTGATACGGCTACGATCTACCGTTGGTTGAAGCGGTATAAAGCGACGGGCTCGGTGCTCGCATTGATTCCTCAAAAGCCAGGGTGGAAGAAGGGAAAGTCGCGTATTCCCGCGCATGCCGAGGCAGTGATTCAGGAAGTCATCAAAGAGGTGTATTTGACGCTGCAGCGTCCGTCCGCACAAAAAGCGGTACAGGAAGTCATGCGGCGCTGCCATGAACGGCGCATCGACCCGCCGAGCCCTGGTACCGTTCGTGCTCGTCTGCGTGATATCCCAGAGCGTGACCGGTTGCGTGGCCATGGTTTTAGAGACAAAGCCATTAACAAGTTCCAGCCGGCTGCCGGAAAATTTCCCAATGCGGACTATCCGTTAGCCGTTATGCAGATTGACCACACGCCTGCCGATATTATTTTGGTCGATGACGTGTATCGCAAGCCGATTGGTCGCCCATGGATTACGTTGGCCATGGACGTGTTTACTCGCATGGTCACGGGGTATTACTTGTCGTTTGACCCGCCCTCTGAAACATCTGTCGGCATGTGTGTGGCGCACTCCATGCTTCCTAAAGATGAGTGGTTGCTACTGCATAATGTGGAGGCTGAGTGGCCGGTATGGGGCACACCCGCCACGATTCATGTCGATAACGGCCCAGATTTTCGCTCTGAGACGTTTCGGCGCTCATGCCTAGCCTATGGGGTCAACCTTGAGTTTCGGCCTGTTAAGCAGCCTCGTTATGGTGGCCACATTGAGCGGGTACTGGGCTCTCTTCTAAAGGAAATCCATAACCTGCCTGGGACGACCTTCTCCTCCATTAAAGAGAAAGAGGGATACGATCCAGAGAAGCACGCGGCCATGACGAAAAGCGAGTTTGAAGAGTGGCTGGTGACGTTGATTTGCAAGGTTTACCACCAGCGCCTTCATTCTGGGATTGGTATGTCGCCGATGAAAAAGTGGGAAATTGGTGTGTTTGGCAATGCGGATGTGCAGGGAGTGGGATTAGCGCCGAGGCCTGCTGACAGGCTCTCTGTATTGCTCGATTTTTTGCCCAGCTTTCAGCGTACGATCCAGACCTTTGGTGTGACCATCGATGGCATAAACTATTACGATGAAGCGCTAAGACCTTGGATCAATGCCAAAGATCCAGACATGCCAGACAAGAAACGCACCTTTGTTTTCCGGCGCGACCCTCGCGACATTAGTGTCATTTGGTTCAAAGACCCGGAGCTCGGGCACTATTTTCGCGTGCCCTTTGCCAATCTTGCCCTCCCCTCGATGAGTGTTTGGGAGTATGCCCAAGCTAAAGCGCGCCTTCGGCAGGAAGGAAGAAACTCGGTCAATGAGACTGAAATTCTACGCGCTATTAGTGAGCTGCGAACCCATGTGGAGGAGTCGCAAGCACGTACTAAGCGAAGTCGCCGTCAGGCACAACGACGTAAAGAGCATGAGAAGAAGGTGACGCCTGCAGATCCCCTTTTACATGCGCCCTCAACTGCGGCCCCTAAAGAGACACCCGCTCAAGGGGACGGTCTTTTAACGGGTGATATCGATGTGAACTGGGACATAGCATGAGCACACACCTTCATCCTGATCTTCGTCACGTCTTGGGGCTGTCCGCTAAAGAGCGAATGGAGTTTATGGATCAACCGCGCTGGTTGGGCTATCCATTGGCCAATCGTGTCATTGAGGTCATGCGTGGGTTGATGGAGAAGCCCAGTCGTCCTCGTATGCCTAACCTCTTGCTCGTGGGTGACTCCAACAACGGAAAGACAACCATCGTTCAACGGTTTCGTAAGCAGTACGGTGAAGGCTACGTGAATGAAGACGTAGAGCCCGTGAAGCCTGTTGTTGTCACTCAGGCTCCCCCGAGTGCCGATGAGAAAAGTCTGTATATCGCAGTGCTAGAGAGTTTCTGGGCTCCCTACCGGCCTACAGATCCTGTTCCCAAGCTGCGCTACCAGGTGATTCATCAACTGCGTGCTTGCCATACGCGCTTACTGATCATCGATGAGTTTCACTCTCTGTTAACCGGTGGTGCTGTTAAGCAGCGCGAAACGATGAATGCCATTAAGCTTTTATGCAATGAGCTAATGATTCCCATCGTTGGTGTGGGGACGCAAGATGCTGTGCGTGTGCTGCATTCAGACCCACAGCATGCGAGTCGCTTTGATGTGGTCGCGTTACCAAAGTGGGAGCTCAATCAGGAGTTTCAGAAGCTGCTCGCTGGCTTTGAGAAGATATTACCTCTCAAACATCCTTCCCAACTGCATGAGCCCCAATTGGCGACCCAGCTCCACGCGATTTCTGGCGGTAATTTGGGTGACCTGCACCGGCTGCTGATTGAGTGTGCAAATGCCGCTATTTTGTCTGGAGCTGAGTGCATCGATGAGAAAATTATTCAGAGTAAATCATGGGTGCGGCCCACCCGTGGCATTAGGGAAGTGATGCTGTAATGACCTGGGCGCTGAGTGTGCCCCTGCTGCCTGAGGAGTCCCTTTCATCATGGCTCGTTCGGGCGGCGTTGCGACAGGGGTGTGATCCTTTGTCGCTCACCGGGGCTATTTGGCCAACATGGCGTATATGGACGAGGGACATTGATAGGGAAATACCCCTCGCAAGAATGCGCCCATTAGTGAATGCCTCGGGGATATCTTCCGCTAAGTTTCAGAAAGCGGGGATGCGGGACGATTGTGAGAAAGTGGTCGGTTACTCGTTACCGGAAACCCGGACTTGGCCCTGGTTGTTGGCACTCGGCAGCCGAAATCGAACCCGCCATGGAGGACAACAGGTATGCACGTTGTGCTTGGCAGAGGACTCAACCCCCTACTTGCGCCGGCACTGGCGATTCGCTTGGCACACTGGGTGCCGCTTTCATGGGGTGCAGCTGGTAGATGAGTGCCCAGCATGCAAGGCCCCTATAGAGCCCCATCGCCTGACAGCGGAAGATCAACATTTAGCTCAATGCAGCCGGTGTCATAACGATTTTAGAAAGGCGGTATGCACGTCGCCTTTACCTGAAGCGTTCAGTGTTCAAGTGATGGCTGATCGTGTGTTAGAACAGGATAAGGTGACGTTTAGGCAGGCCTCTATCGCACCCGCCGATTGGTTTTCTATGGTGGCCTTTTTTATTGGCGTTATACGGCGTGCAAGTCGGCGGCCTGTGTCACCCCTGGCCGATGCGCTTCTTTCATTGGGCATTTCGGTTACGGATTGCCGAATGCCTGTGTCTGGCCTGGCGTTTGAGCTGCTGGCTGTCAGCGAGCGTAGTGCCTTATTGGTAGCGTTGGAACGCTTGCTCAGTATGGGCCTTGAAGAAACGTTCAGCGTTCTGGTCGCGTGCAATGTCAAAACGAGCGCGCTTCATGATCCCCGAAGGTCGCCCCCCGTTGTGTTGTTGCCGCTGCTATCACGGTTATCTCACCACCCTCATGGGCCGCATCGCCGCCGTGTTCCCCCGGCTTGTCGCCCCATGTCGGAACGCGCTGTTAGAGCCTCATGGGCGCGTTTAAAACGCAGAATGAAAGCGGAGCCAACCTCTTGAATCAACACCAAACGGTCGACTGCGATGAGTGTGGCCGAGAAGTCTCCAAATTGTGGCGACGCCATAAAGGGCACGGCTACTGTTCAACTTGCTATGCTCGTGTGTTTAAGCGGCGGATGTGCCCACGATGTGGTGAGTTAGCCCGTCTGCCTAAGAATGACCCAGACGCCGTCTGTCGTCAGTGCAACGTTGACAAACCGTGTGCACGATGTGGAAAAGCCAGTTCAGACTACAACATCGGCAAGGTCACTCCCTACGGCCCTGTCTGTATCGCCTGCGCTCCCTATTTCAAAGAACCAGAGCCCTGCGAGGCGTGTGGGAAAGCATCTCAACGTCTTACCCGAGTGGCGCGTATGGGGCATGATCATCGCTTATGTCCACGCTGTTCGACAGCAGACCACGGTACCTGTTCTGCATGTCGTCGACATCGTTTATTGGTGGTGGCACCCAACGGGGATGCGTTGTGCAAAGCCTGTAATGAGCAAGGGGAAATTGCCTGCCCATCGTGTGGTAATCCCATGCCAGCGGGTCGAGGTGATGCCTGTGAGCCCTGCTATTGGACGCGAACATGCCGTAAACGCATCACCATTGGCCAAGCCGGTATCACTACCAAAGCGTTAAGTGAGGCCTTTGGGGAATTTGGTGAATGGCTGATTCGTATCACTGGGCCGCATAAGGCTGCCCTCAAGATCAATCATTTCTTCTCGTTCTTCCTTGAGCTCGACCAGGCATGGTCACGGATACCGAGCTATTCGGAGCTACTTCATCACTTCGGGGCGGAGGGCTTGCGGCGTGTGAGGCTTCCCATGCGATGGTTGCATGAAGAGCAAGGGGTAGAGCCGGATCACCAAGCAAAGCGGATCGACTCAGAGAAAAGACGTATTCAAGCGTGTCTCAGTTCTATGCCGTTCGCTTCGCTATCAGACCAAGTGCTGCAAGCCTATTGGCTGCAATTGGAAACCCGTATAGAGGCGGGCAAAACGTCCCACACCTCCGCACGACTTGCACTAAGAGCGGCAGCCGCATTGCTACTCGCTACTGACCGGGAGGGGCAGCGACTGCCTCAACAGGGCGATGTGGACAACTATTTGCATGCGGTGCCCGGACAAGCAGCCTCGGTCACGGGGTTTACTAATTTCTTAAATCGCCAACATGCCACCACGTTGGCTCCTCGGGTGGATGTAAAACGGGCAAGAAAGCGGCGAAAAGAAACACTAGCCCGCACCCTGATGACGATGGCCCGGTGTGCTGATCAAGGAGAGGCCTGGAGGGAGGCATGGATCGTTGCTGCCATGGAGTATTTCCATGACACAAAATTAACGCAGAAAATGCTTCGACAACAGACCGTAGAGCGGACGACAGACGGGATACAGGTGGTAGTGGGTGGCGTTACCTACTGGCTGCCTCTGGATATTGAGTGCTAAGACACTGATAGCGCGCAGTCACTTGGAGGGCCCCGCGACTCTGTAGGCGAATGTCGCCCCGCCGTTTGGACGGGGCTATGGCTCTCTACCTATATGCCAGGGCTCAACGGGGTGCCAAAAGGCGTGTCATGACCGTTGAGATGACGTCAAAACCAGGTCTTCATAAATGCCCTTGATAGCCTTCTCTTCTGGGCTGTGGCGCTGTGGCTCCTGTTCCTGCTTTGGATGTAGTGGGGTTATAAGCCCGTTAGAGAGTGACAGGACATCGCTGAGCTGCTCGTAATCGAGGTTTACGTTATCGACATTGTATTGGTTAAGGCGTGTCATGGTCTCTGTGAGTGCGGTCATACTGTGCTCTTCTTCTCCAAGCGGCGGAAAGGCTTGAATCAGCGGCTGACCGCCTTCCCAACCTATCTTGATCGGCTGATTGATGATGTTGACTTGGGTGCCGGGTGGAATGCGGTCAAATATAGATTCGATGTCTTTGGGTAACATGCGGATACAACCTCGGCTTGCGCGCATGCCAATGCCATCGGGCTGGTTGGTGCCGTGAATCAAATAGCCATCGAAGCCTAGGATGATGGCATGGTCTCCTAGCGGGTTATCGGGGCCGGGCGGTACAACGCTTGGTGCGGTTTCGCCGCGTGCTTCCGCTTCACGTTTTACCGACTCAGGCGGGTACCATGCGGGGTTTTTAATGTTCATGGTAGTCTCGGTCACACCAAGGGGTGTATCAAACCCTTCGCGACCGATGCCGATAGGATAGGTCTCAACGCGCGGTGTCTCACCGGTTTTGACATCTGGGTAGTAGTAAAGCCGCAGCTCGGCGATATTGATGACGACCCCAGTACGCTCGACATTCGGCAGGATGAAGCGTCCTGGAATGGTTACTTCAGTACCCACTCCGGGCACCCAAATACTGACCTCTGGGTTAGCACGTACAATCTCCTGGTAGCCAAGGTTGTGACGTCTGGCAATATCAATCAGAGTATCCTCGTAATTCTTCACGATGAAGGTGTCAGCCTCTCCGATAATATTGCCTTCCTCAGGTAGCGGGTAATGCCCCTTGGGCCATTCCGTCTCCTGGGCAGTGGAAGGTTGTGCCGCCATGGCGACAGGGAGCCATGCCAGAAACGAAACCATCACACTCACGATGAAGCCGATCTGCATTGGCCATGGGAGGAATCTCTTAAGTATTGCTGCGTTCTTTGCCAAGAGCATCGCTAGGTTCCTTTTTCATCTAATGCGTCGTTTTTTGATCGAGATAAGTTCAGTTGTAACCCGAGCAGTGTCAGCACCGCAGCGAGTATCCAAGCGGGGCCACTACCGGTGCGTGTGAAAGGAGTTAGGCCCTGCATCGGGGTCACCTCGCCCGTTAAACTGGCCTGTTCAAACTGTGGGGCACGGGCTGTGACGTGACCTTGTGAATCGATGATGGCCGTCACGCCATTACTGGTAGCTCGAAGTAGGTGACGACCATTTTCTAAGGCACGTAGACGCGCCATTTGAAGATGTTGGTGTGGGCCAATGGAGCGCCCAAACCACGTATCGTTGGAAACCGTTAATAGCAGCTCGGCATTACGCGCCTGTTGGGCGACATGGTCGGCAAAAATGATTTCGTAACAAATGGCATTGCCAATGGTGGCTCCAGCCACGTGTAACGGAGCCTGTTCGCCTGACCCTGGGGTCAGGCGAGGTACTGGCAAGTCGAAAAAAGCAAGGGTGCCAGCGAGGAGACTTTGGAATGGCAAATACTCGCCAAAGGGCACCAAGTGCGCCTTCTGGTATTCGCCCTGCACATCATTTAGCCCTATGACGCTGTTATAAGAGCGCCCTTCACTGTCGCGTTGCAAAATGCCGGTCAACAAGGCGGTGTCAGGCCCCAGGTCGGACGCTACTTGCTCAAGTATTTGCTGTGCTTCCTGCTCAAGCATGGGAAGGGCTGCCTCAGGCCAAACGATGAGATCGATATCCCTTGCTTGCTCCCGTGTCATCGTCGTGTAGATACTGATCGCTTCGCGCTGCCCTTGGGCAGTCCACTTAATGCGCTGGTCAAGATTCCCTTGCAGCAATGCCACCCGGATGGGCTTGCCAGCCGGGGTTGTCCATTGGGCGGGCAATAGGAATGGAACGATCCACAAGGCGGCCATTGGGACAAGGAAACTCCAGCGGCGACGCAGTACCTCTACCCCTAACGTACCTGTCAGCGCGGTCATGAGTGACAGCAAGTACACACCACCAACGGGCGCCCATGGGGCTAGTGGAGAATCAATCTGAGAGGTGCCCAGCAATAACCAGGGAAAGCCGGTGAGCATCCAAGTGCGTAGCCATTCGCTCACCACCCACATACCGGCAAAGCTAAGAAAGGCGAACCGTGGCCCCGTGATGCGTCGATAGAGCCCAAAGGGGACTGCAAAGAAGAGCGCCAGGACGCTGACAAAAAGAGTGGTGAGGAGCATCGCCACCAAGGCCCCGGTGCCACTGAAATCGTGAATAGCAACGAAGACCCACGACGTGCCTGAACCGAACAGGCCTACCCCATAGCACCACCCACGCAGGGTGGCCATGGCGGGCGTTAGCGACGCTATTCTCCAATAGACCAGTGCCACGCTCACTGGGCCAAGCCACCATAGGGAAAAGGGGGCGGCACTCAAGGTGGTCAGCACCCCAGCGGCGAGCGCTACAACGCAATCGACTATTGGTGAGGAGCGCCCAGCAAAAAGCGTATATTCTTTATCTTTATCGACCACATCCATAGCGTTACTCAGAGCGCTTAAAAGCAGGACTTTCACGCCATAACGCCACCGCGAACATCAATACACCGGCAAATAGCGCGATATCGGCCATGTTAAAGGCGGGCCAATGCCATTCGCCCCAGTAAATGTCCAGATAGTCGACGACGTACCCTCGCGCTAAGCGATCAACAGTATTACCGAGCGCGCCGCCAAGAATCAGGCTGTACGCACAGGCCTCCAAGCGCGACAGGGGTTTGCATAGCTGCACAACCAATACGACGACCACCACCAACGCTAAACCAAGAAAGAGGTAGCGCTGCCAACCCCCTGCTTCTGCGAGAAAGCTGAAAGCGGCTCCTGTGTTCCCGGTATAAACCCAGTTAAAAAACGGCGTTAGCGGAATGACTTGGCCAAACGACATCTGGGCATGCACAATTTCCTTGACCAGTTGATCGGCTAGAGCCATCACGCAAGCTAATGTGAACCATGGCCAGCGACGTGAAGGGCTATCGTTTGGCGCTGTTCTCATGACGTTGTTTTTCCTTGTGACAGGCCTGTCATTGCGGTACTGGGCGAAAAGCGGTAACCCAGCAGTCGCATGGCGTTCAACGTCACCAGGACGGTAGCACCGGTATCGGCCATCACCGCAATCCACATGCCGGTAATACCCAGCGCCGTTGTAACTAGGAAAATGGCTTTTAAGCCAAGGGCGAGAACAACGTTGGTTTTCACATTGCGCAGCGTGGCACGAGAGAGGTCTATCAGCTCAGCGATGCCGGTAACGCGGTTCTTGAGCAAGGCTGCATCGGCGGTTTCCAACGCCACATCCGTGCCACCCCCCATCGCGATACCCACATCTGCTGCCGCGAGTGCCGGTGCATCGTTGATGCCATCGCCTACTTTACCGATGGGGCCACGGCCTGCCGCTTGCCAGTCTCGAACATACGCTGCCTTGTCTTCAGGCATTAGTTCGCCGTACGCTTCAATGCCTAAGCGACCCCCCGTGGCAGCGACGGTGCGGGCATTATCACCGCTGAGCATGACCGCCTGTACGCCTAAACGGGATAGCGCCGCTAGGCCTTCCATGGCATCTTCGCGTGGCTCATCGCGAACCGCGATCAAGCCCAGTAAACGCTCGCCTTCGACGAGGAGAGCGAGGCTCTTACCGGCTTCTTCTAACGCGACAATCCGAGCACTGAGACTTTCCTCAAGGATGACTTTCTCGTGAAGGTGACGAGGCGTCATTAAGCTCAGCTCGCGACCCTCCACCTGGCCGGAAACACCGCGCCCCGCCAGAGCGCGGCCGCCGGTGACGGTGGGGAGGTTGATGCCCGACTGTCGGGCATGCTCAACGATAGCCGTGGCGATAGGGTGACTGGAATCCCGCTCTATTGCGGCGGCGAGCCGCAATACGCTGTTATCGTCTTCCTCAGCAATCCAAGACTCCACATCTGTGACTCTTGGGGTACCCGCAGTGAGGGTGCCCGTTTTATCTAATGCCACCAAGCGAAGCTTACCTAACTGTTCAAGAACGGCTCCCCCTTTGATCAGTAGTCCGCGCCGAGCTCCCGCCGAGAGACCGGCGGCGATGGCGGCAGGGGTGGAAATGACTAACGCGCAGGGGCATGCGATTAACAGCAATGCTAACGCACGGTAAATCGACTCCGACCATGCCATGGTCGATACCAGCGGTGGCACTATCGCCATCAGTAGGGCGAGTAAGACGACGGCGGGCATATAGTAATACGCAAAACGATCAATAAAGCGTGCTATCGGTGCCTTGGCGGCCTGTGCTTCTTCAACCAGACGAATAACGCGTGCGATCGTATTGTCATCAGCGCCTCGTGTTACCTCCACCTCCAGGGCGGCATCAAGATTCACTGTGCCAGCAAAAATGTCATCACCAGGCGCTCGCGAACGAGGTATGGACTCGCCGTTTACCGGCGACTCGTCAATGTCGGAGGTGCCCACCAGGATGCGTCCATCGCAGGGTACGCGATCACCGGGCCGCACCAGCACACGCTGACCGGGTTTAAGTGACTCCGCCGAGACATCACGCAGATGGCCGTTGTCCATCAGCCTCGCCGTTGAGGGTGTTAAGTTTGCCAAGGCTGAGATACTGCGGCGCGCCCGTGACGCAGCTACCCCTTCGAGTAGCTCACCTACGGCGAACAAGAACACGACCATCGCAGCTTCAGCAGCAGCATTGATGGCCAATGCGCCAACCGCAGCGATGCACATCAGCATCTCGATGGTAAAGGGGTTGCGCATTTTGAGGGCGCCCCAGGCACTCTGCGCAATGGGCATTAAGCCGACCAGCGTGGCCAGAATGAACGGCACATTACCCAGCGCAGGCCATGCTAAACGAAGCGCGAAGGCTACGATCAGCAGATTTCCCGTGATAATGACCAAGCGCCCTTTAGCGGTTTGCCACCAAGAGGATGAAGCACCAGATGCGCGTGTTTGGCCAGCAGGGGAAGTCACTTGATAGCCTAGTTCGTTCAGGATGCCCTCAATGGTCTGTTGCGAGGGGCCTCCATGATCGCGCTGGTGAATCTTCACCGATCCTGTGACGGAGCTTGCCGTGACTTCCTCAATGCCGTCCAGCCGCTCTAGCGCCGACACAACCTTGCGCTCACAACCGCCGCAGTCCATGCCTTCAACACGCAGTGTCAAGACGGTAGGCGCTGTCGCCTGCGTTGATGTTTTCATGGTGCCTCTTCTCCCAATGAGCTATGGTTTTGAAGTGTAAACCTTGTAGCAACTACAGCTTCAAGCCCTGCGTAAGGAGTTTTACCATGTCGATGATGGGGCAAAGTATCAGCATTGGTGAGTTAGCACGACGAGCCGATTGCAAACCTGAAACGGTTCGCTATTACGAGCGTATTGGGCTGTTGCGCGATGCGACACGAACCGGCGGAGGACAGCGCCGCTATGGAGACGACGCTGTGCGGCGCTTGACCTTTATTCGTCATGCCCGTGACTTTGGCTTTTCGGTGGAGTCAGTGCGAGAGCTTTTGGCCATGTCAGATCAACCTGATATGCCTTGCCAAGAAGTCGATGCCATCGCCACGCATCACCTAAAGAAAGTGGAGTCCCGCCTTCAACGACTGTCCATACTGCGTGAGGAGCTTCAACGGATGGTCACACAGTGTGCCGGTGGTAAAGTGGAAAGCTGCCGAATCATTGAGGTCATCAGTGATCATCAGCTCTGTATCACTGAAAAATCGCACGGAGGGGCTCACGACTTGGGTTAGCACTAACGCTACGCCCCACGCCCAATGGTTAGCCCAGCGAAACATCCAAAAACAGCATGAGTACCAATCCGATGGAGAGGCCCAGCGTGGCCTTTTTTTGGTGCCCGCTCCGATGAGTTTCGGGAATAATCTCATGACTGATCACATACAACATCGCCCCCGCTGCAAAGGCCAACCCCCAGGGCAGTAGCGCTTGTGACATGCTGATGACTCCAGCGCCTAATAAGCCACCCAACGGCTCAACAAGCCCCGTAAGGGCGGCAATCGTCCATGACCGCCAACGTGAATAGCCCACGCTTAGCAGTGATACTGCTACGGCCAGTCCTTCTGGGGCATTCTGAAGTCCAATGCCAATCGCTAGCGGCATGCCTCCTTCGCTTCCCCCTGCGCCAAAGGCCACGCCAACGGCCAGCCCTTCTGGCAGGTTGTGTATCGTAATGGCAATAATAAACAACCAGATACGGCGTAGTGAGGCAGCCTCTGGCCCTTCTCGCCCCTGTTCGAAGTGCTCATGAGGTAAGAGCTCGTTCAGTAGTGCGACCATTCCAATCCCTAGCAAAATGGCCGCACAAGCAATGGCAGCAGGTACCACGCTACCGCCATAACGCAGCTCCGAGGCTTCTAAGGAGGGTATGATCAGTGAGAAGAAAGAGGCCGCTAGCATGACACCAGCGGCGAACCCCAACGCTAAATCGCGAACACCACGATTCGGTGTTTTGGTAAACAAGACAGGAAGCGCCCCTACAGCCGTCATCAAGCCCGCCGCAAGGCTTGCCAATACCCCCATGGTGACGGGAGAAACCTCTTCCATACCGATTACCTGTGTTGTGATAGATGAGTGATTACACGGCTTGGGTTCCATAACGAGACAAGCGCACGTTCACGTTACTAACCCCCATGCAACGTTGTTAAGCACGAGTGGTTACGGCTCGTTAAACGAGATCAAGTCATAAAGTGACGCCGTACCGATAGCTTGTTCTAAGCGATCTCTTGCCTCGTAAAGTGACGCTTGATATTCACTTTGAGTCGGCTGTTCGCCTAGCATGATGCGTTGACCTTGACCAAGGGGGTCAACAGGCTGGTTATTGACTCTCACTTCGTAATGTAGGTTGGGCCCCGTGGCGACCCCAGAGGCACCTACCTCTCCGAGCGACTCTCCCGCATTGACTAAATCCCCAACCACTAGCTGTGGGGAAAATCGGCTAAGGTGTGTGTAGCGACTGATTGCCCCTGTGTCGTGCTCCACCTCGATCACCTGCCCATATCCCCCTTGGCGACCCATAAAGGATACGCGCCCAGGTGCGGTGGCAATGACCGGCGTTCCTGTCGGCGCAGCCAAGTCAATTCCATTATGAGGACGCATCCCTCCATACACAGGATGTCGCCGATTCCCAAAGCGAGACGTTAAGCGGGCACTAAGCACGGGCAACCGCAACGTGCCTAGCAGGGTGTCGCTTTTGAAAAGAGCTACGTCCCCCTTTTGGGTGACCGGCCATATGACCTCCAAGGGCTCTGCCTGATCAGGCAGAGCGGCATAACTGAGGCGTGGTGGCCCAACACGGGCGCCGTCCTGGCGTCGATCTTCCTCCCACACTAATTGAATACGTTCACTGCCAGAAAACTCCAGCGGCGCTGCGATAAACTCGCTGAGCAGTGTTTCCAGTTTAGTGGCGAAACGCGTTGGGACACCTTCTGCTGCCAAGGCCTCGTAGAGGGTGGTATCAATGACGACATCACGCCCAAAGGTTAGGGTATCAACGCTATCGAGCGGTAATGTGCCTTCTTGCTCGCTAGCCGCCTGTAACTTGACAGGGCTAAGTTCAGACGGAGGCAATGACAGATGCGTTTGCCAATTGGCTTCGGCTAGCAAGGGGTAAAAGCCCACCAAGCCTAGTAACCACCAGCGCTGCATCACTGGCCATCCTCTTCCCCAGAGATCTCCGCTACTTCACTCTCGACGGCATCAATCAGCTCTTGCATACCAAAGGGGTCTAAAGGCTCGCCATTGACAAAAAAGGTAGGTGTTTGGCGAATCTGATTGGCTCTGACATCCGCCATGTCTTGGTCAATCACCGCCTGCACCTCAGCAGAAGTCAGTTGCTCTTCGGCAGCCGCTAAATCAAGGCCTCCTTGGCTCGCGATATCGAGGATAGCGGATTCATCAAAACTGCCATGTGAAGCCCATTGATCCTGGCGAGCCAGCAGCCTCTCCAGTACCGGTTCAAAGACGCCCTGACGACGAGCAACTTCTAATACCCGAATGGCCTTGTCCGATACGTCGCCGTGGAAAGGAGTGTAGCGCACGATGAGCCGCACTTTTTCTGGGTAGGTTTCCAGAATACTTTTTGTCAGGGGATAGAAAGCACGGCAGGCTTCGCAAGCCGGATCGAAGAATTCCACAATCGTCACCGGCGCGTCTTCTCGTCCCAAGATGGGGGAGTGTGAACGCACCAAGGAGTCCTCGGCCTGGACACCGCTCTCTTTTGCTGCCTGAGCTTGCATGTCTAAGAGGGCAGGCTTCGATACGGCGACGATCGCAGCGGTCAGCATTAACGTACCGGCCAATATAAAAGACGCTTTTTTGAACATGTTTCTCTCTCTGTCTCAACGATGGGGTGGAAAAGTAGGGTTGAAAAATAAGCCAATCGCTATGGGAGTAAGCTGCTCGCTATCTACCTGAGCTGGGAGCCGGCCTCGGTCTGTCACTCATGCCCATATAGATTGGCATTTTGATGCGCGTGGTCACTATGCTCAAACTCTAGGCTGGAATGAGCAATACTGAAGCGCATTTTAAGCTGCTCCTTGATCTCTGCTTTGACGGATTCAAGCTGCTGCCAGCCGGTTTCTGTCAGAACCACGTGGCAGTCAAGGGCTGCCATGTTTTCCTGCATCTGCCATAGATGCACATGGTGAATATCCTGGACTCCCTCGATATCTCGTACGGTCTCAACGACTGCCTGCCCGTCAATGTCCGGGGGAGATCCCAGCATTAGCGTACGGATAGGGCCGCCAATTTCAGAGAAGGCTAGGTAAAGAATATATAGCGCAATCCCTATCGTGATCGCGGGGTCTACCCAGCGCATGTCGTACAGTAAAATAAGCGAACCACCGATAATCACGGCGATGGAGGCAAACGCATCCGATAAGTTATGCAGAAAAAGGGCGCGGATATTGACACTCTCTTTTTGCATTGACCACGTGAGCATGGCGGTAAGGGCATCGACGACGAGCGCGACGCCACCAATAATCACGATCGTCCATCCCTCTATCTCAGGGGGATCGACCATCCGCATAGCGCCTTCGTAAATCAGGTAGACACCGACAATAATGAGGGTGGTGTAATTGATGAGTGCTGCCACTATCTCGATGCGGCCATAGCCAAAGGTCATATGCACATCGGCAGGCCGTCTGGCGATTTTACGAGCAGCAAAGGCAATGACTAATGCTGCCATGTCAGAAAAGTTATGTAACGCATCAGCGATCAGCGATAGGCTCCCCGCCATAATGCCACCGACGATTTGAGCGATGGTTAAGAGCCCATTGGCCCAAATGGAGATGCTGACGCGCCGGTCGCCAGAGGCAGGATCAATGTGGGGATGATCATGATGATGTCCCATCTGTTACCTTCTCTCGAATTATCTGTTCTTGGTACTATAAAACCTCTAGCAACTAAAGCTTCAACCCTTGAGCATTATCTATTTGCATCGCTGGATTGGGAAGCACGTCCCTAGCTACCAAGCGAGCCATGGCGCGCTGGGCCGAAGGTGATCATGTTTTAGGTGCGGGGCTCAATCCACTTCAACCGGTAACGTCTAATCCACCATGGGTAGATTCATTTATTTTGTCGAGGCGCACCTTGTCTGGTTTGTAATCGTCGTCGCGGGGGGAGGCTTACTCTTTCCGGCCACCGGAATAATGCTTAAGTTCGCGATTGGGCCATTACTGGCATTACTGATGTTGATTATCAGCCTCACATTCGATGCGCATGCAGTGCGCATCGTGTTCCGAAAGCCGTCACGGCAGTTGTTGGCATTGGGGCTGGTCTATGGGCCTATGTCGATTGCCGGGTGGCTAACGGGCCGTCTATTTTTTGGAAGCGGCCCGCTGGCTGCTGGCCAAACCTTGCTCGGCACGCTGCCGACAGATGTGTCCTCTCCTCTTTTGGTACTGATGGCAAAAGGCAATGTGGCGCTTGCCGCTGTTTTCAACGCAGTCAACACCGCGTTATGTCCGTTTATTGTTCCCTTCCTGTTTTGGGTATCCGGATTAAGTGGTAGATGGAGCCCCCTTGCTCCTTCGAACCCTTAACTCTCCCAGAAGGTTGATAGATCGACGCCGTAGTTTTTCTCAGGCTCGGGAAGACCCATGCTGTAGGTCATGGTGGCCTTGCCCAGGAAGGGGGATTCCTTGATCTGCGGCACCTTCTTCTTGTGCTTGGTGGTGTAGAGCATCCGGGCCCGCATCACCTCGAATGAGTAGCCCCGGCCATCGCGGTTCTTGTCCTTGGCCAGCCGATTGATCGACTCCGTGAAGGCGTTGGTGATTGGGGTGTCGGTTTCGAAGTAGGCCAGCACCTCCTCGCGCCATCCGCTGACGGCGCTGACGAGATCCTTCCACACCTCTTTCTGCCCCTGTGGAATGTCGTCAATCCAGCGGGCCAGCGCCTTTTCGGCATCACGCCGGGTGGTGCTGTCCCAGATGTGGTAGAACCGCTCCTTGTGCTCGTAGGCCGCCAGGAGCTGAGGGAAGGCCCCTGTCCATGTCTCCATGATAAGCTGCTCGCGATCTGAAACGTCGTGGGCACGCTTCAGCAGGATCTTCCTATCGCCCTTGAGGGTCCGCCGCTGGTTTGGCTTCAGATCCTTCCTGAGTCCCTTACGCACCTTCTCCAGGGCTTCGTTGGCCATCCGCACCACATGGAACTTATCGACCACAATGCGAGCCTGCGGCAGTACCGCCTGGACAGCACGGCGGTAGGGTTTCCACATATCCATGCTGACGATCTCGACCTGGTGGCGCTCGGTCATGCTCATGAGGCGCCTCGTCACCGCGTCCTGCTGGCGACCGGGCAGCAGGTCCAGTAGGGTACGCTCCTCCAGGTTGGTCAGGATGCAGCGGTAGCGGCGGTTCAGGTACAGCTCGTCGATCCCCAGGCAGCGGGGTGTCTCGAAACGATGCCAGGCTGCCAGGAACTCAGCCTTCTTCTTGAATATCTCGCGGACAGTCTTCTCGTCGAGGCCCGTGGTATCAGCCACGTAGGCGTAGGGGTGATTGAAGGCTTCCTTCTCGACGTGGTTGTAAAGCCTCCGCGTCATGCGGTGATCGTCTACCATTTCCGGAAGAGCTGGCCGGAACGTCCTTCCACACGCCCGGCAGGTGTAGCGGCGACGGACCACCCAGAGGGTGACCCGCTTTCCGTGGATGGGTAGGTCGCGATAGGCCACATCGCGCTTGCCGAACCTGACAAACTCACTCTCAACGCCGCATTCCTCGCAAGCTAGAGGCTCAGGAGCTTCGACCTGGTAGTGGAGATCATGCTCTTCCATCTTGGTGCCTAGGACGTGGTACTCGGGAAGGTGAAGGATGTTGTCAGGCAAGCTAGTCATGCAAACTTTCCTTGTCGACATGGTCCATAGATGATCGCGACTCTTTGACCGCGTTGTTTTCAACGAACTGAAGGTGAGTTACTCCCTTGGGTCTTCTGCTTCTCTGAGCCCTTCATGCAATGACGCAATTAGCGGGCAAGTGATATTGCCTTGTTGTGCATGGCATCTGTCGACCATTTCGCTCAGCACCTTCTCAATTCTTTCAAGCCTGTCGATCTTCTCGCGAACGTCCCCTAACTTGTGCTCTGCGAGAGCACTGGCTTCTTGACAGTGGGCGCCATCTTCCAGCCGAAGTAGGTCACTGATCTCATCCAGACTAAAGCCCAGCTGCTGCGCCGTTTTCACGAACGTCAACCTGTCGATATCGGCGGCACTATAGCGTCGAATACCTCCGGGAGGGCGTTCGGGCTCCGATAATAGCCCTCGTCGCTGGTAATAGCGGATTGTCTCGACATTGACGCCGGCCGCCTTGGCCAGGCCGCCAATGGTCATGGTGTCCGCCACTTTATCTGCATGTCTCTTCATGATGCTTGACTCCGTACCAAGCTACGGAAGTAACCTTATCGTAGCTCCCCCCATCCCGAAAGGAGAATCGTCAATGCGGACATCTAAAACGGGGCGAGGGCCCCTGGCCGCCGGAGGAGTCGCGGCCCTCCTGGCCTCGGCGTGTTGCCTCGGCCCGCTGGTGCTGATCACGCTGGGCGTTTCCGGCGCCTGGATCAGCAATCTGGCGGCGTTGGAGCCCTATCGCCCGCTCTTTATCGGCGTCGCGCTGGTGGCGATGTTCTTCGCCTGGCGTCGCGTCTTTCGGCCAGTGGAAAAGTGCCAGCCGGGAGAGGTGTGTGCCGTGCCACGGGTCAGGACGGGCTACAAGGCGATCTTCTGGCTCGTATCGCTGCTGGTGCTAATCGCCCTGGTATTCCCCTACATCTTGCCCCTGTTCTATTAAAAGGAGATCTACCATGAAAGCTCGTTTCGCCTTCATCGCGCTACTCGCCCTGCTCAGCACGCCCGCCTTAGCGGCCCTGCAGACCGTGACGCTGTCGGTGCCGGGCATGACCTGTGCCGCCTGCCCGATCACCGTCAAGGCCGCCCTCAACAAGGTGGACGGCGTCTCGCAAGTCGACGTGAGCTACGCGGATCTCGAGGCCGTGGTCACCTTTGACGACGCCCGAACGTCGGTGGAGGCATTGACCGAGGCCACCATCAACGCTGGGTATCCATCAACCCCGACATCCTCGCAAGCGGATCGAGAGTGATCATGAAGAATCCCAAGCCCCTGCTGCGCGTGAGCGTGATCGGCACCGTCCTGGTGGCATTGTCTTTACGCCGATCCTGGTGATCCTGCTTGGCACGGTGGGCCTGGCGGGGCTGACGGGCTATCTCGACGTTGTGTTATTGCCGGCCCTGGCCTTCTTCATCGGCCTGACCATTTATGCGATTTGGCGTAAGAAGCAGTTCGACGCCTGTTGTGACAACGGCTCTATCAAATCAAGGAATACGCCCCCTGAGTGACATCAAGCAGCTGCACATCGCGGTCATCGGGTGAGTTGTTTACGAGCTTGCCCGCCACGGTGAAGGAATAAGCGTGAAAGATTCGCAGAAATTTTTAAGCGTCGTGCTTGGCACCGGGTTGATGGTGCTGTGTTGCGCCGCGCCAATCGCCCTGGTGCTATTCGGTACGGCGGGCCTGGCCGCGTTGGCAGGCTATCTCGATTACCTGCTGTTTGCCGCCCTGGCCATCGGCTTACCTCTCTACGCGCGATACCACAAGCGGAAGCAGGATGCCGGCTTTACTAATGAAGACTCGGAGAAACGTGATGATTGAACTCAACGTGAGTGGCATGACCTGTGACCGCTGTGCGGATCATGTCAGGGAAGCCCTGGAGAAGCTGCCCGGCGTGCAGTCGGTGGAGGTATCCTATCCTCAGGGGACGGCATCGGTAGCCGTTGATCCGGAGACACCGGCCTCGGCGTTGACGTTTGCCGTGACCCGACTTGGCTACCAAGCTCGACTGGCCAACAGTGGGCCCACTTCCCCGGCAGGCGCATCGGTGTCCAAGGGCCGTGATGAAGACGCCCCGCACATCGCGGTGATCGGCAGCGGCGGCGCCGCCATGGCGGCGGCCCTGAAAGCCGCCGAGCGCGGCGCCCGGATCACCCTGATCGAACGCGGCACCGTCGGCGGTACCTGTGTCAATACAGGCTGTGTGCCTTCGAAGATCATGATTCGCGCGGCCCATATTGCCCACTTGCGTACGGAAAGTCCCTTCGATGCAGGCCTGAGCGCCCAGGCGCCGGTGGTGGATCGGGCCAAGCTGCTCGAGCAGCAGCAGCGACGTGTCGAGGAACTGCGTGACGCCAAGTACGAGGGGATTCTGCGCGACCACCCGGCCATCACGGTCCTGCACGGCGAGGCCCGGTTTATCGATGCCCATAGCCTGATGGTCAAGCTGAACGAGGGCGGCGAGCAGGTCGTCCACTTCGACCGCGCCTTAATCGGTACTGGCGCCCGACCGGCAGTACCGCCGATCCCGGGTCTTGCCGACACCCCCTACCTGACCTCTACCAGTGCGCTGGCCCTGGACACCCTTCCCGAGCGGCTGATTGTGATCGGCGCCTCGGTGGTGGCCCTGGAACTGGCCCAGGCCTTCGCCCGGCTGGGCAGCCGGGTCACGGTGCTGGCCCGCAGCCGCCTGCTCTCCCAGGAAGACCCGGCGGTAGGGGATGCGGTGGAGGCGGCGTTTCGCCGCGAGAGCATCGAGGTCCTCAAGCAGACCCAGGCGAGCCGCGTGGACTACACCGACAATGAATTCATTGTCGATACCAACGCCGGCACCTTGCGGGCGGATCAACTGCTGGTGGCCACCGGACGGACACCCAATACCGAGGCCCTGAACCTGGCGAGCCTCGGCGTGGAAACCGCACGTGGGGCGATTCTGGTCGATGAGCATCTGCACACCACGGTGCCGGGGCTCTATGCCGCCGGTGACTGCACCGATCAGCCGGAGTTCGTCTATGTCGCCGCCGCCGGGGGCAGCCGGGCTGCCGTCAACATGACCGGGGGCGAAGCCACCCTGGACCTGAGCGCCATGCCGGCGGTGATCTTCACCGACCCCCAGGTGGCCACCGTCGGCCTGACGGAAGCCGAGGCCATCGAGCAAGGCTTCAGCGTCGATACCCGCGAGCTGGACCTGGAAAACGTGCCGCGTGCGCTGGTGAATTTCGACACCGGTGGTTTCATCAAGCTGGTGGCCGAACGCGACTCGGGCCGGTTGCTGGGGGTGCAGGCGGTGGCGGGGGAAGCCGGTGAGCTGATCCAGACGGCGGTGATGGCGCTACGCGCACGCATGACCGTACACGACATCGCCAATGAGCTATTTCCCTACCTGACCATGGTGGAAGGGCTCAAGCTCTGTGCCCAGACTTTCACCAAGGATGTGACGCAGTTGTCCTGCTGTGCCGGGTGAACGATATGAGCGCGACCGTGGTGCCACTGGGCGGCGGCACCACGGGTTTTGGGCATGGACACCACAGGGAGCTCTGTCACGATGAACACGACACTACCCGATTGCGGGATGATGGGGGCGATGGGCTGGATAATGCCAGTGATCGGAATTGCCCTACTATTGCTGCTGGTCCTGGGCATCGCCTGTTTGGTGAAGTATCTGCTCTCTAGCAAGTGAGCGTACTGAGCGAGCCATCAACCAGCTAATCCGTTGTGGGTTGAGTTTGTCGGCCACCTTTCTCTCTCGCATACCAACCAGATAATCCGGATACCCCCTGTTTTTATGGCTCACCGGCCTTCAGTTAGACGTGCCGCTTGGATCAATTATTCTTGAATTAACACTAATCGTGCTTCTTCCTACCGTGATTGGGGTCAGCTTGCGTACAAAGTTCTCGGCTTTCTTTGCACGGCATGATTCAGCGTATGCAGGGATAGGGTCGATTCTGTATCTGCTGATCCTACTCGCCGTGGTCGGGCCGAATGCCACCACGATCATTGGCTATGGCTGGTATGCGTTTGTGATTGCGGGCGCGGCCCTGTGCCTCAATTTGATTGGGTACCTGGTAGGTATGTCCTCACGGTTACTCACCTCTGATCGCAAAGAGGTGATTACCTATCTTTTCACGGTCAGTAAAAAGGAATTCAGCATCGCTGCAGCGTTTGTCGCTGTTTCCGGCTTGCCATCAGAGATCGCGATTCCAGCCGCTTTTTTTGCCGTGATTCAAATGATCACTTCGCCCATCGCAGCGAAGATCCTCGCCCGCCACTGAAGGGATGGCCGTATCGGCTCTTCGTCAGAAGAGCAACCTGCACACGGGGTGTACAGGTTGCTCTTAGCGACAAAACAGACACCGCTACTCATAAAGGTGGCAAATAGTACCTATGCTAAGTCACTGCGACCAATACTGACCTTGCTAAAAGCATTTAACACAGAGGCTTCGCAGGGTATCTGTTCCTTTTTGGATTTAGGGTGCTTGAACGTATCGGCGAATCCTGGGCAGTGACCAACTAGTTTTTGGACAACACCTTCTACGTGCCGCACGTTAGACAGCACTTGGCGTAACCACTGCTCGAAGCTGCCTTGGTGGCTCAGCGTGAAGACTAAACCTTTATAGGAAGGAGGCTTGGATGCCTCCTCGCTACCGCCAGCTCTGGGTTTTGGAGGGCGTCGTTGGATCTCCATGAGATAGAGCGTTTGATCTAACACATGCACCCGAACGACGAGCACCCCGCGAGGTACCTTGGTCTGAGTATCAATGTAAACCCAATTAGCGACTGACGTTTCCACCTCCTCGTCTATTTCGAAAGGTTCGAGGCTGATCAACCGAGGGTCGGGGGAAGTGCTAAAGCCGTCTTCAAAGGTAAACCAGCTAACGCCACGAATCGTTTCGGGATAGGCCGATTGCAAATAGAGAAGCGCATTCCACATATCACGTAGAAAGCCCTGTGATTCCAGTGTAATAGGAGCATGAATAGAGGCCTGTCCGACCCCTTTTCCTGATCCATGCGGCTCCCCAGTGGAGAAAATAGTTTCGTCACCCGGAACGGGGACGCCTCGTGTATCGGGCACATTTTTTCGAGTATATCGTTTATCCAAGACGGCGCGAGGCTTACCTAAAATAACGAATTCGTCCTCAGGAAGGTCTAGCCAAGAAGAGCCATGGTCGGGCTCTTCATCATCCGTCAGGTCAATGACATCGGGGATGTCTTGAAGCTGATGATAGGGAAATTGAGTGGGAGCATCATCGCCATCGGTGGCTGGTACTGTCGTTGACTTCTCTCTTTCGCGGTGGATCGTGGCACCATCGGGCTGCGTACAGCCTAATATCTGCAAGCCTAGGAATGTGTTGCCACCATCAATTGGAACGCCAGAAACAGAGATTTCCCCGCTGCCTTGAAACCATGGGGTGGCTTTTAAAAGCATCTCATCTGGCGTGGAGCTGGTTTCAAATTGTGAATATATATATTTTGCAGCGCGCTTGGCATACGGATCGTACAACATATGCGCGAGCAAAATGGCATCGTGTTTATGAACATGATAGGTAAATTTGACAGGCCACGTACCTGGGGATGCAGGCGCATCAAGCGGTCGATAAAGACGTTTTTTGACTTCTTCCCAAGGGTAAGTGGCGAGCACTCGCTTGATTTCAGAAGATCGGCCGTAAACGCGAATAAAAAATTCTGTGCAAGGGATGAGCAAGTGTTTGCCATCTGGAAGGTCAAATTCAATCAGGTATGTTTTGTGCTGATTTTTCTGGGGTAAGTAGTTCGAGTCATGAAAAGCGGTATAGAGGCTTCGTCCTGATTGTCGTAAATCATCTAAGGTGACAATTCGCCAGCCGCCTGGAGAAAAAGAAACGGAGAATTTTCTTTCCTCGTAGGCAATACGCGAGCTACTCACGCCCTTTTCCCATACTGACCCTATTCTCAATAGCCCAAGATGCGTTAAGACAGTCTCACGTCTCATCACGCCTCCTAAGTTATTTTCATGGTCGATGGTTCTTAAGAAGATATGGATTTTAGGGACGCTTCGTAAGCGATTGTTCTTAAATATAGGCCCGTACCACCAAACGACCAAGCGCTCTGCCTCGTTTTTTAGGGTGCCATCATGGAAGCTAAAGGTTCTGGATTGTTTAAGAGAAACGGTCACAAAGGCGCACTCTATGTAAACTCAACATAGAGATTGTCGCAGCAATTATTGTTTAGTCGCAACAATTGTTGGAAATGACAGCCACCGCCCACCAGCGCAGCGGCGCTGGCGCTATGATGCGGTTGGCGAAATGGGCGCTTGCCCCAGTCAGCATCCAGCGACAGCCCACATACCGAGCGCACGGCGGCGACCGCCAAGGCGTCTTCTTCTGAAAGCGGCGGTAGAATGCCCGGCAGGCGGCTGGCCAGCATGGTTTTACCCGTGCCAGGCGGGCCTGCGAACAATAAATTGTGGCCTCCCGCCGCGGCGACTTCCAGCGCGCGACGCGCCTGTTGCTGGCCGCGTACATCGGCTAAATCGGCCATTGGCGTGGTGGTTTTTACTGAGGCGGGCAGGCGGTGGGGCGGGATTTTCTCCTGCCCAAGTAGGTGAGCAACGACCTGCCAAAGCGTATCCGCTGGCAATACCGGTAAGTCACCGGCTAGTGCGGCCTCGTCGGCGCAGGCGCGAGGAATGATCAGGGCGTTTCCGGCCCGGCGCGTTGCCAGCGCGAAAGGAAGCATACCGGGTACGGCGCGCAGCTTGCCGTCCAGCGCCAATTCGCCCGCGCACTCCATGCCTTCTAGCGCGTCTACTGGAATCTGGCCGGAGGCCGCAAGAATGCCGAGTGCGATGGGCAAATCGAACCGGCCGCCCTCCTTGGGAAGGTCCGCAGGCGCCAGGTTGAGTGTAATGCGCCGGGTGTTGGGAAAATCAAACCCGGCATTAACCAATGCGCTACGCACGCGTTCACGGCTTTCCTTGACTGCTGTTTCGGGTAACCCAACCAGCGTAAGCCCCGGTAAGCCGTTGGCAAGATGTACTTCTACATGGACGGCTGGTGCATCCAGGCCCACGCCCGCACGCGTGGCCACAATGGCTAAGGTCATTCCGCTTCCTCGCTTATTTCCTAATTCTACTTGATCAAAATAGTTAACTTACCGTAACTAAGAAAACTTTGATAGCAGGCAGGGCTTTAGGCGTGATGAGCATAGCGGGGATATGATGCGATGTGCGGACGCCATTTCTAACGGGTGGGCTGGTTGTGGTGGGAAAAGTCGTCCAAAGCGGTAGACAACACACGGGCAAAGCGTTGGGCGGAAGGTAGCGCTCCAAAGCTCCATACGGGTGGCAGGCGCAAAAAGTTGCCGCTTTGCACAACGGGCAGCTGTTGCCACAGGCCACTTTCTGCCAGCTCTTCTTCTACGCCCATGGGCACCGGGTCAACAATCACCAGCGTCGCTTCTGAATAGCGGGCAAGCACTTCGATACCTGCTAAGGCGAACCCCCAGGCGTTGGTGGGTTGGTCCCAGGCATTGTCCAGGCCAAGCTGCTCAAGCACCGCATTGTAAAGGCTGTTATCCCCGAAGATCCGCACATGGCGTGCATCCATAAACTGCACCATCAATAGCGGTGCGGTGTCAGGTTGCGCTTCACGTAGTGATGCCATTAGCGTCTGTGTGTCGGCAATTAATTGTTCTGCCTGGGGCTGTCGCTCGGTGAGCTCACCCAGTTGGCGCGTTAATGCCTGGATTTCCTGCCAGGTATCGGCACCGGGGGAGTAAAGCGGAATGGAGGTTACCGGTGCGATGCGCTCCAAACGAGGCGTGAGTGCAGCAAACATCGGCGAGATCAATATCTGCTCGGGAGCCAGCTGGGCCAACAATTCAAAATTGGGCTGGGTGCGCAGCCCAAGGTCGGTCACACCTTCTGGAAGTCGCGGCTCGCCGACCCAGTCGTAGTAGTCCTTCTGTTGGGCCACGCCGCTGATCGGCGCGTCGATAGCCACCAACGTCTCGGCAATGGTCCAATCCACCGTGGCAAACTGGGCATGGGCGCTGGTAAACGCTAGCAGGCTGGTGAGCAGAAGCGCGGCTCGGGCGAAAGAAAGCGTCACGGTACGGCGCATGAGGAAGAGCCATTTTGAAAGAAGAGCTGTATTTAAACGATAATCTTTCTTGCTTGCAACGCCGTGCAAGCTTGTCGTTAGCTAAACCCCGACGACGTGTGGTTAAACAGGGTGACGGGGCTCAGCGGCTCTCTTAAGTGTTTAGAAACGGTAGTGAACGCTTGCTGTAATCCCGCGCTCAGCGCCAAAGTAGCAGTAATCTAGTGAGTTGCATGACGCTACGTAGGATTTATCCAGTACGTTGTTGACGTTAAGGCGGGTTTCGACGCCGTTAACGCCCACATGGCTGAGGTCGTAGCCGATGGTGGCATCGACCAGCGTGTAGTCGGGTACGGTTTCGGTGTTTGCGCGGTCTGCGGCGATATCCGCGTAATGCCTCACACCAACACCTACATCCACGCCGTTTAGCCAGCCGCTGTTTGCTTCATAATGTCCCCATGCCTGTAGCTGGTGCCGGGGCGAGTAAATCGCGTTGTTGCCCTGGTTGCCGTCGTCACTTTTAGCGTAGGTAATATCGGTAAAGCTATAGCCTGCTTGAAGCGAGAGCGTTTCGGTCAGTTGGGTCTGGGCCTCCAATTCAAGTCCTTGGGATTCAATTTCGCCCACGGCGCGGTAAGGGTCAGAGGGCTGCTCTTTGGTGGCTACGTTTTCCTGACTGATATGGAAAATGGCCGCGCTGTACTGGTTGGCGCTACCGCTGGGTTGATACTTCACCCCGGTTTCCCACTGCTCGCCTTCCATGGGCGAGAGCAAATCGCCGCTTTCATCCACAAAGCTTGTGGGAGTAAACGCGGTGGAGTAACTCAAGTAAGGCGCTACGCCGTTATCGAATAGATACACCACGCCCGCACGGCCGCTAAGTTGAGTATCGTTTAGCGAGCTTGAATCGTCGGTATCCTTGTTCGTGTTATCAATGCTCACCCAGTCATAGCGTCCGCCCAGCGTGAAGCGCCAGTTGTTGAGTGCAATTTGGTCCTGTAGATAAACACCGGTCTGTTCAATGTTATGTTGTTCCCGAGTAGGAGCATAAAATGCGACGGGATCACTGCCATAAACGGGCTCAAAGGCGTTAATGGGCTGGAAGGCACCGGAAGGCCATGACACGTTGTTTTCGCGCTGCTGATAGTCCACGCCAAAGAGCAGTGTATGCGCCATAGCACCGTTATCAAATCGAGCTTCAAGCTGATTATCGATGGTCCATGCTTCAAGGGACTCGTCGCTGCCGGAGTAATAGCGGGTTAATTCGTTGGAAGCGGGCGATGTCCAGCCAAAGCCATATACCTGATTAAGTACTACGTCCGAATTCAGGTAACGCAGCATCTGACGGCCAGTGACCCGGTCATTAAAGCGGTGCTCAAGCGAGTAGCCGAACATACGCTGGGTGCGCTCGTAGGCGTCGTAATCTTCTTCGCCGTCAAAGAAATTATTGCTGATTTTACGCCCGTTGCGGGGTATTACGGCACCTTCATAAGGTACGCCGGAGTGATAACCGCCTTTCGGTTCATCCTGCAGGTAGGCTTCAACCGTCAGGCTGGTGTCGTCGGTCATGTCCCATGTCAGGCGTGGGGCAATGGCAAAGCGCTGCTCTTCGGCGGGCCCGAACTGGGTGTCCGCACCGCTGGCGATACCCGTTAAGCGAAATGCTATGCGCTGCTGCTCGTCAATCGGCCCGGTTAGGTCGAACGCGGCGCTACGCTGGTTATTGTTGCCCACTTGCAAGCGCAGCTCGCCGCCTTGCTCAAACTCAGGACGCTTGCTGTTCAGCGCTACCATGCCGCCCGGAGAGGCGCGGCCATAGAGCACGGAGGCAGGCCCGCGAACGACTTCGATGCTTTCCAAAAACCAAGGGTCGATACGCATCGAACTGTGGGAGTTAGCATCGCCCATCACTTTCAGGCCATCCAGAAACGTGTTGCTTAAGCTGCCATCGGAAAAACCGCGCAACACTAAATAGTCGAAGCGGTTTGAAGCGCCCACCTGATTGGAGTAAACGCCTGGCGTGTAGTCGGTTGCGCGCTGGACGGTCGTTACGCCACGCTCTTCCATCTGCTTCTGGGTAATGGTTGACACACTTTGCGGCGTCTCGATAAATGGCGTTTCTACCTTGGTGGCAGCCTGCTGAGCAGTGACCGTGACCGTCGTTAGCTGACGAGCTACATCCGGTGATGTTTGGGCATAGGCGACAGATACCGAGCCGCCTGCCAAGGCAATGGATAGCGCAAGGTGGCGATAGGACAAGCGGTGCGGGAGCATAAGCATGACAATAATTCTCTACCGTTTATAGTAATGAGAATTATTGCTTTTTAATGGGGTGTTGAGCTATGCAATATGCCAAATCAGCTATGCGTAATGTCAGTATTAATGATGCGCTTATTGTGTTCTGGCCCTGCTGATCACTTCTGTTGGTGCAATACCGAAGCGGCGTTTGAAGGCCGTCGTAAAATTGGTGGCATGGCGATAGCCACAGGCATGCGCTGTCTGTTGAACACTATAGCCTTTTTCCAAGTGGCTATAGGCTTGTTGAAGCCGACAGTGGCGTAAGTGATCAAAAATTGAGCAGCCGTAAAGTGTACTAAATTTCTGCCGCAAGCTGCTGGGACTCATCGCCGCACGACGAGCCAGACCGCTCAGGCAGTAATCGGTCATTGGGTTATTACGCAGCTCGGCATGCAATTGAGCAAGCTGCTCGCGTTCGCGGGCCTTGATGCCCCGTGTAGATTTACTCTCCCTGGTAGGCGGCGTGGGTAAGCCGTGTCCAAGAAGCTGGAGGGCAAGCCCCTGCCAAACTAATGAATGCCGCCAGTCGTCCAGTGGCGTTTCGCAGCTAGCGCGTAGCTGAGCAAAGAGTGTGGAAGGTGGTGCCCAAGCATGCAATTGAGGCGCTTGAGCGCTAGGTAACGCATTGGGAATAGTGGCCAGCACCGCAATATTGAGGGTACGCAGCCGTGGCTGTGCCGGTTGTTCAACGATCAACGGCGCCTGCGGGGTAAAGTGCGCGCAGAACCCCTGCCCCGCGCCTATGGTCAGCCGCTTCTGGCCTTGGGCGATGTCAATCCAGCCTTCCAAAACAACACTTAGAAACCAGGGCACTGTCTGCGTAGAGCGGGAGACATAGCGTTGATGAACATCAAGGTCGGACAAGGTGAGATGCAGCGCAGAAGAGAGCGGTAAATCACTGACGCTGCCTTGGGCAATCGGGTCGTCAATCCCTTCCCCGGCATACAGGTAGTCAATGCCGAACGTTTGGCCCAGTTGGCTAAGTGTCGATGGTGTTAACGACGTAAAGGTTGGCATCAATAGGGACCCTGCTGCTTGGTCATCCAGTGATCAACCCAGCGAGAAAACGCCGCCCAAAAGAGCGACGCTTGAAACGAGGTGCGGTTCGTGGGTTATCCAGAGAACGCGTGAATCATCGTGATCCTATCATCGTTAGATTAAAACGCAATGATAGATGTTCTCATTTTGGTGGCGGCAGGTGTTACCAGTGCTGTACTTACGTATCGCTTTTCTTATCGTCATTCAGTGTGCTGCTGGCAGCCGGTTTTTGGGCAGCGGGAGCATCCATATCGGCGTTGGGATGAGCGCTTTCAGCGGCCTTAGTGGCGACTGGCAGGTGCTTCTCAGGCTGACTCGCTTCCATCGTGGCTTCCAGTTGCGCTACTTGCCTCTCCAGGGCTTCTACCCGCGAGCGCGTGCGCTGCAGCACATCCATCAGGATATCGAAGTCTTCCCGCGATACGAGCTCCAAGCGATCAAAGGCACCACGAACCACCTGTTGAACGCCTTTCTGAATATCTTCGGGCGCTTGTGACGCATTTTGTAAGCGGTCGCCAATCTGTTGTGCCAAACGGCTAATACGGTCCTGGGGCGTCATGGTTCTCTCCTTAAATAGTGATGCTTTAAAAGTGGGCACTATTTTAAGGATACGCAACCCGCCGCCAGTACGCATGTATTGCGTGTGGCATTGGCGCATTTATCCGTTTATCTCGTTGCCCAGTAATAGTGCGTTAATCGTTCGCGCCGGTTCTTTTTTGGTGCAATCGGTTGGGCCCTACGCCTTTCCTGATCTCAACGTTTGTGTAAAAGCGCCTTGTTTTTTATTAAGTCGCTAAAAATTAATAAAAAATTAGCTAGTGGCACGGTATGCGCATTGGTAGAGCATCGCCATTTTCAGCGGCAACGCCGCTACCCATTCAGCAGGACTTATCCAGCAGGGGAGATACGGGATGAAACTCATTACCGCCATCATCAAGCCATTCAAACTTGACGACGTTCGCGAAGCACTGGCCGACAACGGCGTGCAGGGCATTACCGTGACAGAGGTAAAAGGTTTTGGGCGTCAGAAAGGGCATACCGAGCTCTACCGTGGTGCCGAGTACGTGGTCGATTTTCTGCCCAAGGTAAAAGTAGAAGTGGCGGTTGACGATGCGCGGCTGGAAAGCGTGATGGATGCCATTTGCAATGCCGCCAACAGCGGAAAAATCGGCGATGGCAAAGTATTCGTCACGCCGCTCGAAGATGTCATCCGAATTCGTACCGGTGAACGCGGCGCTGATGCCGTTTAAACAGGGACTTACCGGGATACTTCGTAGTTCAACGGGGAACTAACAAATGAACGAACTGGCTGATCTGAGCTACGCGCTCGACACGTTTTACTTCTTGATTTGCGGTGTATTGGTCATGTGGATGGCCGCGGGCTTCTCCATGCTTGAAGCGGGCATGGTGCGCGCTAAAAACACCGCCGAAATCCTGACTAAAAACATCGCGCTGTTTGCGATTGCCTGCACCATGTATCTGCTGGTGGGGTACCACCTCATGTACTCCAGCGGCGAAGGCGGCTTCTTGCCAAGTCTGGGCTTTCTGCTGGGCACTGAGAACAGCGTAGATTCGGTGCTGGCGGGTGGCGAGGATGCGCCCTACTACTCCCAGCGCGCTGATTACTTCTTCCAGGTTGTCTTTGTGGCTACTGCTATGTCGATTGTCTCCGGTGCGGTCGCTGAGCGCATGAAGCTATGGGCCTTTTTGGCCTTCGCTGTGGTCATGACCGCCTTTATCTATCCGGTTTCTGGCTACTGGACCTGGGGTGGCGGATGGCTGAGCAGCGTGGGTTACTCGGATTATGCCGGTTCGGGTATCGTCCACATGGCCGGCGCTGCCGCTGCTCTGGCAGGCGTGCTGATTCTTGGCCCGCGTAAGGGCAAGTACGGTAAAGATGGCGCTATCCATGCCATTCCAGGTGCCAACATGCCGCTGGCAACGCTGGGTACGTTTATTTTGTGGATGGGTTGGTTCGGCTTCAACGGAGGCTCTGAGCTAAAAGTCTCGGATATCGAGTCGGCCAACAACGTCGCCCAAGTGTTTGCCAATACCAATGCGGCCGCTGCTGGCGGTGTGATCGCCGCGCTGGTCCTGGCCAAACTGTGGTTCCGTAAAGCGGACCTTACCATGGCGCTTAACGGTGCGCTGGCAGGCTTGGTGGCGATTACCGCTGACCCGCTCTCACCAACGGCATTAGGTGCCACCATTATCGGGGCTATTGGCGGTGTCATCGTGGTAGTAGCGATAGTGTCGCTTGATAAGCTCAAACTGGATGATCCGGTCGGTGCTATTTCCGTTCACGGCGTGGCGGGTATCTGGGGCGTATTGGCGGTGCCTATCACTAATGATGGCGCGTCCTTTAGTGCTCAAATGATGGGTATTGCCGGTATCTTCGGTTGGGTGTTCCTGGCAAGCCTGGTGGTTTGGCTGGTGCTGAAAGCCATCATGGGCATCCGGGTTAGTGAAGAAGAAGAGTATGAAGGTGTGGATATCGCGGAATGCGGTCTTGAAGCCTACCCTGAGTTTAGCGTTAAGAAATAAGCATAATGCACACCCAGTGAGCTGACATGCGCGTGATGGCCTTCCTTTCGAGGAAGGCCTTTTTTATTCTCCGCCTGTAGCGGTGTATGCTTAGCACCAGAGGTGGCTGGCTTTCGCCGCACCCAATAGACAATACAATGGCCACCAAGCTAGAGGATGTCGCAATGAAATTGATCTCAGCCATTATCAAGCCGTTCAAGCTTGATGACGTACGCGAATCGCTCTCCGATATCGGCGTGCAGGGCATTACTGTCACAGAAGTAAAAGGGTTTGGTCGTCAAAAGGGCCACACGGAGCTTTATCGCGGTGCTGAGTACGTGGTGGATTTCCTGCCCAAAGTGAAACTGGAAGTCGCTGTCGATGACGATATGGTTGAGCAGGTAATTGATGCGATTACCCAAGTCGCCAACACGGGTAAAATCGGCGATGGTAAAATCTTCGTGATGCCGCTTGAGCAGGTCATTCGTATTCGTACCGGCGAAACGGGTAAAGACGCGGTTTAAGCGGGTGAAGGGTGAGTAGTGAAGGGTGAGGGGTAAGTAGTAAGTCATGAATCAAAGCCCTGCGGAGTATCTCCGCAGGGCTTTTTATCAGCGAGTGACGTATGAGGGGGCAGTGATCTGGTTCGACTATTCGCACCTCACTCTTCACGACTCACCAGCCCATCACTTCTCAACAAACGCACGCTCGATCACATAATCACCCGGCTCACCCATACGCGGTGAGATATTCAACCCCAGCTCATCCAGCAGCGCGCTGGTGTCATCCAGCATCGCGGGGCTGCCACAAATCATGGCACGGTCTTGGCGCGGGTCGATCGGCGGAAGGCCGGTATCCTCGAAGATTTTACCGCTACGGATATGGTCGGTTAAGCGGCCCATGGTATGGAACTCTTCACGCGTTACCGTGGGGTAATAGACCAGCTTATTGGTAATATCTTCACCCAGATACTCATGGGCAGGCAGCTCTTTGGTAATAAAATCAGCGTAGGCCAGCTCAGAAACTTCACGCACACCGTGTACCAGCACGACTTTCTCATAGCGCTCATACACTTCTGGGTCCTGAATCAGGCTCATAAACGGTGCAAGGCCCGTTCCGGTCGAGAGCATATACAGGTTGCGGCCCGGCAGTAGGTCGTCGCACACCAGCGTACCGGTCGGCTTACGGCTGACCATGATTTGATCGCCTACTTTCAGATGCTGTAAGCGTGAGGTCAGCGGGCCATCGGGCACCTTGATGCTGAAAAACTCAAGGTGATCTTCATAGTTCGGGCTGGCGATGGAGTAAGCACGCATCAGCGGTTTGCCGTTCACTTCCAGACCGATCATGACAAACTGGCCGGTTTTAAAACGCAGGCTGCGCTCGCGCGTAGTGCGGAAGCTAAACAGGGTATCGTTCCAGTGGTGAACGCTGAGAACTTCTTCCAGAGCAAACTTACTCATACCAATGTCTCCCTATAGCGATGCTGGCCGGAAATCACAGCATCTATATTCTTTAAAAGAATAAAAAATCATGAAATATGTTGTCATCAATTCTAAGTAAAGGTGATATATCTGTTAAGCGAATTATATTGATAACACTTATCTTTAAAATCGATATAGGTCCTGTATGCACTATACCCTCCGGCAATTGGAAGTCTTTGTCGCGGTCGCTCAGCACGAGAGCGTCTCGCAAGCGGCGCGTGCGCTGGCCATGTCTCAATCGGCCACCAGCACGGCGCTTGCCGAGCTTGAGCGTCAGTTCGACTGCCAACTGCTTGACCGCATGGGAAAGCGGTTAAAATTAAATGCGCTGGGCTTTCAACTGCTGCCCAAGGCGGTAGCACTGCTTGACCGCGGCGAGGAGATCGAAGAACTTCTTCGCGGCCAGCAAGGCGTTGGGGCGCTGGACGTGGGGGCCACACTAACCATTGGCAACTACCTGGCAACGCTTCTGATCAGTGATTTTATGCAGCGTTACCCCGGCAGCCGGGTGCGCCTTTCGGTACGTAATACGCGCCACATTATTGAGGGCGTGCGCCAGCATTCACTGGATCTGGGCCTGATTGAAGGCCAGTGCGATGACGAAATGATCATCAGCCAACCCTGGGTTGAGGATGAGCTGTGTGTTTTCTGCTCGCCGCGCCACCCGCTGGCGGGAAAAGAGCACCTTGAGCTTGAGCAACTGCTGCGCGAAGACTGGATCATGCGCGAAGAGGGGTCAGGCACCCGCATGACACTAGAGCACGCCGCACGCCACCGGCGCAGCCGGTTTAATACGTTGTTGGAGCTTGAGCATACGGAAGGGATCAAGCGGGCGGTAGAGTCGGGGCTTGGCATCGGTTGTGTCTCACGGCTGGCGCTACGTGATGCCTTCCGGCGAGGAAGCCTGGTACCGCTTCCCACGCCGGAGCTGGATCTAAAGCGTCAGTTCACCTTTATCTGGCACCGCCATAAATACCTCACCACGGGCGTGCGTGAGTTCCTGCGCTTGTGCCGCGAAATGACCGCAGGCGCTAAACGCAGTGACGATATTGAGCTGCCGCCGGTGCCTTAAGCATTCAATGCGCGGTCACAGCATTGGGCGAGTGCAATGCCAAGGGTGCTGATGAGTGCTGCGATAACTTAAAGCTACCAATGGTGGTGGCCAAATGATCGGCCTGCTCTTTTAACTGCTCGGCGGCGGTGGTGGACTCCTCCACCATGGCGGCGTTCTCTTGGGTCATGCGGTCCAGTTCGGCAACTGCAATGTTGACCTGGTTGATACCGTCGCTTTGCTCGCTGGTGGCCGCTCTTATCTCTTCTAGTACGTCCGAGACGCGCGTGATGTGGGCCACAATATCCTTCATGGTGACCCCCGCATTACGAACAAGCGTGGTGCCGTTATTGACCTTGCTTTGTGAATCTTCGATCAGCTTTTGGATATCGTTGGCCGCTTCGCTGCTGCGTCTGGCCAGCTTGCGTACTTCCTCGGCGACCACTGCAAAACCACGCCCATGTTCGCCTGCGCGGGCGGCTTCCACCGAGGCGTTGAGTGCCAGAAGGTTGGTCTGAAACGAAATACTGTTCATCAAGGTAACGATGTCACCGATTTTATCGGACGCGCGGGTAATGTCTTCCATGGTGGTGACAACATCCGCGACCACTTGGCCGCCTTCATTGGCGACTTCTGAAGCGGTTTGCGAGAGCTTGTTGGCTTCCTGAGCCGAGGCAGCGGTGTGTTGTACGGTGCTGGTGATCTCTTCAATAGACGCCGACGTTTGCTGCAGGCTGGCCGCGGTGTTGTCGGTGCGGCGGGATAAATCCTGACCACCCATGGCGATTTCATTCGCTGCGTGATGCACCGATACGCTGCTGGTGCGTACATCTATCAACACAGCTTCCATTTTGCCGACAAAACGGTTGAAGGCACCACTTATCTGAGCGACTTCGTCACGCCCATGCTCGGGAAGTCGACGAGTCAGATCCCCTTCGCCGCTGGCAATATCGTCCAGCGCGTCCCGCGCTCGTTCAAGGCCAGAAAAAGCACGTTTGAGCCACAGGCTTAGCAGCAGCACCGTCACGGCGATGATTGCTAACAGGGTGATCAGCGAAGAGCTCAGAATAGCGCGCAGGCCAGACGTCGCTTCATACTCATCAAGCGCGACACCTAGCTCCCAGTCGGTACCGGCGATAGACGTCACAGACAAACGTTTGGTCTGGCCGCTTACGTCAATAGGCTCCCAAGCGCCCTGGGTGGCACTCAGTCGTTGAAGGGCGCTAGGCGTTAAGGCGTTGCTGATTTGGCTTAGCGGCTCAAGCGTTAGCGCCGCATCAGGGTGCGCAATCACCGTCTCGCCACCGCTACTCAGGAAAGCGAAGCTTGATGGGGTGGGTTGAATAGCGTTGACCTGACTAACTAGATTATCAATCACCACATCACCGCCGATGACGCCGTAAAGACGGCCATCGCGTTTGACCGGTGTTGCGAACGTAACGACCAATTGATTGCTGTTGGCATCCACGTAGGGTAGCGAAACGATAGTGCCATCCTGGGCCACCGCCGCCTGGTACCAGTCGCGCTGGCGCGGGTCATAATCATCACCGGGTATCCAGCCATCGGACGAGAGATGGCTGCCATCAGGCTGGCCAAAAAACGCCGCCAGAAACCCGCCAGATTCCGCTAGCTGCACCAGCGGTGCGAGCGGGTCGTTATCAATCACCGGCGTGCGCGCTGCTTCCAGTATGGCTGCACGGGCGGCCACCCACTCCTCAATGGCTAGCGCGTTACCCTGTGCGATGGATTCGAGCTGCTGGGCGACCTGCTCGTCGTTATGAGTTTGTAGGGTCGAATAGCTGACAAAAGCGTTGATGGTTAACGCCAGAGTGATCACAACCAACGTGATTACCAGAATGCGCAAGCGTAGGGACGACAGCATGAGTAGAGCCTCATTAATAAGGAAAGCAAGGGGTAAGGCCTTCGTGCATCCATCCAATACGGCGGCGATATAGCAACCTATCGCCGCCACTGATGGGTTAGTAGGACGAAGAGGGTGGAGGCGGCAACTGATGGCGAGAAGAAGTGTTGCTGGCTTCAAGCGTAAAGCCACCGACTAATGCCGAGAGCCGTTCAGACTGATCCTTGAGCTGCTCGGCAGCCGTGGTGGACTCTTCTACCAGTGCCGCGTTTTGCTGGGTCATCTGGTCCAGGTCGGTCACGGCGATGCTGACCTGGCTGATGCCGTCGCTCTGCTCGCTTGCCGCGGTGCTTATCTCGGCCAGCATTTGGGTGACGCGTGTGACACTTTCCGCCAGCTCATGCATGGCCGTTTCAGCGCCCCGGACCAACTGGGTGCCACTTTCCACCTTGCCCGTTGAGGCATCAATGCGCTGGCGGATATCTGCGGCGGCGTCGCTACTGCGAGACGCCAGTTTGCGGACTTCATCGGCGACCACCGCAAACCCACGGCCATGCTCACCCGCACGCGCCGCTTCTACCGACGCGTTCAAGGCCAGCAGGTTGGTCTGGAAGGCGATGCCGTCAATCACGGTTACAATTTCCTGAATTTCAGCCGAGGTAGTACGAATGTCATCCATTGTGACCACCACCTGCTCAAACGCCGAGTTGGTCCGCGAGGCCAGCTGTGAGGCCGTTTGAGAAAGCCCACTGGCTTCCTGGGAGGCACTGGAGGTATGGCCGACGGTGCTGCTGATCTGCTCCATGGCCGAGGACGTTTGTTGCAAGCTGGCCGCGGTCTGGTCGGTGCGCCGAGAAAGATCCTGGCCGCCCTGGGTAATCTCATTGGCCGCATGATGAACGGATTCACTGCTGGCGCGTACATCCACCAGCACATCATGAATCTTGACCGCAAAGGCGTTGAACTGGATGGCAAGTTCGGCGCTTTCATTGCGCCCACGCACCGGCAGGCGCTGGGTTAAGTCGCCATCGCCCGAGGCGATATCACGCATACGCTCGGCGAGGTGTCGCAGCGGGCGAGAAATGCTGCTGCCCAACACCCAACTGACCAGCAAGCCCAGAAGCGCGATGACAAGGCCCATGCCCAGCATGCTCAACATGGAGGCCGTGCGTTGCTCTTGCATCTGCTCCTGCATGTTGTTTAAGCCAGCAAACACGGCTTGCTCGGGTAAGCGAAGCATCAATACCCAGGGCGCTTCAGTACCGCCGATGGTAAAGGGCCAATAGAGTTCGATCATCCCCTGCGCCTGGTCAACGTTACGGACCACGTCGCCCTGTTGAGCACGGCGAATATGCGTCTGTAGGGAGGGATTAAAGGCTTCGTTTGCAGATTTCCCAACCAGGGAGGCATCGCTGGTGTAGGCCGTGACGCCTCCCTGCGAGGCGATAAGCGCTATTTCGCCCGCGCCGCTGTATAGCGTTTGGTTGGCCTCGTTAAGTATCGACTGAATAAAGTCGACCGTATAATCAACGCCTGCAACGCCACGAAACTCTCCATCAACGATGATAGGGGCATTGAACGAGGTGACCAACGTGAGCTTGCCGTCGTAATCGAACTGCGCCGGGTCAACGATACAGGGGGCAAGCGTTTCACGCGGGCATAGATAGTACTCGCCGCTGCGCACGCCGCTTGCCTGAATAGCCTCACTCTCCATAGTCTCTCCTAGAGGAAGCGCGGCTAAATCACCGTTCTCGGTGCGATACCACCAGGGTTGGAAACGGCCATCGTCACCGTAGCCAAGACCCTCGCGCCCGGCAAACCGCGCATCCAGACCAAAGGCGTTTGGTTCCCAGCCGATATAGGCATCCAGTATTTCGGGGTTGGTGATCACCGTTTGGCGTACCAGCAGCGAAATTTCGCGGCGGCTGAGGTTCAGTGCCGGTCGGCCGTTGTTATCCCGCTGTCCCAGCATGGCATTGGTGGCGGCCAGGTTTTCGGCAATCTTGAGGGTTTTTTCAAACTGGCCCTGGATAAGCTCAGCCTGCGCTGAGGCAACCGCCGTTAAGCGTGCTTCGATATTGCGCTCAAGCAGCTCTTTGGTCTGGTCTTCTACCACCGCCTGAGAGCGCTCATTGGCAACCAGTGAGTAGGCGGCCAATGCCGCCACCACCAGCAAGATACAGCCGCCTACCAGGAGGGTAATTAACGTACGGACTGACTTGAAATTCATGGTTTTTATTGCCCTCAGCACTTGGTTATGTCGTGACTAGCCATGCCGTGATTAGCGATGGCGTGACGCGAGAGTGGGAGAGGGCGGTATAAGCCGGCCATGTTGGGATGCTGAACCGTTTGATAGGGTGAAACCGCCAACGACATCGGAAAGGCGCAGTGACTGCTCTTTTAGATGCTCGGCGGCGGTAGTGGACTCTTCCACCATCGCGGCGTTTTGTTGGGTCATGCGGTCAAGCTCAGCCACCGCGATATTAACCTGATGGATGCCGTCGCTCTGCTCGCGCGTGGCGGCACCAATCTCACCCAGCACATCGGTGACACGGGTAATACTCTCCACAATGTCACGCATGGTGGCACCGGCGCTTTGAACAAGTTCGGTGCCGTTGGTGACCGTCTGGTGTGAGGTATCGATCAGCGTTTTGATGTCGTTGGAAGCATCGCTGCTGCGCTGTGCAAGCTTACGAACCTCATCCGCCACGACCGCAAAGCCCCGACCATGTTCACCGGCACGGGCTGCTTCAACGGAGGCATTCAGGGCTAGCAAGTTGGTCTGGAAAGCAATGCCATCCATCAGTGACACAATATCACTGATTTTATGCGACGCTGCCGAGATGTCGCCCATGGTGGCCACTACCTGATCAACTACTTGACCGCCTTTGTTGGCCACTTCAGAGGCATTCATCGAAAGCTGGTTGGCCTGTTGTGCAGCCTCTGCCGTGTGTTCAATGGTGCTGGTAATCTCTTCAATAGATGCCGAGCTTTGTTGCAGGCTGGATGCGGCATTATCGGTGCGGCGAGACAGGTCCTGCCCGCCCATGGAAATTTCATTGGCGGCGGTCTGTACCGACTGACTACTGTCGCGAATGGTCAGCATCACCTCATCCATTCTGGCGACGAATCGATTGAAAGAGTGGGCGATTTGGGTGACTTCATCGTTGCCTTCTTCAGGCAGGCGTTGGGTCAGGTCCCCCTCACCAGAGGCAATATTATCCATGGCGTTACGCACACCCAACAGGCGGCGCAGCAGTAGCGAAAGCAGTAGGCCAAAGGCGAGCGCCGTTATAATCGCGACCACCACCAGGATAATAAGGGAAGAGGTAGTAATGGCGCGTAATCCTGCGGTGGCTTCGTACTCGTCCAACGCGACAATAAGGCGCCAGCCGTTTTCACCGCCAATCACGTGGCCTAGCAATAGCTTGTTGTCGCCTTGCAGGGCAAGAGGCAGAGGCGTGGTAGCGCCCATTAATTGATTGATGGAGCCTGCCGTAAGCTGTTCGTTAATGGCTGACACAGGCGTCAGTATCAAGTCAGCATCGGGGTGGGCGACCAGAGTGCCATCGTGGGTGGTGAGAAAGCCAAAGCTTGAAAGGGTCGGTGAAATGCCTGTCACTGTCTCGACGATGTTGCTGATAGGAATATCAGCACCTACCACGGCAGTCAGTTCACCATTCAGGTAGAACGGGCGAGCGAACGTGACCACCAGCTCGCGAGTTTGAGCGTCAATATAGGGCGCGGTAATAATCGCTTCTTGTGTGCTTACTGCCGCTTTGTACCAAGGGCGTTCTCGTGCGTCGTAGCCGCTTGGGGGCTGAAAGTCGTTATCATAGGTAATCTCTCCCGCCCCAGGGTAGCCAATATAGGTGGAAATAAACCCACCTGAAGTAAGGAGCTGACGAAGTGCCGGGCCGGGGGCGTTACTGGTGGCTGCTGTTTCCATGCTTTCCAGCATATCCAGTCGAGCGTTAAACCACTCGTTCAAGGCTTTGGCATTGCCGCTGACCACCGCTTTAAGGTTACGTGCTATCTGTTCATCGTTGTGATGTTTTACCGTTGCGTAGTTGACCACGCCATTGATTATCAAGCCAAGGGTGATCGCTGCAAGAGCGGCCAGAAGAATACGTACACGAAGGGAGGAAAACATGATCGCTCTCTTTGTCGATAAGCAACCGTATGCGCTGCTGCATACGGAGTAAGGGTGATTAGCTTATCGGCGAAAGCGACCACTACTTTAGTAGAAACCCCATCATTGCCAGAAATTATTTACCGCATGTCGCTAACGGCTTCCTGGATGTCGTTAAGTGATGCTTTGCTAAGATCTTTCGAGAGCGTATGGAGTACCAGTTTCTGGGTTGGCGCATCAAGCTTTTCGCGCAGCAGGCCCAGGAATTTGGGCGGTGCGACGATAATCAGTTTTTCCATACTGTTATTGACGCGGGCATTATAAAGGCATTGAGCCACCTCTTTGGCAAACAGCTCGTTCTCATGTTTTAACGCTGTCCCCCCTTCGGCAGACGAACGTGAACTCGATGACATGGACTCATGTACATCCGCGCCTGCACTGTCTGTAATCAGATCCCCCTCATGCAGGCGCCCTTCGGCATGAACCAGGCTCTCTTTCTCCTTCAGATGAAGAAAGTCACGAGTGAAAATGCGTGCTCGAGCGGCATCCGCTACCACGATATAGGTTGTCATCAGTCAACGTCCTCCATGCCGTTAGGGATATATTAACCATGGCAAGCGTTTGGCATTCGGTCAAACTAGAGCACTTTACGTCGTAAGAGACTGGTTATTGCTTCACCAATCAGCACTAGCACAATAATTGCGATCAGAATGGTCGCCACGGTAGGCCAGGCAAAGGTATCAATGGCACCCTGCAGAATGACGCCGATCCCGCCTGCGCCCACCAGTCCCAGCACGGTAGATTCGCGAATGTTGATATCCCAGCGCAGGATCACGATGGCGAAAAACGCTGGCATCACCTGGGGCACGATGGCATAGACAATTACCTTGGCCTTGGAGGCGCCGGTGGCTTCCATGGCTTCGACCGGTCGCTTATCGATTTCTTCGATTGCTTCGCCCATCAACTTGCCGATAAACCCGATAGAGCGAAACACAATGGCGAGAATGCCTGCCAGCACGCCGGGGCCGAAGATCGCCACGAACAAGAGCGCCCAGATGATGGTGTTCACCGAGCGGCTGGAAACCAGAATGAACCGCCCCAGCCACAGGCAGGCCCGGTTGGGCGTAGTATTCTGTGCGGCGATATAGGCCACCGGCAATGCCAGAAAAATGGTCAGGAAGGTGGCAAGCGTGGCTATGTGTACCGTTTCGATCAGGGCATTTACGATATTGCCAAGCCCGGCAGCGCTGGGGGGCCACATGCGCGCGCCCAGCCCGGAAATCTGGTTGGGCGCATCCCACACCCAGGGCCAGAAGATATCGATATCGCGAACCGCCCATACCACCACCATCAGAGTGATGAGCAGCACGGCAAAGCGAATAAGACGTTCCTTGCGATCAAAACGTTGCCAAACGTGGTCGGCGAGTTTCTGTGCATGATCTACCATATTTTTTTCCTCACCCAGCCGCTGATACCTTCACTGAGTAAAATGACCGCGATGATGACCAGCAGGATCGCAAAGGCGAAGTCATAGTCATAGCGCCCGAAGGCGTTCATCAGCGTGCCGCCAATGCCGCCGGCACCCACGATACCCACCACGGCAGACGCCCGCAGGTTGCTGTCCAGCTGGTACATGGAAAGCCCTACCTGGCGCGGTAGAATCTGCGGGAACACGGCGTAGAAGAGCGTGGCCAGATACCCGGCGCCAGCGGCGCGCATGGCCTCTACTTGGCCCCAGTCTATCTCCTCGATCTCCTCGGCCAGAAGCTTGCCGACAAAGCCGATGGAGTAGAGCGTGAGCGTCAAGATGCCCGCCAGTGGGCCAAACCCCACGGCGGCAACGAACAGAATCGCCACGATCACCGGGTGAAAGCTACGCGAGATAATGATGACTGCACGGCCAATCAGGTAGATCGGCATGGGCGCAATATTACGCGCCGCCATCACGGCAAAAGGGATCGACAGGAAGACGCCCAGTAGCGTGGCCAAAATGGCGATCTGAAAACTCTCCTTGAAGCCGGTCAGGAGAAGTTCGTAGCGCTCGAGGTTGGGTGGAAAGCCGCCGCTGAAGATACGTGCGGCGCGGGGCAATCCTTCAGAGATGCGCGCCCAGTTGAACGGTAGCGAACCAAATGCCCACACCAGATACACTGCCACGACGATGATCAGCCCGTAGCGAAGTAGAGGATTGGCAATGAACGGCGGTTTCTTCCAGGTGCGCGGCGTGCTGGATGAAGCCTCAGGCGGGGTCATGGGCGCGCTCCTCTGATGGGGCGTCGCTTATCGCATCGTCCGGTGCTTCGATGCCGCCGTAAATGGCGTCCAGCGCGTCTTTATTGAAATCACTTGGCACGCCATCAAAAATCATCTTGCCGTGGCGCAAACCCACAATGCGCTCTGTGTAGGTTTTGGCCTGGGCCACGTTGTGGATATTGATCAGCACCGGCAGTGAAAGCTCGCTTGCCAAGCTCTGCAGTAGCATCATGATCTGCTCGGAGGTGCGCGGGTCAAGCGAGGCGGTGGGTTCGTCGGCCAGCAACACGTCGGGCTCCTGCATCAGCGCCCGTACCACGCCTACCCGCTGGCGCTCGCCACCGGAAAGCTCATCGGCGCGCTTGTTGGCGTAGTGGGCAATGCCCACACGCTCCATCAGCATAAATGCGCGCTCAATATCCGCCTGCGGGTAGCGGCGGGTAATTGCCTGATAGAGATTCACGTAGCCCAGCCGCCCAGCCAGCACGTTCTCCATTACCGTCAGGCGGTCCAGCAGGTTGAAGCCCTGAAACACCATGCCGATCTTGCGGCGCGCACGGCGCAGGTCAGCGCCCCTGAGATGCACAAGCTCGGTACCGTTGAGAGTAATGGAGCCGGAGGTCGGCTCCACTAGGCGATTGATACATCGCAGCATGGTACTTTTACCGGCGCCGGAGGCGCCCACAATCGATACCACGCTATTGCCCTCAACCTTCAGGTCGAGACCTTCCAGCACGGCTTTGTCGCGGCCATACCGTTTGACCAGATTCTTGATTTCCAGCATGTTTTCGCTTCCATCGGTAGCTAACAAACCGCGCCACGCGGGCGCGGTACGTTTTACTCTTCCAGATTGTCAGGCGTATAGCTCACGCCATTGGCAGCCTGGATGGTGCGAATTACCTGCCAGTTATCCTTGTAATTGATGGGAATGAACTTCTCGACACCCTCAAACTCTTCGCCAAGCTCTGTGCCTTTAAAATCGAAGCTGAAGAAGGCCTCTTCGATCTTCTCGACCAGGTCCGGGTGCAGATTGTAGGCGTAGTTATAGGAGGTGGTGGGGAAGCGGTCGGATTCAAAAATCATGCGGACGTCGTCGGTGTCGTAAAGCCCGCGCGCGGCCATTCGATCAACCACTTCCGAGGCCACTGGGGCGGCGTCGTAATCGCGCGCCACGACGCCCAACATGGATTGGTCGTGGCTGCCAGAGTAGACCACTTCGTAATCTTCGTCAGGTGTTATACCCAGTTCAGGCAGTAGTGCCCGAGGCGCCAGATTGCCTGAATTAGAAGTGGGTGATGTATGGGCAACCCGTTTACCTTTCAGGTCTTCCAGTTCATGGATGTCGGAGTCTGCGTGGGTGAAAAGCTGTAGGGTATAGCCAAACTGGCCGCTATCTGAGCCCATTAATGCAAAGGGAACTGCCCCTGCCAGGTTGACTGCAAAGGGCGTGGGACCGGTAGAAAAGCCCGCGATATGCAGTCGCCCGCTGCGCATTGCCTCCACTTGGGCCGCGTTGGACTGAACGGCGAAGAAGCGCACATCGCGGCCGGTCACCTCTGACAGGTGGTCGATAAAGGGCTGCCATATATCGGAATAGATGGCTGGATCTTCCACCGGGGTATAGGCAAAGATAAGCGTGTCGGGATTTAGCCATTGCGCCTCATCGGCGGGACGGTCCGCGACCATATCGGAGTTTTCGTCACAGTAAAGCGCATCAAGGTCGCCGCGTTCGCATTCGGCGTAGGCATGACTGGAAAGCAGTGCCAAGAGCGTAGTTGTGGTCAGTAGGGCAAGCGGACGCTTGCAAAACGTCATGGAAGTCATAAGGGGCCTCATTCATGAATTATTTTTGTGTTCTTGCAGTTGCTCAGCAGGCTAATGATGTTCTTTTATATACTTTGTGCCATGATCAAAAGGCGTCAAGTGTTTCGAAAATGTACATTTAGCCATCAAAATATTTATTTTTCGAAAATCGACACTCTCAATCTAGGGTTTGTTACAAAGTTATGTCAAACACTTTTCTTGCCGCCTCCTACCATTGGCGTAATCGTTACCTGTTGATGCGTCATGGTCATAGCCAGGCAAACCAGCAAGCGTTGATTATCAGTAGTCCCGGGCGGGGTGTTGAAGCGTTTGGACTCTCCACTATCGGCGAGCAGCAACTGGCGAGCGCCGTGCATGCATGGGCCTGGCCGGTGCCAACGCAGGTGGTGCATTCTGATTTTTTGCGCACCACCCAAACGGCTGCCCGCGTGGCCGAGGCCTTTAAGCTTACGATGACGGCCGACAGGCGCCTTAGAGAGCGTTCCTTCGGTGAGTTGGAGGGCGGCTCGGACGAGCGTTATCCGGATGTGTGGGCGCTGGATGCCCAGAATGCCGACCACACTTCACACCAAGTGGAGGCTGTGAGCGCGGTGGCTGCGCGCATGATGGCGGTGATAGAGGAGCGGGAGCAGCAGTGCGAGGGAGAAACCATCCTGGTCGTTAGTCACGGCGACCCGCTACAGATACTGCTGACCGCCTTGCAAGACAGGCCACTCACCCAACACCGTGAGCAGCCTGCTCTGTTACCGGCCAGCATTACCCAAGTGGGCGCGCCTTAGATCGCGCCTCCCCGTATGCCTTAGTGCCCCAGGATCTGGCTCAGGAACAGCTGGGTGCGCTCGGACTGCGGGTTATTGAAGAGCGGCTCCGGCGCATTTTCTTCGATGATCTGCCCCTGATCCATGAAAATCACTCGGTCGGCGACGGTTTTGGCAAAGCCCATCTCGTGGGTCACGCAGAGCATGGTCATGCCCTCTTCGGCAAGCTCGACCATGACGTCCAGCACCTCTTTGATCATCTCCGGGTCGAGTGCCGAGGTAGGCTCATCAAATAGCATCACATCCGGGTGCATGCACAGCGAGCGGGCAATCGCCACGCGCTGTTGCTGGCCGCCGGAGAGTTGGCCGGGGTACTTTTGAGCCTGCTCGGCGATGCGTACGCGCTCCAGGTAGCGCATGGCCTGCTCTTCGGCCTCCCTGCGCGGCTTCTTTTGAACCCACATGGGCGCGATGCAGCAGTTCTCCAGCACTGTCAGGTGGGGGAACAGGTTGAAGTGCTGAAACACCATACCCACGCTGCGGCGTATCTGCTCAATACGTTTTACGTCTTGGGTCAGCGGCACCCCGCCGACTACGATATCGCCCTGCTGGTGCTCTTCCAAGTGATTAATGCAGCGAATCAGCGTTGATTTACCCGAACCGGACGGGCCACAGATAACGATCCGCTCGCCGCGTTTTACTTCGAAATCTATATCGCGCAGTACGTGAAAGTCGCCATACCACTTGTTAACGCCGCGCATTTCGACCATTAGGTCAGACGTGCTTTTAGACATGCTGTTGCCAGAGAGGTTGGTGGCTGCTTGTGTCATGATTAAATCCTGCTCAAATTCTTGAAAAAGCGGCGTTAGCGCTTGTGGCCGGTGTTCAACTTGCGTTCCAGATACTGGCTATAGCGCGACATGCTGAAACAGAAAATCCAGAACACAAACGCGGCAAACACGTAGCCTTCCAGCGAAAAGCCCAGCCAGTTGGAGTCGGAAAGCGCCGCCTGCACGATCCCCAGCAGGTCAAACAGCCCAATGATCATGACCAGCGTGGTGTCTTTAAATAGCGAGATAAACGTATTCACGATGCCTGGAATCATCATCTTCAGCGCCTGGGGCAAAACGATCAGGCCCATGCGCTTCCAGTAGGTCATGCCCAGTGCCGCGGCGGCCTCCTCTTGGCCCTTGGGGATCGCCTGAAGACCGCCACGAATGACCTCGGCCATGTAGGCACTTTGAAACAGCGTTAAGCCAATCAGCGCCCGCACCAAGCGGTCAACGCTAATACCAGAGGGTAGAAACAGCGGCAGCATCACCGAGGCCATGAACAGTACGGTGATTAGCGGTACACCGCGCCAGAACTCAATGAAAATCACACAGAAGCTTTTCACGATGGGCATGTTAGAGCGCCGCCCCAGAGCCAGCACGATGCCAATCGGCAGCGCCCCGATCATGCCTACAGATGCCAGCAGCAGGGTCAACATCAAACCGCCCCAGCGATGGGTAGGTACGCGTGGCAGGTCAAAGTAGCCGCCGTGAAGCAATACGTAGGCCGCGATGGGAAAGCCCACCAAGGCAAACACGGCTACCCAGCGCTTGAATGGCAGGCGCGGGATAGCAAGCCAGGCGATCAGGGAGAAAAAGCCGCCAAACACAATATTGGCGCGCCAGATCTCGTCACGCGGGTAAAGCCCATAGATGAACTGCGTAAAGCGCGCATTAACGAACACCCAACAGGCGCCCTCTCGCGAGCAGTCGTCCCGGGTGGTGCCTACCCAATCGGCGTTGATGAACGCCCACTGAATGGTCGGTACCAAAAGCAGGTAAAGAACGTACAGCCCTACCAGCGTAAACAGCGTATTGAGCGGGCCGCTGAACAGGTTGGCGCGCAGCCAGGCCACGGGCCCCAGGGTATTGCTGGGGGCAGGCCGCTGATCAATCATTGTTTGATTATGAATCATAAAGCTATCCTCACCGGCGCCTAGCGCTCAACCAACGCTACGCGGGCGTTGAACCAGTTCATGAACATGGAAACCAACAGGCTGATGGTCAAATACACCGCCATGGTCATGGCGATTACCTCAATGGCCTGCCCCGTTTGGTTAAGCGTGGTGCCCGCAAACACGGAGACCAGGTCGGGGTAGCCGATGGCCGTGGCAAGTGAGGAGTTCTTGATCAGGTTCAGGTACTGGCTGGTGAGGGGCGGAATAATGACCCTCAGCGCCTGCGGAATGACCACTAAGCGCAACACCAGGTTACGCGGCAGGCTCAGTGCCTGGGCGGCTTCGGTCTGGCCATGGGAAATGGCCTGAATACCCGAACGGACAATTTCAGCAATGAACGCGGCGGTATAGATGGAAAGTGCCAGCCACAGCGCCAGAAATTCCGGGATCACGGTAAAGCCACCGCGGAAGTTAAAGCCGCGCAGTTCCGGAATATCCCAGGTGATCGGTACGCCGGTGGCGACCGTAATCAGCAGCGGCAGCCCCAGAATCAGCGCAAGCGATATCCACCCGGCTGGGATGCGTTTACCGGTTGCCTCTTGGCGACGCTTGTTCCACACACACAGCGCAATACTGGCGATAACCGCGACGATAAAGGTCGCTGGAATCATCCCGAAGCCTGACTCAAAAAGCGGCTCAGGCAGATACAGACCGCGCACGTTAAGAAAAACAACCTCGCCAAACGAGAGGCTGTCCCTTGCACTGGGTAGCGTGCGCAGCACGGCGAAGTACCAGAAAAAAATCTGTAGCAGTAACGGGATATTGCGGAAAGTTTCGATATAGGCGGTGGCCAGGCGTGCCAGTAGCCAGTTGGGCGACAGGCGAGCAATGCCGACAATAAAGCCAATCAGCGTCGCGGCCACCACACCCAAGGCGCCGACCAATAGCGTATTGAGCAAGCCCACCAAAAAGGTGCGGCCGTAGGTATCCTGAGAGGAGTAGTCGATCAGGCTTTGTACGATACCAAAGCCTGCGGTGTTATTTAAAAAGCCAAAACCGGTGGTGATACCCCGGGCGGATAGGTTGTCCTGAGTATTGCCGACGATATACAGCAAAAATACGACAACGGCTGCCGTTAAAAGCAGCTGAAAAACAAGTGCGCGTTTGGCACGGTCTCGCCAAAACGGTGGCTTGTGGCCAGCGGGGCGAGTGTTGGGTCTTACGGACATGGGTGGCGTCTCCGCTACACGGAAGGTCAATCAAATGGCCCGTCGGCACTCATCTGCTAAGCGCGACGGGCCGGGTCAAGCGAGATGCTTAGCGAATCGGCGGAGCGTACTGGAAACCACCCTGGTTCCATAGCGCGTTGGCACCGCGTTCAATCTCAAGCGGTGAGTCCATGCCAACGTTGCGCTCAAAGCTTTCGGCATAGTTACCGACCTGGCTAATAATGTTGTAAGCCCAATCCGCATCAAGCCCCATGCCTTCACCGTAGTTACCGTCCTGGCCAAGCAGGCGGGCGATGTCGGGGTTTTCGGAGCTGGTCATTTCCTCTACGTTTTCACTGGTCACGCCGTACTCTTCAGCATTGAGCATGGCAAACAGTGACCATTTCACGATGTTGAACCAGGTGTCATCGCCCTGGCGAACTACCGGGCCCAGCGGCTCCTTGGAAATGATATCGGGCAGAATGACGGCGCCATCCGGATCATCTAACTGAATGCGCAGCGCCGCCAACTGAGAAGTATCCGAGGTTAGAACGTCACAGCGGCCAGCCTGGAAGCCGCCCACGGTCTGCTCTGAGGTATCAAACACGATAGGATCAAATTCCATATCGTTGGCGCGGAAGTAATCGGCCACGTTAAGTTCGGTGGTGGTGCCCGTTTGGATACAGATCGCCGCACCGTCCAGCTCATCAGCACCGCCGATGCCCAGGTCACGGCTAACCATAAAGCCGATACCGTCATAGAAGTTGACGCCTGCGAAGTTCAGACCCAGCGTGGTATCGCGGGTGGTGGTCCAGGTCGTGTTACGAGAAAGCAAATCGACTTCGCCAGACTGCAGCGCAGTGAAACGCTCAACGGCATTGAGAGAGATGTAATTGACGGCATCTGCATCACCCAGCACGGCAGCGGCGACCGCACGGCAAACATCGACATCCAGCCCTTGCCAGTTGCCATCACCATCGGGTGCCGAAAAGCCTGGCAAACCGTCGCTGACGCCACACTGCACGGCTCCACGTTCAATGGTTTCTTCAAGTGTTGCTGCGTTAGCGTTAGTGGCGCCTGTCAGTGTGATGGCGCCTGCAGAGGCCAGTAATACCCAGTGTTTCTTGTTCAACATGGTAATTCCCTTCCTCAATTAATATTGTTATGCATGCGAAGGCATGACATATAAAGCTAGCAAGGAAGATGCCAATGTGGGTACAACGCCAAATTCAGCGCTTTTCAACGCAAAATGATTCTGCTTCTACGAAAGTTTAGGTGCAAAAAAATAGAAACGGTTGCCGCATGCGCTGTTTTGGTGCGACAACCGATGGTTGATGGCAGAGTGCTGACCGGTAAGCCCTAGCGAATGGGCGGGGCGTACTGAATGCCGCCATCGCGCCACAGAGCATTTAAACCACGGGTAATATTGAAGTTAGAGTCCACGCCCACGTTGCGATCATACATTTCGGCGTAGTTGCCCACCTGTTTGACGATTTGGTAAGCCCAGTCGTCATTAAGTCCCATGCCTTCACCAAAACTGCCGTCCTGGCCCAGCAGGCGGGCAATATCTGGATTATCGGAATCCGCGTGTTCATCAATATTGGTGCTTGAGACACCCAGTTCTTCAGCGTTGAGCATGGCAAACAGCGACCATTTTACGATATTGAACCACTGGTCATCGCCCTGGCGTACGGCGGGGCCAAGCGGTTCCTTGGAAATAATCTCGGGCAGCACTACCGCCATGTCGGGGTTGGCAAGCTGCATGCGTTGGGCATACAACTGAGAAGCATCGGAGCTTAAGACGTCGCAGCGCCCGGCTTCAAAACCGGCAATCGACTGTTCGGGAGAATCAAACACCACTGCGTCATAGTGCATGTCGTTAACACGGAAATAGTCTGAAAGGTTCAGCTCGCTGGTCGTGCCTGACTGCGTGCACACCGCCGCGCCGTCCAGGTCTTCGGCACTTTGCACGCCCAGGTCGCTTGCGACCATGAATGCTTGGCCATCGTAATAGCTCACCCCGGTAAAGTGCATACCTTGGGTGGTATCGCGGCTAGAGGTCCAGGTCGTCGTGCGGGAGAGCAGATCCACTTCGCCGGATTGCAGGGCGGTAAAACGCTCCACCGAATCGAGCGGTACGAAATCAACCTTGCTGGCATCGCCTAATGCCGCCGCGGCAATCGCGCGGCAGACATCGGTGTCCAGGCCGCGATACGTATCGTTATCGTCCAGTGAGGAGAAGCCGGGCTGGGCGGCGTTCACCCCGCAGCGTACGCTATCGCGGGATTGAACGGTTTCTAACGTGGTGCCCAAGGCAACCGTCGGGGCCAGGGCGCACGCGCCAATGCTTATCCATTTAAGGGTTTTCATTGTTGGTTCCTTAACGTGGTGACACAAAAAAGGCCGAGCAGTGCCCGGCCTCATCGCTTACTGGCGTGCTATTCAAATAAACGTCAGCCGAACGCTTTACGCATGAACGGTGGCAGCGCCAGGGCGCCCCGGTGGGCATCCACTGTGTAGTACTGTAGCGGCATTTTGTGGCTAGCGGCAGCCTCTTCGCGGAAGGTTTCCACGTTGGTGCCTTTACCGGCAAGCGTCACACTCCACCAGCCGGAAGGATAAACCGGCTGGGGGAAGGGCAGTGTGGCGACACTGGCAAAGCCCGCTTCGCGCATGTCATGGCGCAGCTCACGAATAATCGAGCCGCTGTGATAAAGCGGTGATTCGCTCTGCTGTACCATCACGCCATCGGCTTTCAGAATGCGGTGGCAGCGCTTAAGGAAGTCAGTCTTGAACAACCCTTCGGCGGGGCCGACCGGATCGGTAGAGTCGATAATCAGCACGTCGATGCTTTCATCGGCAGCGTCATCCACCCACTTCACACCATCAGCGAACAGCAGCTCAGCACGCGGGTCGTCGTTGGCTTCCACCAGCGCCGGGAAGAAACGCTCTGCGGCCTTGGTGACTTCTTCATCGATATCGATCTGGGTGACTTTTTCAACGCCCGGGTGGCGCAGCACTTCTTTCAGTGTGCCGCAGTCGCCGCCGCCGATAATCACCACGCGCTTGGGCGCCGGATGAGTAAACAGTGCCGGGTGGGCGATCATTTCGTGATACAGGAAGTTGTCACGGTCGGTGAGCATCACGCAGCCGTCCAGCACCATCAGGTTGCCGTAGGTCTCGGTAGCGTACACTTCCAGGTGCTGGTACTCACTCTGCACATCCAACAGCTTTTCAGAGATCTTCAGCGAGAAGGCGCTGCCGTGGCTATCAAACACTTCGGTGAACCACTGGTCGCCGCGTAATTCGCTCATCAATTGGCTCCTGGTTGTGATGGGGTGGATTGGGCCGGAATGCCTTGGTGATACTGCGGGCTTAACTCGTGCAGCGCTTCCATAAAGGCGGTGACGTTATCCGGATTGGTAAACTGGCTGATGCCGTGGCCCAGGTTGAACACGTGGCCCGGCCCGTGACCGTAGCTTTCCAGCACGCGGGCGACTTCGGCACGAATCGCCGACGGGCGTGCAAACAGCACGTTAGGGTCGAGGTTGCCCTGAAGCGCAACCTTGTGGCCCACACGGGCACGGGCGCTGGAGAGCTCGGTCGACCAGTCGATACCCAGTGCATCAGCACCAGCGCAGGCGATGTCTTCAAGCCACTGGCCGCCGTTTTTGGTGAACAGAATCACCGGTACGCGGCGCCCGTCGTGCTCGCGGATCAGCCCGGAAACAATTTGCTCCATATAGCGTAGCGAGAACTCCAGGTACGCGGGGGTGGAAAGCGCTCCGCCCCAGGTATCGAAGATCTGCACCGCCTGGGCGCCTGCGCGAATCTGCGCGTTCAGGTAATCGGTCACCGACTGGGCCAGGGTATCCAGCAGTTGATGCATGGTGTCTGGCGTATCGTAAAGCATGGTTTTCAGGTGACGGAAGTCTTTGCTGGAACCGCCCTCCACCATGTAGGTTGCCAGCGTCCAAGGGCTTCCCGAAAAGCCGATCAGCGGCATGCGCCCGTTCAGCTCACGGCGAATGGTCGATACCGCACGCATGACGTAGTCCAGGTCGCGCTCGGCGTTGGGCACGCTTAGCGCCGCCACTTCTTCCGGGGTGCGCACGGTTTTGCGAAACTTGGGACCTTCACCGGTTTCAAAATAGAGCCCCAGACCCATGGCATCGGGGATCGTCAAAATATCTGAAAACAGAATCGCCGCATCCAGCGGGTAACGCTCCAGCGGCTGGAGCGTTACTTCGCAGGCCAGGTCCTGGTTGCGGCACAGGTCCATAAAACTGCCCGCATCGGCGCGGCGCTCACGATACTCAGGCAGATAGCGGCCTGCCTGACGCATCATCCATACCGGCGTGCGGTCAACGGGCTGGCGCGCCAGGGCGCGGAGAAAACGATCATTTTGCAACGGTGTGGAAGTCATAAACACGTGCCCTTGGGGAATTTACCTGTAGTGTATTTTAAAGGGTATACAAACCAGTGCTGATACTTTACTTGAAACATGATTGAAAAGGCGCTTGGCTCGGGTCTCTAAAGCTTAAGGCAGAGGTGAGAGTGTACTTGAGAACGCCCAACTAAGCGGCATGGCGACGTGTAAAACGTGCCCAAACCTATCCGCTACGCAGAGGCCGGTGTGGCACGAAGCTACGGCTCTTCCTTCGCAGAAAAGGGATAAACCTCGGTCGTTGTCTTGCTCTTGTTCTCGTTTGCGCTAATGGTTGGGCGGCGGTCACGAGCACGCAGGTCACGATAAACAGCGGTGCGCATCAGCAGCATGGCCACCACCGGCGCAGTGAGCATCACAAAGGCAGTGATTAATAGCTCATGAATGACCAGTCGTGACTGTAGCACCGAGAAGTAGATCATGGAGGCAATCAGAATGGAGCCGGTGCCTAGGGTGATCGTAATGGCGGGGCCGTGAATGCGCTGGAAGAAGTGCGGCAGCCTAACAAGGCCCAATGCACCGATCAGTACAATCGCGCTTCCAAGTAGCAATAGCAGGGTAATGGGCAGGCTGGCCCATAGCGGCAGTGACTCCAGCTGTGGGTTCATTCAATTACCTCGCCACGCATAAGAAATTTGGTAAGCGCGATGGTTGATACAAAGCCCGTCAGGGCAATCAGCATCGCGGCCTCAAAATAGATCACGCTGCCAAACCGGATGCCCAGCGCTAGGGCAAACAGCATGGCGCACATCCATAGTGTATCGAGTGCCAGTACACGGTCTTGTGCGGTTGGCCCACGCAGTAAGCGCACCGTACACAGCAGCATGGCTAACAAGACGCTAAGTAGCGTGATATTAATTGCCAGAGAGAGCAGTGTGGTCATACTGAGCGCCTTTTATTCATGTTCAAAGATCTCGATTAATGGCTGTTCGTAGCGCGTTTTAATCGTGTCGATCCACCACTGCTCATCGTGGAGGTCAAACACATGCAGCGCCAAATCATTAGAGTCTGGCAGCTGTTCTACCCACACGGTGCCGGGAGTTGAATTGATCAGGCACGAAAGCAACGCCAGGCCGTGCGGGTCTTTAAGATCCAGTGGCACTCGGACGAACTGTGATTTTACACCCTTGGCATTGAACAAGATGATGCGGCTGACGTTAAAGCAGGAGCGTATGATTTCGATCATCGACATAAACAGCAGGCGTGCCAACACCAGCGGTTTACGCAGTGGTGCTGGGGCGAGTGGGCGCAGTGGTCTGGCGAGCAGCGGTGCGGCAATGGCCAGGACACTGCCCAGCAACACCTGTGCAGGCGCAGTGCTTTGATTCAGCAGTAGCCACATGATTAACAAGGCGCCCGATAAGGCAGGAGAGGGAAGCCAGCGCAGCGTCATTGGGCCGACTCCCCGAACGTACCGCCCACCGCAGCGGTTGAGCCTAGACGGTTTAAATAAACCTCAGGCTGGTTGAGCGCGTCTGTGCTGCGCTCCAGATACGCCATCGTCGGGCCTGCTTGAACGGTGAGCAGCAGGCAGGCCAGTAGCAGGGTGATGACAGGCATGACTTCGGAGCGTTGCAGATGAGGCGCGACCGGGTTCTGGACGGCCCAGAAGGTCCGTACCCCAAAACGCATTAACGAAATAATGCCTGCCAACCCGGAAAGTACGACCAGCGCAATAACGACCCAAGTGACGATTCCCCGCTCAATCAGCAGGTCGGTAGGATTCAACAGCCTATGAAAAAGACTGAATTTGGCGATAAACCCTGACAGCGGCGGCAGCCCGGTAATAATCAGGGCGCAGCAGGCGAAGGCCAGCCCCAAAAAGGCCAGCGCGCCAGGAATCGCCTCGCCGACGGGCTCCTCCGGCTTATCCTCCACTGCGAAAGCCTCCATGGTTAATGCCAGCATCGCGGCTCCCGGTGTGCGGATACGCTCAATTAACTCTATCAGCAGCAAAAACGCGGCAACTGCCAGTGTCGAGCTGATCAAGTAAAACAGCGCCACGTTGATAAGCGCCGGTTGGCCATAACCAACGGCGGCCAGCAGCGTGCCTGATGAGATGACCGCCGCATAGCCTGCCATGCGGCCAGGTTCCTGGCTTGCAAGAATACCGATGGTGCCGAAAGCAAGCGTGACAAGGCCTCCCCAGAGCAGCAGGTCAAAGCCGAAACCGGCGGCAGGGCCTTCCGAGAACAGCAGTAACCACAACCGAATCAGCACGTACACGCCAACTTTGGTCATCAGTACCATCATGGCAGCCACCGGCGGCGAGGCCGCCGAGTACGTCGTGGGCAGCCAGAACCCCAGTGGCCACATGGCGCTTTTGGTGAGAAAGGCTAACGCCAGAATAACCACGCCAATTTTTAACAACATGAGGTCTTCCGGCGATAGCATGCTCAAGCGCATCGCCAGGTCGGTCATGTTTAGCGTGCCGGTCGTCGCGTAAATCAGGGCCACGCCAATCAGGAAGAAAAACGACGCTAACAAATTCACCACAATGTACTGCATGCCTGCTCTTATACGCACGCTGTTATAGCCATGCAGTATCAAGCCATACGAGGCCGCCAACATGACCTCGAAGAACACAAACAGATTGAACAGGTCATTGGTAAGAAAGGCCCCGTTAATGCCCATTAACAAAAACTGGAATAACGAGTGAAAGTGCACACCAATGCGGCTCCAGCGGATCATGGCAAAGATCAGAGAAGCGCTCGCCAATATTGACGCAAGCAGCAGCATCACCGCCGTTAGCCGGTCAACCAACAAGACAATGCCAAAGGGGGCTGTCCAGTTAGCAGAGAGGTAGAGGCCAATGCCATCGGGCCAGTATTCGTGGTCCGCCAGCAAAAGCAGTGCGACAGAGGTCGCCAGCATCGCCAGCGTGCTGGCCAGGTTAATAAAAAACTTTTTTTGGTGATGACGTTCATTCACCAGGATCAGCCCTGCCCCGAATATCAAGGGCAGTAAAACAGGTGCCAACATTAAATGGTGCAGCCAAGGAAGACTCATCAATGGGGCTCCTTGCCATCAACGTGGTCGGTGCCGGTAAGGCCGCGAGCACCAATCATCACCACCAGATAAAGGGCTGTGGTGGCAAAGCCGATCACGATAGCCGTTAAGACCAGCGCCTGGGGCATCGGGTCGGCATACAAAGCGGGATCAATAGTGCCTTCGGCAAGCGTTAAGGGGGGCTGGTTGATGGAGAGACGCCCCATGATGAAGATAAATAGATTAACGGCATACGAAATAAGCAATAAGCCCGTAATGACCTGAAAGGTACGTGGACGCAGCAGCAGCCACACCCCGGAGCCAAACATGATGCCCATTGCCATGGCCATAACAGCTTCCATTAGCGGGTCTCCTGTTGAGGGTTGAGGGGCGCTGGCGCCGTGGTAGCGGGTAAGCGGTGGCTGCGTACGGATTGGTGTGCCAGCGCCACAAGCATCAGTATCGAGGAGCCAACGACCACGCCAAAGACACCTAAATCAAACAGGAATGCACTCGGCAGGTGCACCTCGCCAAGCACAGGAAGCGTGAAGTGTGCGGTGTGGGTGGTCAGGAAAGGATAACCCAGCAGCCATGCGCCCAGGCCCGTTGCGCAGGCCGTCAGTAGGCCAAATGCAATCCAGCGGTGAGGGCGTAGGCGTAGATGCGTTTCAACCCACTGCGTACCGGCCAGCATGTATTGAACAATAATCGCAACCGCAAAGATCAAACCGGCAACGAAACCGCCGCCGGGCAGGTTGTGGCCCCGAATAAAGAAGTAGGCCGCGATGACGCCCATCACGGGCAGCAGCAAGCGTAAATAGACGCTGGGGATCCTGAGATAGCCTGTTGCCACTTGCTGGATAGGTGTTTGCCCGGCCGCAGGGTCAACGCTGTTGGTCTGTTGAGCGGGAATGGGCAGGCTTTCAGGGGCGGGACGAAAGCGCCGCAGCAGTGCGTAAACGGTCAAGGCGACAATGGCCAGCACCGCAATTTCGCCCAGCGTATCGAAATTGCGGAAGTCGACCAGCAGCACATTGACCACGTTACTTCCCCCGCCTTCACTTAAGGCATGGGTAAGGAAAAAGTCAGAAATACCGCCTTCTGAAGGCGTGCGTAGCAGTGCCGTATAGCTGATTAAGGCCATTGCCAGCCCCGCACACACCGCAATGACGATATCGCGTGAGCGACGAAATAGTGCGCGTTTAGTGGCGGTAATGTTCAATTCTCGCGGCGTGATACGCGGGGGAAGCCAGCGTAGTCCCAGCAGGATCAGCACCGTGGTAATGGTTTCCACCATTAGTTGGGTAAGCGCCAGGTCGGGCGCCGATAGCCACAAAAACGACAGGCTGGTAATAATGCCCACACCGCCCACTAGGCTAAGTGCTGCCAGGCGATGGTATTTTGCCTGCCAGGCCGCCGCGACAGCGCAAATCGCCCCCATCAGCCATAGCCCGGCAAAGAGCCAGGAGAATTCCCCATTGGCAGGCAGAGCAAGCAGCGAGATAGGGCGTATCAGCAAAATGGGCACCGCCAGAAGCATCACCACCATAAGCAAGAGCTGAGGCTGCAAGCGCCGTGTGCTGAGTATTTTTTCCAGCAAAGAGGCGATGGATGAGATCCGCAGCATGGTGTTTTCGTAGGCTTGCTTGCCGTTAAAGCGCCCCAGCAACGGAACATGGGTGGCTTGAATTAGCCCATAGCGGACACGCAGCCAAATATACAACGCCACACCGCCGATTAACGCGACGAAACTCATTGCCAAAGGTAGGTTGAAACCGTGCCAAACGGCGAGACTGTAGTAGGGCGTTGCCTCGCCTAATACCGAGGTGACGGCAGCGTGCAAGAAGGGGCCGATACTCAGGCCTGGAATAATGCCCACCACCAGGCAGCAAAGCACTAAAAACTCAACAGGAAAGCGCATCCAGCGCGGTGGCTCATGCGGTTGGCGAGGCAAGTCATCGGGCAGCTTGCCGAAGAAGACGTAGGTAAAGCGAAGCGAATACGTAACGCCAAAGACCCCCATCAACACGGCCGCAATGGACATCCCCCAGTTTTGCGCGGAGCCAACGCTTAGCGCTTCGGCAAAGAACATCTCCTTGGAAATAAACCCGTTAAGAAACGGGACGCCGGCCATCGCCGCACTGGCGACGATTGCCAGCGTCGACGTATAGGGTAGCGCTTTATAAAGGCCGCGCAGGTGGCGCATATCTCGGGTGCCCGTCTCATGGTCAATAATGCCTGCGGCCATGAAAAGCGAGGCTTTAAACGTGGCATGGTTAACGGTATGGAAAATCGCGGCTACCAGCGCCAAGGGGGTGCCAATGCCCAGCAGTACGGTAATCAACCCCAGGTGGCTGATGGTTGAGTAGGCCAGCAGGCCTTTCAAATCGTGTTGGAAAATAGCTGTGAAGGCACCAATCAACATGGTGCATACGCCAGCCCCCATGATGATCCAGCTCCACTCAGGCGTTCCTGACAGCGATGGCCAAAGCCGCATGAGTAAAAAAAGGCCCGCCTTGACCATGGTGGCGGAGTGCAAAAACGCCGATACCGGTGTTGGCGCTGCCATGGCATGCGGCAACCAGAAGTGAAAAGGGAACTGCGCGCTTTTGGTCAGCGCCCCTAACGCGACCAATAGCAGCATGGGCCGATAAAGCGCGTGATTACGGATGAGGTCACCCGAGGCCAACACAACATCAAGCGAGTAGCTGCCTACCATATGGCCAAGCATCAAGACACCGGCCAGCAGACAAAGCCCCCCGGTTGCTGTCACGGTGAACGCCATACGTGCGCCGCGGCGGGCATCGGCGCGGTGGTGCCAATAGCCAATCAACAAAAACGAGGTGATGCTGGTTAACTCCCAGAACAGCACCAGCTGTATGAGGTTGCCCGATAGCACCACCCCCAGCATTGAACCCATAAACGCGAGCAGAAACGAAAAAAAGCGAGGTACGGGATCAGCAGGCGACATGTAGTAGCGGGCATAGATAATCACCAGCAAACCGATACCCTGGATCAGCATGGTAAATAACCAGGCCAGGCCATCCATACGCAATACGACGTTTAGGCCGACACTGGGTAGCCAGCCAAATTCACTCCGTACAACCTCCCCGGCGCCTACCTGGGTATAAAGAAAACCGGTAATCAGCAGCCCTAAAAGCGTTACGCCACCCGCCAGCCACGCTTCCCGATTACGGGCATTGGCGGGCATTAATGCGGCCATTATGCTGGCGATAAAAGGCGCTGTGATAAGTATAAGTAGCAGCATAATGTTCCGTCAGATGGTGAAAATTCTGGTGTCTCAGCGGTTATCACGCTGCGGGTAAACGGCTTGTCTGTGGAGTAGTACTATCTTAATCCACGCGCGGTAAATGTATATGCCTGAACAGGGTGAGCCACGCTTGCTCTTCTCTGCTTTAATTTTAGCGAGTAACAGCCGTGAGGCATAGCTCGCTTCCTGATAAACTACCCGCCCACTTTGCTCATACTGTTGTGGTTAACTGGTTTGGTTAATCTGCGAGGTAACCTGTGACCATTCGCTTCATTGCTGCTTCCCAACTGCCCACTCCCTGGGCCACGTTCACCATGCACGGTTTCGAAGACAACGCGACCGGTAAGGATCATATCGCCCTGACGCTGGGCGACCTCACGGGGGACGCGCCGGTACTGGGGCGTGTTCATTCCGAATGCCTGACCGGTGATGCGCTGTTCTCCATGCGTTGCGACTGTGGCTATCAACTGCAGGAAGCGCTTAAGCGTATCGCCGAAGAGGGCCGCGGCGTACTGCTTTACCTGCGCCAGGAAGGCCGCGGCATCGGGCTGCTCAACAAGATTCGCGCCTACCACCTACAAGACCAAGGGGCGGATACGGTAGAAGCCAACGAACAGCTCGGGTTTGGCGCTGATATGCGCCGCTATGACCTGTGCGTACCGATGCTCAACCACCTGGGCGTCACCGCGCTTAAGCTGATGACCAATAATCCGCGTAAAGTGGATGCGCTGACCCGGGATGGCGTTAATGTGGTCGAACGGCTGCCCATCACTACCGGTTTAAATCCACACAATGAACAGTACCTTGCCACCAAGGCAGGCAAGCTTGGCCATATGATGGCGCTGGGTGATTTTACTCAGGCAAGCGATGTCGATATTGAAAGAAAGGGCTGAAATAACGCTTTATTGCCGCTAAAACCTCGAAAAATTGCTTTTTCTTAAACTTTTTTGCCTAGCGTCTGAGCTATGTTGATACAAACCGATATTGGTACAGATCGGTGTTGATACATAGCAGGATGCTAATTATCTGTAAAAGAGTAAGGAGGAGCAATCATGAAAGCACTTTGCTGGCACGGCAAAAACGACGTGCGCTACGACACAGTTCCTGATCCCGAAATAGAACACCCCCGCGACGCGATTATCAATGTAAGCAGCTGCGCCATCTGCGGCTCCGACCTTCATCTTTACGATCACTTTATCCCCGGTATGCAATGTGGTGACGTGCTTGGTCATGAGTTTATGGGCGAAGTCATGGAGGTGGGCAGCGCTAACAAGAAGCTTAAAGTTGGCGACCGCGTGGTGGTGCCGTTTACTATTTTCTGCGGCGAATGCGAGCAGTGCCAGCGCGGCAACTACTCGGTTTGCGAGCGCTCTAACCGTAATAAATCCTTGGCTGATAAGGCTTTTGGCCACGGCGGTGCCGGGCTGTTTGGTTACTCACATTTAACCGGCGGCTACGCAGGCGGCCAGGCGGAGTTTGTCCGCGTGCCGTTTGCCGATACCACGCATATCAAGGTTCCCGATACGCTCACCGACGAGCAGGTACTGTTTTTAGGGGATATTTTCCCGACCGGTTGGCAGGCGGCCGTACAGTGCGATATTCAGCCCACTGATACGGTCGTTATTTGGGGAGCGGGGCCGGTTGGCCAGTTCTGTATTCGCAGTGCCGTTTTGCTGGGCGCCCGCCAGGTCGTGGTCATCGACAATGTGCCTGAACGTCTCTCCATGGCCCAAGCGGGCGGGGCAATCGTCATTAATTTTGATCATGAGAGCGTGCTTGGCCGCCTGCAGGAACTTACCAACGGCAAAGGCCCGGAAAAGTGTATTGATGCGGTCGGCCTTGAAGCGCATACCACGCGCTCGCTGGACTCCGCCTATGACCGAGTCAAACAAACGCTGATGATGGAGACGGACCGCGCCCACGTGTTGCGTGAAATGATCTATGTATGCCGCCCGGCGGGCACTCTCTCTATCCCCGGTGTATACGGCGGCCTGGTCGATAAAATTCCCATGGGCGCGCTGATGAACAAGGGGCTCACCGTGCGGACTGGCCAGACCCACGTCAAACGCTGGACGGATGATCTGCTGCGGCGAATCGATGAGGGGCAAGTTGATCCCTCTTTTGTGATTACGCACTCAATGAGCCTGGACCAGGGCCCTGAAATGTATAAAACCTTCCGCGATAAACAGGATGGTTGCGTCAAGGTGATTCTCAAACCTTGAACAACACGCCATGGAGGTAGCCATGCATCATCAATATCATCAATCAAACAACATGACCCGCTCACTCAGCACGGCCGACAAGGTCGCCCGTGGAATTGGCTGGCTAAGCTTGGGCCTGGGCCTTTACCAGCTGCTGGCACCGCATAAGCTAGGTGAACAGTTGGGGTTGCGCGGGCATGAAAATAAAATGCGCGCCTGTGGCGCTCGGGAAGTGATCAGCGGCATTGGCGCACTTTCCGACAACCCCGCACCGTCGATCTGGAGCCGGGTAGGCGGCGACATGCTTGACCTTGCCGCACTCACCTATGTCTTGCAGGATCGGCATAATCCCAAGCGCGCCAACGTTTATTGGGCACTGACAGCCGTCGGCATGATGACCGCCGTGGATATCTGCTGCGCCCAAGCCTTAACCAAGCGGCATGCCCGCCAGGCGGGTATCACGCCGGATTACAGCCACCGTAGCGGCTTTCCCCAAGGCCTGGAAAGCGCTCGTGGAGCCGCTGCAGGATTTGAAGCGCCCCGTGGAATTGAAAACACGCTGCCCTACCCTCCTATTTAAGCCACCTATTTAATCCACTCATTCAACCGCCTATTCACGGCGCGCATCAACGTCCAAACAAAACCCCGGCGCTGTCTCTTCGTTTGGGTTTTGTCATATTTCAGCGCTATGGTGATGACTCTATTATCCAGAACTCTATTATCCAGGTTAGCCGCGTCGTTCGCTGCTTTAACATACGGTGGAGGGGATATGAGCCACACAGCCAGCGTCAAGTCTGAAGAGTTCAGCGCGTTAGAAGAGCGCTTACACAGTATTAGCCACGGGGTGGGCGCATTGTTAAGCGTCGTTGGGGCAGTGGTGCTGCTGGTCATGGCGAGTATTGCCGCTCAGGTAGACCCATGGAAACTGACAAGCCTTGGCTTGTACGGCATGACGCTGGTATTGCTATATACCGCCTCTACGCTTTATCACGGCATCCCGCATCGGCTGTGGAAGCAGCGCTTTCAGCTGTTGGATCACTGCGCGATTTACTTGCTGATTGCAGGTACCTATACGCCTTTCTTACTGGTGAATATGCGTGGCCCGACGGGCTGGACACTGTTTGCCGCCGTGTGGTCGCTGGCGCTGATAGGTATTACCTGCAAGCTGCTATGGCCACAGCGGCTGTCGATTTTCCGCGTGGTTATTTATTTGCTGATGGGGTGGATGATCCTGCTGGCATCAGAAGAAATGGCGGCGAAGCTCTCGGTAACTGGCATCGCCTTACTGGCCGCGGGCGGCATCACGTATACGGTGGGCGTCATCTTCTATGCCGTGCGTGCGATTCCCTACAATCACGCTATTTGGCACCTATTTGTGGTGGGAGGAAGCATCTGCCACTACTTTGCAGTAGTAGCAGCGGTGCTGCCTCATACGGTGTAAAACGCGGTGCTGGCTTACTGAGCGGCAGCTTGCTCGCGCTCACCGGCTTTTGCCAAGCTCGGGCGCTGCGTATGGCGTTTGTGGTAGATCAAGAACGGCTCGGGCAGGCGATGCTGCATGCCAATGGCCCAGGAAAGCGTATGGGTGAGAAACAGGTCGGCCAAGGTGAAATCGCCTCCAAGCAGCGTTTCCTGGCCCTGAAAACGGCGTTCAAGAGCGCCCAATGCGCGTTGAAACTCCCACTCTGCGGTAGGAATCACGGCCGGTACGCGTTTGTCTTCAGGTAGCGCAAAGGTGTGCTTGGCTTGGGTCCAGAGCGGCTGTTCGACTTCGGTCACAATAAAGCTTAACCACTGGTCGACCTGGGCACGCTCGGCGGCGTTAGTCGGCAGTAGTTTGCCGTTACCGTAGTGCTCGGCCAGGTAGCGGCAAATGGCCGACGATTCAAACAGGGTAAGTTCGCCATCCTCCAGCACCGGTACTTTGCCATCCGGATGACGTGCCAGATACGCCGAGGTTTGGCCTCCCCCTTTCTCCAGCGCAACATGCTGGCACTGGTATTCAAGGCCCAGCTCTTCAAGCGTCCAGGCGGCACGTAGCGAGCGTGAGCGGGGATAGGTGTATAGCGTGATCATGGCGCGCTCCTGACAAGGTGCCAGCCGAGGCTGGCGAAAAGAAGACGCTTTCAATTTAGCGGCCTGGTGTCAGGATGTCGATATTGGCAGGATGATGGACGCGGCCTTTGCGGGGCCGCGTGCTCTTGGACTGACCTTCATCTTATAAGCAGCTTACGCTTGGTTATCGCGCGCCTTGCGAATGCGTTCGTAGGCATTGCCGATTTCACTGGTGCGCGCTTGGGCCACTTCACGCATGCTTTCAGGCAAGCCTTTACCGGCCAGCTTATCCGGATGGTTTTGGCTCATTAAGCGACGGTAGGCTTTCTTGATCTCGGCATCGCTTGCCTCTTCACTCACACCCAGCACGCGGTAGGCGTCCTTAAGTGCCTCTTCACTGGCTCCTTGGGAGTTGGCGGCTGCGCCATGCAGCATGGCTTCAATCTGCTGTACCTCTGCTTCACTACAGCCAATGCCCCGCGCTACCCGCACGATCATTTCATGCTCTTCAGGATGCAAGACACCGTCAGCGGCGATAGCCGACAGCTGAACCTGTAAAAACACCTGGCGCATAACCGGTTGATGGCGGGTTAGGCGCCCGACGTTGGCAAGCTCAGCGTCCAGATCAAAGTTATCCGCACGGCCTCGCTCAAAGGCAGCGCGTGCCTTGGCCCGCTGCGCCCCCTGCAAATGCATCTGGTCAAACAGCTTTTCGGCAACGCTAAGCTCGCCTTCGGTCACTTTGCCATCGGCCTGGCAAAGGCAGCCCATAACGGAAAAAATCGACTCTAAAAAGCCTTCCTGAAGGCGCATGCGCGCCTCTCTTAACCGCTTGGCGAGGCGTCGTGCTAGCCACCAGCCCAGTACACCGCCAATTAACAGGCCAGTGGCGCCGCCGATGGCATAACCCACCAGGGCAAAAAATATAATCAGTAGTAACATGGCTCTCTCTAAGCGTCAGAAGTCGTGGGTTTGCAGCTGAGGGCGGCATTTTCAGCTATTGTCGCTTGACCAAACGGCGTTTTTCGCTGCGTAAGGCGGTAAAAGAAAGCGTGCTAACTTTTGTTGCCAGGCTTTCTGCCCTTTTGTTTGGAGAAGCGCAATGCCCTCGTTCCACCCGAGTGCCCCAAAAAAACTCTACGGTACACGATCTCAGGGTTTTTGAGTATCACAACCCGGCAGGCGGCCAACGCCCGTGCCCGTTCACTGTTTAAACTCAATCAGCCCGATGGGTTCGATTGCCCCGGCTGCACATAGGGCGACCCTGATATAGAACTCCTGGTTTGAGATCTTCGAGAACGGGGTAAAAGCCGCTTGAGATGCTGCATAACGGCAGCCATGGGATCACCTCGCACTACTTCTTTCCCAAGCTGGGTGGCGCGTGCTAGCGCTGCGTGAGTGATCCCATCCGTTGAATAGGTCTAAAAGCGCCAGACAAGGGCTTTCAAATAAAGCAAACGCTCAAGTTTTAGGAGGGTACGCCGAAGATAGTTAACGGGCTTTAACGCTTGTCTGTCTGAAAACCATAGCGGATACGTATATTGATGGTGACCAGATCATCAACAGCGACATTCAACAAGTTTTTTCCACAAGAGGATTGTCATGAGCACTGTTAACAACGCCCACGACACGACCATGCCGTCGGTGCTGGGTAAAAAAGACAGTAATGATGAGATGGTGCATCGTATAGGCCACTTGACCCGCCTGCTGCGGGATAGCATGAAGGAGCTGGGCCTGGATCAGCAGATCAGCCAGGCAGCGCAGGCCATACCCGATGCCAATGACCGGCTCAACTATGTGGCCTCAATGACGGAACAGGCGGCTGAGCGGGCACTGAATGCCGTTGAACGTGCGCAACCCGTGCAAGACAAGCTTGAGGAGGAGGGCGCCGCGCTTAATACGCGCTGGCAGGCAGCGGCGGCTCTAGTCGTTGTAGAAAGCGACCCATCGCTTATCAAGGACACGCAGCTCTATTTGAGTGATTCGCTTCCGACCGCCACGGGGTCTACGCAGAAAGAGCTGCTTGAAATCATGATGGCTCAGGACTTCCAGGATCTTACCGGTCAGGTGATCAAGAAGATGATGGAGGTTATCCAGCTAATTGAAGAGCAGCTTGTTCAAGTGTTGGTCGACAATGTTCCTAACGTCACCGATGGGGTGAACATTGATGATAATCGCGATGAGCATGCCAAACTGCGCAATGGCCCGCAGGTAAGCGAAGGCAAAGTGGATGCCGTGTCAGGGCAGGACCAGGTGGATGATTTGCTGGATGAACTCGGTTTTTAAACCAGCATCTCTTTCCCGGTGGCTTGGCGCCCATTGTCTGGCACTTGCTTTGCGATGGCCGCCCGTAATAGGGCGGCGCTTATCTCGCTATTGAGGGTGCTTGTCGATCAGTCGCGGTGCTGCTTTTAACTTGAGAGTGAAGGCAGCCGCTGGCGAATGGCGGCTTCGATGCCTTCTGCGTCCAGACCACAGTCCCGCAGCAATTCATCCGGCGTGCCGTGCTCTACAAATGCGTCGGGCAGGCCGAGATTGAGCACTTCTACCTGCACGCCTTCAGCGTTGAGTAGTTCGTTAACAGCGCTTCCCGCGCCACCCGCAACGACGTTCTCTTCAAGCGTTATTAGAAGCTCATGCTCGTCGGCCGCGTGGAGGACCGTGTCGCGGTCCAGCGGCTTGATAGAGCGCATATTGATATGCGTGGTGTTGAGCTTTTCGGCAACTTCAGCGGCTGCGGTGTTTAGGCTACCAAACGCGAGTAGCGCAATGCGCACGCCATCGCTTTGTGACTGACGGCGTACCTCCGCCTTGCCAATCGGAAGCGATTCCAGGTGCTCAGGAATTTCCACGCCGGGGCCAGTGCCGCGCGGGTAACGCACTGCCGCAGGGCCAGGATGATGATAGGCCGCACTCAACATGGCGCGACACTCGGCTTCATCGGCAGGTGCCAGGATGACCATGCCGGGTACGCAGCGTAAAAAGGACAAATCCATGCTGCCGTGGTGAGTGGGGCCGTCTTCACCCACAAGCCCTGCCCGGTCAATGGCAAAGGTGACGTCCAGCTCCTGCACCGCTACGTCATGAATGAGCTGGTCATAGCCGCGCTGCAAAAATGTTGAGTAGATTGCCACCACCGGCTTCATGCCTTCGCAGGCCATGCCCGCCGCGAGCGTCACGGCGTGCTGTTCGGCAATGGCTACATCAAAGTAGCGCGCTGGGTACTCTTTGGAGAAACGAATCAGGTCGGAGCCTTCGCGCATGGCGGGGGTAATCCCTATCAGGCGTGAATCGCTTGCGGCCATATTGCACAGCCAGTCGCCGAATACGTTGCAGTACTTTCTCTTGGGGGCGGATGGCGCTTTGAAGGGTGGGGCGGGCGCCACGCTGGCTTTCTCAAGTTTGGTGATGGCGTGGTAGCCAATCTGGTCCGCCTCGGCGGGTAAAAAGCCTTTGCCTTTGCAGGTTTTGATATGCAGAAACTGCGGGCCATCCAGCTCGCGCAGGTTATGCAGCGTCTCGGTCAGTGACTCAAGGTCGTGCCCGTCAATCGGGCCGATGTAGTGAAAGCCCATTTCCTCGAACAGCGTGGCGGGGCTCACCATGCCTTTCATGTGCTCTTCGGTGCGCTTGGCAATTTCCAATGCGCCGGGCAGATGAGAAAGTACTTTTTTGCCCTCTTCGCGCATTTTTAGATAGGGTTTGCTCGACATCATCCGGGCGAGGTACGTCGCCAGGCCACCGACATTTTCCGAGATCGACATCTCGTTGTCGTTGAGCACGACCAGCATGTTGGCGTTGACGTGGCCGGCATGGGCCAGCGCTTCAAAAGCCATGCCCGCCGTGAGCGCGCCATCACCAATAATCGCACAGACGCGGCGATTATCGCCTTTGGCCTGAGCAGCCAACGCCATGCCGAGCGCTGCGGAAATCGAGGTGCTCGAGTGGCCCACGCCAAAGGTGTCGTATTCGGATTCAGCGCGGCGCGGAAATGCCGCCAGGCCGCCGTGCTGGCGAATGCTGAGCATCGCCTCACGGCGGCCGGTGAGAATCTTGTGCGGATAAGCCTGATGGCCCACATCCCACACCAGGCGGTCCTTGGGCGTATGAAAGGCGTGGTGCAGGGCCACGCTCAGTTCTACTACCCCCAAGCCTGCGCCAAAGTGGCCGCCGGAAACGCCCACGCTATAAAGCAGGTAAGCACGCAGCTCGTCAGCCAGTTGGGCAAGCTGCTGGGTATTCATGGCCCGCAGCGCAGCGGGGTGATCAAAAGAGTCGAGCAGCGGCGTTGCCGGACGCTCGCGGGGAATCTCGTCGAACAGCTTCATGGGCATCTAGTGGTCGCGCTCGATCATATAGTGGGCTAATTCGGCCAAGGGGGCGGCTTGCTCGCCTAATGGGGCGAGAGCGGCAATGGCCTCGTCAATCAGGGTGCGCGCTTTTTGTTGCGCGCCTTCCAGCCCCAACAGGCTGGGATACGTCGGCTTGGCGCGTGCAGCGTCAGCGCCGGATGTTTTGCCGAGTGTCATGGTGTCACCCGTCACATCAAGGACATCATCATGAATCTGGAAGGCTAGACCAATGGCGCGCGCGTAGCGAGTCAGGGCGTTTATACGCGGGTCGCTCTCGTCAACGGCAACCAGTCCGCCCATACGCACCGCCGCCACAATCAGCGCACCGGTTTTATGAGCGTGCATGTGCGCCAGGGCGTCCACGTCAGGGTGGCCGCCGATAGCCGCCAAGTCCAGTGCTTGGCCTGCCACCATGCCCTCACGGCCAGACGCCGTGGTAAGCGTCGTGATCAGGCTGCCAAGCCGCGGGTGAGCGGTGCGTGCCAGCACGTCAAAGGCCAGGGTTTGTAGCGCGTCGCCTGCCAGAATCGCGGTCGCTTCGTCATAGGCGATATGCACGGTGGGCTGGCCTCGGCGCAGATCATCGTCATCCATGGCGGGCAAGTCGTCATGAATCAATGAATAGGCGTGGATGAGCTCAATGGCGGCGGCCGGGGCGTCGAGGTCTTCTTCGCGTGCCCCCAGCGCCTGCCCAGCAAGATAGACAAGCAGCGGGCGCAAGCGCTTACCGCCGACTAAAAGACCGTGGCGCATGGCGTTATCAAGCCGCGGGACCACGGCGCGCTCGTCAAAAAGCGCGTTTAGCGTGGCATCTACCCGGGCATTGCTGGCCTGACGTAAGGCGGTCAATGAGGGGGCGTTGGTCGCTACCATGGGGGCGTCTCCTTACCCTCGTCAGTGGCATCCTTGGGCGATTCACTATCAGCAAACGGCGTGACGTTTAAACGGCCTTCGCTATCTTCGCTCAGCGCGCGGACTTTTAGCTCGGCGCTGTCCAAGCGTTGCTGGGCATCGCGCGTCAACCGTACGCCCTGCTCAAAGGCGCCCAGCGCATCTTCCAATGACAGCTCGCCTGACTCCAGGCGTTCTACGATGGTTTCCAGCTGGTCAACCGTGGCCGCAAAATCCTGCGGTGAAGGTGTGGTGTCGCTCATTGGTTAATGCCTACTGTTTTCTGGCGCCCCATCAAAAAGGCTGCGCGTTGCCTGCCATGACAAACGCACAGTATACACCGAGGCCAGGGGGTGGCGTCTGCCCCAGGCCGCTTTGTGCGTATGACTTGCACTGTTTTCATCTTGATAACGCACACATTTCATCAGTTCGTATCGGCCTGATGGGCGTGCGGTATGCTACTATACGGCCTTTTCGTGAACCGATACACGGCGCACGCCGCCGACCATAGAGGTTGATTCAGCCATGGCTAAAACGTCCCTGGAAAAGAGCAAGATCAAGATCCTGCTACTCGAGGGCGTCCACCAAAGTGCGGTGGACAATTTTCAAAATGCCGGATATGAAAATATCGAGCATCTGCCGACATCGCTAGATGAAGCATCGTTGATCGAAAAGATCCGTGATGTACATTTCATCGGTATTCGCTCGCGTACCCAGCTTAATGAGCGAGTGTTTGCAGCGGCAGAGAAGCTGGTCGGCGTTGGCTGCTTCTGTATCGGAACCAACCAGGTGGACCTGAATGCGGCGCTAAAACGTGGTATTGCCGTGTTCAACGCGCCTTACTCCAATACTCGTTCGGTCGCTGAGCTGGTATTGGCAGAAGCGATCATGCTGTTGCGTGGCATTCCTGAAAAAAATGCCCGTGCTCATCAGGGCGGCTGGCTGAAATCAGCCAAAAACTCGCACGAAGCACGCGGTAAAACGCTGGGTATTGTTGGCTACGGCAGCATCGGCGCGCAGCTTTCTGTGCTGGCCGAGTCGCTGGGCTTTAACGTTATCTACTACGATATCATCACCAAACTCGGCATGGGTAATGCAAGCCAGGTCACCAGCCTTGAAGAGCTGTTAAACCGCTCGGATGTGGTGAGCTTGCACGTACCGGACTTGCCCTCTACCCGCTGGATGATTGGCGCGAAAGAGATTGCTGCGATGAAACCAGGTGCCATCTTCATCAATGCCTCACGCGGCAGTGTCGTGGAAATTGAACCCTTGGCGGATGCCATCAAAGCAGGCCATCTCAATGGCGCTGCGGTGGATGTGTTCCCGGTGGAGCCCAAGGGCAACGATGAAGAGTTTGAAAGCCCGTTACGTGGTTTGGAAAATGTGATCCTGACCCCGCATGTGGGTGGCTCTACGCTCGAAGCCCAGGAAAATATCGGTATTGAAGTGGCCGAAAAGCTGACGACCTACTCGGATAACGGCACCACGATCACCTCGGTCAACTTCCCCGAAGTGGCGCTGCCTGCCCACCCCGATAAGCACCGCTTGCTGCATATTCATGACAACGTGCCGGGCGTACTGTCGGAAATTAACCGCGTGCTGTCCGAAAACGGCATTAACATCTCGGGCCAGTACCTGCAGACCAACGATAAGGTCGGCTATGTGGTCATTGATGTCGACAAAGCTTACGGCCCGCAAGCGCTGGAAGCATTGAGGCAGGTAGAGCACACGCTGAAAATCCGTGCACTTTACTCAGCGCACAATAGCTAGGATTGGCAGCAGCGAGGCTTGGTGACAACGCAAAACACTTGGCTGATGGCGTAAAAAAACGGCTCCCGACAGGGGGCCGTTTGGGTTGTTAAGGCGGGTAGCACTGAGCAAAAGGGCTAAGCAAGATCAAACAGCAGTACTTCGCTTGTATCCTGGCCGGTCACGCTGATCGCGTCGCCAGGCTCAAACGCAGCGGCATCGCCGGTGCTGAGCTGTTCACCATTAACCTCGACCGCGCCCTTGACCACGTGCAGCCAGGCATAGCGCGTAGCCGGTGTCTTCACGCTGTCGCCTGCATCAAATGAGCCTGCATAAAGATTAACGTCCTGGTTCAGGCTCACTGAGCCTTCACGGCCCTGCTGTGATGCTACCAGGCGCCACTGGTTTTGGCGGTCTGCGGCTGGAAATGCTTTCTGCTCGTAACTGGGCTTAATGCCAAGTGCCTTGGGCTCAATCCAGATCTGCAGGAAGTGCAGTCCGTTCTCTTTGGAGTGATTAAACTCGCTGTGCACAACGCCGGTGCCCGCTGACATGCGCTGTACATCGCCCGGGCGCATGACCTCGCCATTGCCCATGTTGTCCTTGTGCTCCATTTCGCCTTCCAGCACATAGGAGATAATCTCCATGTCCCGGTGCGGGTGGGCACCAAAGCCATGACCACCGGCGACGCGGTCTTCGTTGATTACCCGTAGGGCGCGAAAGCCCATATGCTTGGGGTCATGGTAATTGGCAAACGAGAACGTATGGTAAGAACGCAGCCAGCCGTGGTCTGCATAGCCCCGCTCATCCGCACGACGAATTTTCATGGTGTGCTCCCAGTTGTGTTGAAGGAGTAGCTATTGAAGGAATGCGCTCAATATACGCCTGAAATCGCACGGCGTGGGGTGAAGGTTTCTGCACGATAACGTCGATTAAATCGACGAATTTTTAAACCGCGAGTGACCTGCGTCAATCTGGCAGGATTCAAGCGCTGCGCCGTTTGCGCTAGACTATGCGCGTTTATTAACCCGGTCCGCCCTTTACGAGGGTGACTACTGGAGCTTGTTATGTCTGCACCTGTTTCTGAAGCTGGCGATATGCCGCGTATTGTCGTGGCGGCATTGTATAAATTCGTTACGTTAAATGACTTTGAAGCGCTGCGTGAGCCGCTGCGCCAAACCATGGTCGATCATGATGTTAAAGGCACGCTGCTGCTCGCTAAAGAGGGCATCAATGGCACCGTCGCGGGGACTCGCGAAGGTATTGATGCACTGCTTGGCTGGCTGACCGCTGACCCGCGCCTGACCGATATCGACCATAAAGAGTCTTACTGTGACGAAACCCCGTTCTATCGCACCAAGGTTAAGCTCAAAAAAGAGATCGTGACGCTGGGCGTACCAGGCATTGATCCTAACGACACCGTTGGTACCTATGTTGAGCCTGAAAACTGGAACGACGTGATTTCAGACCCCGAAGTGCTGGTGATCGACACTCGCAATGATTACGAAGTGGCGATTGGTAGCTTCGAAGGCGCGGTTGACCCAAAAACCACCACGTTCCGTGAGTTTCCCGACTACGTGCGTGAGCATTACGACCCAGAGAAGCATAAAAAAGTCGCCATGTTCTGCACCGGCGGTATTCGCTGTGAAAAAGCCTCTAGCTTTATGCTCAAAGAGGGGTTTGACGAGGTCTACCACCTCAAGGGTGGCGTTTTGAACTACCTGGAGAAAGTCCCGGAAGAGCAGTCGTTATGGCGTGGCGAATGCTTTGTGTTCGATAACCGCGTCACCGTGCGTCACGACTTGAGTGAAGGCCTGTTCGAGCAGTGCCACGCCTGTCGTATGCCGATTTCCGAAGACGACATGCAGTCGTCAGCCTACGAGCCTGGGATTAGCTGTCCTAATTGCATCGATTCACTGCCCGAGAAAACGCGCGCCGCGGCCCGTGAACGTCAGCGCCAAATTGATCTTGCCAAAGCGCGTGGCCAGCCGCATCCGCTGGGTTATAACCATCGCGAGAAGGCCTGATAGCGGCGCCAAGGAGTGGCGTAATGTCGGCGGCCACGCCTGTGGCCGTTTTCTATCTATAGCGATGTTCTGCCATTCGCTAGCTTCCTCCATTAGTGGAATTCGTTTCCGTAAACGCGACAGCGGCCTTTGCGGCACGTTATCCTGTTACTCTTTACGCCTTTAGGAGAGAGCAGGGTGAGTGAAGCCAAGCGTAGGACGGTCGGGCGTCCGGCAAATGCCGCTAAAGCGAGTGGCGGGCATAGCCAGTCGCTGGTACGCGGCTTAACGTTACTGGAGTTTTTAGCGGCAAGCCCACTAGGGCTTGCGCTGTCAGACGTGGCTGAAAAAGCCGAGTTAGCCCCTTCTACCACCCACCGCTTGCTCCAGGCTCTGCAAAGCCAAGGGTTTGTTAGCCAGGAGAACGAGCAGGGCTTATGGCGTATTGACGTCAAAACCTTCCGTATCGGTAACAGCTTTTTAGAAGCTCGCGATGTGGTGGCATCAAGCCGCCCCTTTCTACGCCGCTTAACCGCTGAAACCGGCGAGACCGCCAATTTGGGGATCCGTGATGGGGATACGGCGGTATTTCTGGCCCAGCACGAGTCGCCTCAAATGATGCGCATGATTACCCGCTTGGGCTCACGCGCCCCACTGCATGCCTCTGGCGTGGGTAAAGCGCTGTTGGCATGGATGCCCACTGACGAACGCGCTCGCTTTTTGGATAACCGTGAACTCACCCGCGTTACCGACAATACACTGTGCAGTCCAGACGCACTGACCGCCGAAATGCACCAGGTGTGTGATCAAGGCTTTGCCTGCGACCGCGAGGAGCACGCCATTGGCCTGCATTGCGTCGCGGCCTGTATCTTCGACGAGCACGCCACGCCGCTGGCGGCTATTTCCGTTTCAGGCCCCATGGCGCGTATCCCTGAAGCACGCCTGCTGGCGCTGGGTAAGCTGGTGCGCCAGGTCGCCGATGAAATTACCGCTCAACTTGGGGGGCAGGTGCCGCAGTAACGTTCGGCTACCCGTTACATGCTGAGTCTTTTCCTTGTTGCGTTTGTTAGTGCGACCCTGCTGCCTGGCGGCTCTGAAGTTTGGCTTGCCAGACTTTGGTGTTTGGGGGAGCCGGCTATTTTACTCTGGGCGGTAGCAACGGCGGGTAATACGCTGGGCAGTCTGGTCAATGTGGCGATGGGCCGCTATGCACGTCAGTTTCAGGATCGCCGGTGGTTCCCTGCATCGCCTAAACGCCTTGCCCAGGCCGAGCGCTGGTACCACAAGCTTGGCGAGGCCAGCCTGCTGCTTTCCTGGCTGCCGGTGGTGGGCGACCCACTGACGGTACTGGCCGGGTTGTTTCGGCTTCCCTGGTGGCGTGCCTTTTTATGGATTTTAGTTGCAAAAGGCGCCCGCTACGCGGTTGTGCTGGTTCTGGCACACCAGTGGCTATTGCCGCTTTGTCAAATTAAGTAACGCGCTGCTACTTCTCATATTCGTAGTGTTAACGGTCAAATCATCTTATGTTCCCATGTTACTCTGTGGGCTTTGTATGTTATCAACATGCTCGGTGAGCACATTTGTGTTTGCATAAAGCGGGCTAACAATTAAATTTAATAAAGCATTTATCTAAATGGAGGTTAAGGCGTGACGCCATTACGTATATTTCCCTGGCTAGGCATTTGGCTAATGACACTGCTTGTGTTTTTTGCCACGCCAGCATTAGCCCAAACGACGACGGCTGAAAGTGATCCTGCATCGCCTCCAGCGGAAGTGCCCGCTTCTTACGAAGCGCTTGCTGATCTCCTCGAAAATGAGCAGTCGCGCCAAGAGCTAATTGATGTATTACGTCAACAGGCATCCGCGTTGCCCGCCGGTTTAGAGGCTGAGTTATCCCCTGAAGCCGCCGCTCAAGGAAGCGATTTGGCTCCAGAGGATGTCTCATTGCCACGCCAGTTGGCAGAGCTGACAAGCGATGTTGTCAGTAATATTGGCCTGCAGATTGAGCAAGCTTTTTCCATCATGGGTAACCTGTTTACCGGGCAAGGCGCGAGTGCTTTTGATTCGTCAGCTTTCGTCCAGGCCGCGATTAATCTGGGCCTCGTGATCGTTGCGACCTTCGTGATTTTCTTCGCACTGCGTCGGATGGCCAAGTCTGCCTTTACCCGGGTGAGCAAATGGTCGCTCAATGGCACCGGAATGACGCCAGTGCTGCGCTTGATTTGCTGCGTCATTATTGCGGCACTTATTGACTTTATATTGGTGGGACTTGCGTACGTGGGCGGTAACCTAGTGGCCACGTTCGCGATTGGTGAAACGGGCGAGCTTTCCACACGGGCCTCGCTGTTTCTCAATGCCTTTCTGGTCATTGAGTTGATGAAAGCAGTGATGCGGATGCTGTTTTCCTCACACTACGAAGGCCTACGATTGTTGCCAATTTCAACCGGTGAAGCCTCCTACTGGAACCGTTGGATAGCACGTCTTATCGGCATGGTCGGTTACGGACTAATGGTTGCCGTGCCGCTGATCAATTTCTACCTGGCTGCCAGCGTAGGCCAAGCGGCTGGCACATTAATTATGATTGTGGCCTTTGTTTATGCGGTCAGTGTGGTGCTCAAGAACCGTATTCGCATCCGGGGGCACTTGAATGATGCGGCGGCCAATACGTCGATGGTGGCAAGCCGTGTATCGCTTCAGCTCTTTGCACGTACCTGGCACTTTTTTGCGCTGACCTACTTCTTAATGGTCTTCGTTTTGATACTGACGCGTCCTGGCGATGCACTGCCTTTCGTGCTTTTTGCAACACTGAAAACATTGGCTGCGGTGGTTATAGGGCTTCTGGTATCGACTTTCCTGACCCAAACGATTGGGCATCGCATTCGCTTGTCGGACGATTTGCGTCGTAAGCTGCCGCTGCTTGAGCCGCGTCTTAACAGCTACGTTCCCAACGCGCTGCGTGTGCTACGCACCATCATCCTGGTCGTCGTTATCATGGTGGTGCTGGATGCCTGGGGTGCGTTCAATTTAGCCAATTGGTACGCTTCTGAACGCGGAACGATGCTGGTAGGGCGACTGGTCAGCATTGCCTTGATTCTGATTGTTGCGCTGGGCGTGTGGTTAGGGCTTGCGAGCCTGATTGAGCATAAGCTCAACCCGGAAACCGGCGGTGGTGAGCCCTCTCCTCGAGCCAAAACGCTGCTGAGCCTGTTCCGCAACGCGCTGGCTATCGCCATGCTCACGATTACCGGGATGATCCTACTGTCCGAAATCGGCATTAACATCGGCCCGCTGATTGCCGGTGCCGGGGTACTGGGTTTAGCTATTGGTTTCGGTGCGCAGAGGCTGGTACAGGATGTTATTACCGGGGTCTTCATTCAGATCGAGAATGCCATGAATACAGGCGATGTGGTAACGCTGGGGGGCATCACCGGGACTGCAGAACGATTAAGCATTCGTTCGGTAGGCATTCGGGACCTTTCGGGCACCTATCACATCATTCCCTTCTCAAGCGTTGACACCGTTTCTAACTACATGCGCGACTACGGTAACCATGTCGGTGAGTACGGCATTGCTTATCGTGAGAGCATTGATGATGCGATTGAGCAGCTCCAGCTTGCCTTTAATGACCTGAAAACCAGCGAAGAGCATGGCTATAAGATCCTTGCCGATCTAACCGTGGCCGGTGTTGTAAGTCTGGGTGACAGTTCTGTCAATATTCGTGTGGTTATCAAAACCACCCCGGGCGATCAGTGGGGTGTTGGTCGGGCGTATAATCGTCTGGTCAAGCTGCGCTTTGATCAGGCGGGCATTGAGATACCGTTCCCGCATACCACGATGTACTTCGGCCAGGACAAGTCCGGTTCAGCGCCGCCTGCCAACCTGCGCATTATGCAGCAGGACTTCACTATCGATGGTAGCCCTGCTGGGCAGCCAAAGGCAGCTGAAAGTGAGGTAGATGACCGTTTTTCACCTCGCCGGAAAGATAAAACGAGTGAGACGATTGATCAGAATCTACCCACAGGTGACGATGTCTAATGCTTGAGTGTTAGCACACCTACCTTGCATTTTGGGGCCGCCTTTGGGCGGCCCCACTGCGTTCTACGTTATTAAAAATGTTCTTGGAACGGCTGTTAATCTGGTTGTCACTCTAGATAGTTCTCCGAATGCCGACCTTCCAGGTAGATCGACTCACCGCCATCGACACATAACACTTGGCCGGTAACAAAATCGTTTTCCAGCAGGTAGTACAGCGCCTTTGTTAAGTGGGTGGGCGTTCCCCGCCGGTTAAGGGGAATGCCTTCCAGACGCCATGCAATATAGTCGTGGCTACGCTGGGAAGTGGGCAGTACTACGCCGGGAGAAATACCATTGACCCGGATATGTGGCGCGAATTCGAGTGCGGCCATTTGGGTCATCTCTTTCAGCCCCTTTTTAGACAACAAATATGCCGCATAAGGGTACTGATGATAGGCCACTTTATTATCAATGATATTCACCACACAGCCTTTAGACACCGCGTTAGCAAAATGCTGAATTAACAACATCGGGGTAAATAGATTGACGCGAAACTGCCTCTCGAGGAGTGCCATGTCCGTTTGAGCAATGGGGGCGGCCTGGTACGTGGAGGCGCTATTAACCAGCACCGTTAAATACGGAAAGCGCCGCATGGCGGCTTCAATCAGTGTATCCAGCGGGTCGTGCAAAAAATCACAGGGTAGTATTTCGCACTCGCGCCCTTTACTGCGGATCGTGCGTGCTACCTCTTCAGCTTCATCTCGTGAGCTATTAACGTGAAGTGCAATGTCGTAACCTGCATCTGCTAACACTTCTGAAAAATGCCGTCCCAAACGGGTAGCGCCCCCGGTCACTAATGCTGCTTTAGTCGTCATTGTTATCCCTGTCTTTAATCATTATATGGCGTGCTTCGTTTATCTTGCGTTTGTTATTAGTTATTTGGTTGCTTGCACACTTAGAGCATAGCGCTAGTCTGAGGTATGATCATTACAGTGCTTAAGAATATTTCGACTTCTCTCTAGTTGAGTAATCGTTATGTCAACAACGGCGTTACGAGCCGGGCGAGATACACGGCTGCATGAATGCCTCATCTCGATAGGCTCGAATATTGAACCTGAGCTGAATGTCACACGAGCGTTGTCTCTTTTAAACAGCGAATGCGACCTGGTCACGCACTCTCAGCCAATCCGTACCTCCCCTGTTGGCTTTTTACAGCAGGCCGATTTTCTCAATGCCGCGCTATTGGTGCGCACGCCGCTTCCCTATGCAGCGTTTCGGCTGTATTTAAAAGCGGTCGAGAACCGCTTGGGTCGCGTACGAGGTCTGAATAAATCAGGCCCACGCACCATGGATCTGGATATTGTGGCGTGGAATGGCGAGTTAATGGATCAGGGATACCTTGAGTATGATTACGTCAGGCTCCCTATTGATGAAGTGTTGGCCGCTAGTGGGCGCTCATTAACGATAAAGCATGAGCGGTAAAAATAATTAATGCTTTACCCGTTCAGGCCGATAAATACGTCACTGACGTTGTTAATTGGCAAGTCAGACCTGCGTATTGCGCCTTGCACTTAATGAGGGCCTGAATTGTTCAGCCTAAATACCAATGTGACCTCGCTACGGGTGCAGAGCAATTTGCGCAGTAGTCAGCAAGCGATTCAGACCTCTATGCAGCGGCTATCGTCGGGCTTGCGTATTAATAGCGCCAAGGACGACCCGGCCGGGCAGGCGATTGCCAATCGCATGAACGCGCAAATCCGCGGCATGAATCAGGCCATTCGTAATACCCATGACGGAATTTCGCTGGTGCAAACGGCCGAAGGCGCGCTGAACCAGATCAATGATAATTTGCAGCGCATTCGTGAGCTGAGCGTGCAGGCCGCTAACGGCACTAATAGCAATGATGATCTCGTTTCCATTCAGGGCGAGATCGACGGACTTCTGGACGAAATTGACCGTGTCGCCGGACAAAGTAGCTTCAACGGCATTGATCTGTTTGAGAAGCGCGATCTCACTATCCAGGTGGGAGCCAACTCAGGCAATACCATCAGCATTCGCATGGAAGGCATGGGCCGTAATGCCTTGGGACTTAGTGACTTCAGCGTGCTTTCGGATGGTACGCTCAACCCGATGGGGGCGATGGACGACGCCATTAAGCGGGTGGATCGCCAGCGTAGCTACTTTGGTGCGATGCAAAACCGCTTTGAAAGCGTCATCGACGGGCTCAACAACAATATCGTCAATCTATCAGCGGCCCAGTCGCGTATTCAGGATGCAGATTACGCCCGGGAAGTTTCCAACTTGATCCGCGCACAAATTCTCCAGCAGGCGGGCATGGCGATTCTCGCCCAGGCCAACCAGCAGCCGCAGATGATCCTGCGTTTGCTGGAAAGCTTGTAGCGTTGCTCTGCCATTTCATAAACGTTATCCATTCCTTTTTTTGACCTGCCTTTCGACATGACGGTTTAGAGTGCATGCTTCTCTGCTTATGCATTCCGATTTGGCATGCGTTAAGCGTTTTTTTTCGTTTGTGGTCTTGTCTGGTAATTTGCTTTGATAACGCCATTCACCCCTGAACGGCAGGAAAATAATGGCGATGGAACTTTCTCATGTGAGTGCTGCGTTAGGCGTTTTGCACCCGATTTGTATAGCCCGTGGGCGTAATGCGGAGGTTTGGGATGAATCGGGGCAGCGTTATATCGATTTTATCGGCGGTATTGGTGTTCTTAACCTTGGTCATAGCCATCCGGCAGTAGTGGAAGCCGTTCAAAGCCAGGTAGAAACGTTAATGCATTCTGCATTTAACGCAGTGCCACATCGCGGTTACCTGTCGGTAGTCGACGCGTTAAACCAGTTTGTACCGGTTTCTTATCCGCTCTCTTGTATGCTCACCAATAGTGGTGCGGAAGCAACTGAAAATGCTCTTAAAGTTGCCCGGGGTGTCACTGGACGACAAGCAGTTATAGCCTTTGACGACGCTTTTCATGGTCGAACGCTGGCTGCCTTGAACTTAAATGGCAAAGTGAAACCGTACAAGTCGGGTCTTGGCGCCTTGCCGGGCCCAGTTTACCATCTGCCGTTCCCAAGCCGTGATAGCGGCGTGACTGATGAACAGGCGCTGGCCGCGCTGGAACGGCTATTTGAAGTTGAAATACCTGCCGATGAAGTGGCTTGCATGATCGTCGAACCCATCCAGGGAGAGGGTGGCTTTCGTCTACTGTGCCCTCAGTTCGCCAAGGCAATGCGCGAAATCTGTAATCAACACAACATCATACTAATATTTGACGAAATTCAATCAGGATTCGGGCGTAGTGGTAAGCGCTTTGGCTTTTCACATTTAGGCGTTGAGCCAGATCTTCTTTTGATGGGCAAAAGTATCGCCTCGGGGTTGCCACTGGCGGCGTTAGCGGGGCGGGTAGAGCTGATGGATGCGTTACCCAAAGGTGCGCTGGGTGGCACATACTCAGGCAATGCAGTGGCATGCGCAGCCGCACTGGCCGTCATGGACATCATGCAGGAGAAGGAGCTTGCTTGCTGGGGAGAGCAGCAGGAAGCACTGATAGTTGAGGCTTACCAGGCGTGGCAGTCAAGCGGCCGCTTTCCTATGCTGGGAGCCATGACGGGCGTTGGTTCAATGCGGGGTATTGTTTTTAACGATACGCAAAATGCCACAGGTGCCGAGCATCTGACGGCGCTATTGACCGCCGGACGTAACGCTGGCGTTCTGCTGATGCCCAGCGGACGCAAACGCAATATTCTACGTTTATTACCCCCGCTCACCATCGAGCCAGAAATATTAAAAGAAGGTCTAAGCCTTATTGAACAGGCGTTGGAGACGCTAAGCGCATGATCGCTATGGAAGCCGGTGAAGGTGTTAGCGCGGTATACCAGTGCTTTCTGGAAGCCCTTAAAACACGCGGCTTCGATGGTGAGATTGCCCCTGACTATGCCCACCGCACGGTGCTGGCAACCGACAACTCGATCTATCAGCGCCTGCCCCAGGCGGCGGTGTTTCCCCGCCATGCAGAAGACCTGGAATGCCTGGCCAAACTGGCCGCTGAAGTGCCTTACCGCGAGGTGGTGTTAACGCCAAGAGGCGGCGGCACCGGCACCAACGGTCAGTCGCTTACCGATGGCATCGTGGTGGATATCTCCAGGCACATGAATCAGGTGCTGGACATTGATGTCGAGAACCGTCGGGTGCGCGTTCAAGCAGGGGTGGTGAAGGATCAGTTGAATGCCGCCTTAAAGCCCTACGGGCTGTTTTTTGCCCCGGAACTCTCGACCTCCAATCGAGCGACCATCGGCGGCATGATTTCGACCGATGCCAGCGGTCAGGGTAGCTGTGCTTACGGAAAAACCCGTGAT
>NZ_JBQSYV010000022.1:0-70277 GCF_052379685.1 Halomonas sp. 111
TTTTTGCTTGCTTCTGGCAAGAGATTTTAAGTCCCATGGCTCAAAATCAATCTTCCTTCCCATATGTCTCTCCGCGTCCTTTGAAAGTTACCCATCTTTGCGATGTGCTTCGCTGTTAGCTCGAAAGTAGCCGGCTGTTTTGCGTTGTCGATCAACAATAGCTGAAACATGTGTGAGCACGACTCAGGTAGCCTGCTAGACCTAAAGCAAGGTTCCAGATAGCTAATCTGGCACCTTCCCAAAGCGTTTTCTTGCTAGCAGGCGAATAAGTAAGCCTCGCCAATTTATTTCACTGCTAGTCAATTTTGAAAAGAAGTGCGAAAGAGCACAAGTCTCCTTAGGAAAGACGGCGGCGAGTCTGCAAATGGCGTTGTGGCTAAGAAAACTTGACATCGTGTGATTGTTGTAGTTGTGAATAATAATCCGTATCATTCGCCTTCCTCTGTTTGCTTACTATAAAAACACGTGCTCCTCTCCCCCATTCTGCCTGTCAGTGAGGTTTGTTTAACATGCGTCGTTCGCCTTTTTCCGCTACACCGTTGTCTGTCGCTATTCGCCGTGCATTGGCTGTGTCGTTAGGGGGGACGTTGTGTGTTGTGCCTTTTGCTGCACTGGCGCAGGAAGAGGCCGTGAACATGGGGACCACTGTGGTGACGGCGACCGCGCTGAAGGTGGATACCCCGGATGTAGAAACGCCTCGCGCTATTTCAACCGTGAGTGCGGAGGAGCTTGAGGATCGCGGCGTCAATAAATATGACGAAACCTTCCAGTACCGCTCCGGTGTTGTGTCTCAGCCTTACGGTAATGACAACAATGCCGACTGGTTTTTCCTGCGTGGGTTTAGTGCGGAAGGCGCTACTTACCAGGATGGTTTGCGGCTCTTCCGTACAGGAGGCTATTTCTGGTGGATGAGTGAGCCCTTTGGCTTTGAACGTGTTGATCTTTTGAAAGGGCCTGCCTCAATCCTCTATGGCGAGGCGCCCCCTGGCGGCATGATCAACGGGATTAGTAAACGGCCCACCCGTGAACCGCAAGGAGCGCTGCAGGTTGAAGCCGGTAACCATGATCATCGCCAGGTAGGGGTGGATGTGTCTGGCCCGGTGGGGCAGCGCGATGACGTGCGCTATCGCCTAGTGGGTCTCTATCGCGATGGCGAGGGCGAGCTCAACGGGAGTGAAAAAGAGCGCTATTACTTTGCGCCTAGCCTGGCGGTCGATGTGAGCGATGATACCACCGTCACCTTTCTTGCTAGCGTTCAGAAAGACCAAGGCGTGCCTACCACTGGGTTTTTTCCGGCACTGGGTACCCTTGAAGACTCTCCGTTTGGGAAAATTGACCCAGCGACCAATTTTGGTCAACCGGATTATGATCGGTTAGACCAGCGCCAGATTGCGATTGGCTATGAGTTGGAGCACCAGATAAACGATACCTGGGAGTTCCAGCAGAATGCCCGCTATACCCATTTGGATTTGGAGCTGCGTAACGTTTACCCCAATTCGTATGTGACACCGCCACGCAGTATTTCCCGTGGGATTATTGACCGGGACGGCCAGTACGATGCGTTTAATATTGATAACCGACTCATCGCGCGTACTTATACCGAGAACACAGAGAATACGTTATTGGTCGGCGCGGGTTATCAAGAGCTGAATTTAAATTACACCAACCGTGACAGCTTCCGCACCTTGGGCGATGGCTCTAGCTTCTTTACAAATATCGATACGGTGGATCTATATCATCCCGACCACTCTGCGTTTACTGCGCCTGATACCGGCGACCCAACCGAGCATAATGTCGATCGCCGCCAAGTGGGGCTCTATGTTCAAAATCAACTGCGCATAGCCGATCAGTGGGTTCTGCTTGCCGGGGCGCGCTACGATAATGTCGATAGCAGCGACGATTTTAGCGATACCACGGGCAGCTCCAGCGAAGGGTACGATGACGAACATCTCTCCATCACAGCCGGTGCGATGTACCTGGGCGATAACGGTGTTTCCCCCTATGTGAGCTATAGCGAGTCGTTCACCCCGGTGGCGGGTATTGGGCCGGATGGCGCTAGTTACGAGCCATTAGAGGGCCGCCAGTTTGAGGCTGGGGTTAAAATTGCCCCGCTGGAAGTCGATGGTTACCTCACGATTGCTGCCTTTGATGTCGAAGAAAATAACACCCTGATCTCGACCAGTGCGCCTGTTCAGGAGCAGGTAGGTAAGCGCCGCTCGCAGGGGGTAGAGATCGAAGGCGTGGGCTATTTAACAGATGAGCTAAAACTTATTGCCGCCTATACCTATACCGATGCCCGCTATGATGTGAATGATGCACAGCGGGATGAGCGCGCTCCCCTGGTGCCCAGGCACATGGCGTCGGCGTGGTTGGATTATGATATGAGCCGCACGTTGGCTGGGCTTTCGGTAGGGGCGGGTGTGCGTTATATGGGGGAAACAGTACCCAGCGCGAATAGCGCTATTGAGCAAAATGTCCCTTCTACAACGCTCTATGATGCCATGGCGAGCTACCGCATTAACGACAGCTGGACTGCCCAGGTCAACGTCAACAACCTTACCGATGAAGAGTACGTCAGTGGCTGTGACTTTTACTGCTATTACGGAGCCTCACGCAGCGTGGTGGGTAGCCTGAAATATAGTTGGTAGGTTGCTGCTGGTGAGTGGTTAACGTCAGTTGCTGATTCATTCAGCAACTGACGTGCATTGGTTAAAGCACGGAAGCGCCTACTTGCACCAGCCCAAACATGCCGACGCCTGCCGCCACCGGCCAACCCAGTGAACGCACGCGCAGCCATACCAGCAGGGTAACCAGCAGGCCAATGGCGGTTGCGGTCCAGGAAATCGTACTTGGGTTAACCGGTACAATAGAAACGCCCAGCACCGCTGCAATCATTAGCGGCCCTAAAATACCCAGCCACTGAGGCATGTTGTTGATGCCGCTATCACTGCCTAAGCGGCGCTGCATCCACAGAAAAGGGACGACGCGTATGAGTAGCGTACCTAATGCCGAGGCAATAACCGCTAACCAAAGCCCTGTACTCATAACGCACCTTTACTGGATTCAAGCTTAACCATATAGAAGCAGAGCGCGCCGCAAGCAGCCGCAAGCGGAATGGCGACGTTGGCCCAGCCATATAGCGTAAACAAGAGTGCAGATACTATGGCCCCGCTGAGTGCGAGCGACCAGCGTTTGTCGGTAAATCGCGGTGCTACCATGGTTAAAAACAGCGCGGGCAGGGCGAAAGGCATAATCTCACCCAGCAGTGGCCAGCGAGCGGTGAATGCCTCTCCTGCCGTCGCTCCTACGATAGTCCCTATGATCCAGGCGCCCCAGGCGAGAAGCGACGCTCCCAAAAACCAGCCGAAGCGCTCCGGTTTATCCAAGTGAGGAAGCCGCGTTAAGGCTAAAGCAAACACCTGGTCAGTAAGGCCGTGCATCAGCCAGGGCCAGTGACGGCTCTGAGGCAATAATGCGGCCAAGTTAGGGCCATAAACCACATGGCGTACGTTGATCAATAGCGTCATCGCGACAACCAGCCAAAGCGGCGAACCCGCCGCGATCATACCGACAAAAAGAAACTGCGAGGCTCCGGCGTAGATCAGCAGTGAAATAGCGGCGGCCTCCCATGTGGTGAAGCCCGCTTGTGTCGCCACCAGGCCGAATGAGAGCGAGACCGGTATATAGCCGCCCAGCAGAGGGATGGCTTCTCGTGCGCCTTTTAGCGCTGAGTGAGTTAATGCATGGCTCATGGTGTATCACCTTTTTCACCATAGGTGATGGTCAGGATCATGGTGGCTTCTGCCGCTTGGGTGCGATAAATGTGTGGTTTATCGGCAGGGAAGGTCAGGCTTTCACCGGGGGTAAGCTGCGTGGTGTTACCTTCCGGTCCAGCTTCCAGCCAGCCGCTAATAAGGGTAAGGGATTCCTGCGTGCCCGGTGTATGCGCTTCAGCCCGGCGCCGCGTGTTGGGCGCGCAGCGCATCCAGTAGGCGTCCACGTGGGGGGCGCCTTTGCCTTGGTCAATGAGGCGTACTTGCACGCCGTCTTCGCCCAGCGGTACGGTAATCGGCGCGACTAGGGTGCCAAAGGGAGTGTTGAGTTGAACGGCCAGCCGCCAAATGGTGTCCAGCGTTGGGTTGCCGTTGCCTTGCTCAAGCCGACATAAATTGGATTTAGCCATACCGGCGGCGTTCGCTAACTGAGAAAGCGAAAGGCCTTGTTGCTGGCGCAGCGACTGCAAATGCTGGCCCAGCGTATTAAGTGAAAGCTTATCCATACAGGGTGTCTCGTTGTTCCTTATAGAGAACGTTCTATATAAGGAACACTTGTTTGTCAACCTGAGCGCTACAAAAGCGCTTCGTCGCTTCTGAGCGATGGGGGATGCTAACCATAAGAAGCCAAATACCAAAACGGCCCGTTTTGAAGTCATGATCCAAAACGAGCCGTTGGTATTTATTGGCCTTCTCTTAACAGCGGGAATGTAGCTGTTAAGAGAAGGCTGAACGCTTGAAGCTTAGGCGCTGGTCTTTGCCTCTTTAGCTCGGCAAGCAGCTGCAGTAAACAGTACATCGGTTGAGGAGTTAAGCGCCGTCTCTGTGGAATCCTGTACCACGCTGATCACAAAGCCAATCGCAACCGCCTGCATGGCCACTTCGGTAGGAATGCCAAACAGGTTGGCGGCCATCGGGATCAGCATTAGCGAGCCGCCCGCCACGCCTGAAACGCCGCAAGCCGCCAGGGCGGATACGATGCACAGTAGTAGGGCGGTCGGGAAGTCGACGTTAATACCTAAGGTATGTGTCGTGGCCAGGGTAATGACAGTGATAGTGATGGCCGCGCCACACATGTTGATGGTGGCACCCAGCGGGATAGAGATAGAGTAGGTATCAGGGTCCAGCTTCAGGCGGCGGCAGAGCTCAAGGTTAATCGGGATGTTGGCAGCAGAACTACGCGTGAAGAAGGCGGTGATCGCGCTGCCACGCAGGCAGGCAAAGACCAGCGGGTAAGGGTTTTGACGGGTGGCGATGTACACCAGCAGCGGATTGCTTACCAGCGCGACAAACAGCATGCAGCCCACAATAACGGTTAGTAGCTGGGCATAATTAAGCAGCGCCTCGATGCCTGACTCGGCCAGCGTACCTGCCACCAGGCCAAAGATACCCAGTGGGGCAATGCGAATAACCAGCGCCACAATTCGTGAAACGGCGTCAGAAAGATCGCTAAGAGCAAGGCGCGTGGTTTCGCTGGCTTGGCGCAGCATTAAACCCAAACCGACGGCCCAGGCAAGAATAGCAATAAAATTACCTTCCATCAGTGCAGTGACAGGGTTAGCGACCGCATTCAGCAGTAGGTTTTGCAGTATCTGAAAAATATCTCCGGGCGGGTTACCACTTACCTGTTCTGCGTTAAGCGACAGCTCCGTAGGAAACAAAAAGCTCGCGGCTACCGCAATCAGTGCCGCTATCAGCGTACCGACAATATACAGCACTAGCACCGAGCGAATATGTGTAGGCTGCCCCTGCCTATGGGCGGAAATGGCGGCTGCCACCAGAACAAAAACTAAAATAGGCGCAACGGCTTGAAGAGCGGAAATGAATAGCTGGCCCAGTAGCGCTACATTACCGGCAATCGCGGGTGCAAAGATTGCGAGCAGCGTACCTGCCACGATGCCAATTAAAATCTGCGGGATAAGGCCCAGCTGTAAAAGCGGGCGGAATAAGCCAGTGGTGGTTGCAATCATCGCGCGTCACTCTGGTAGTCGAATAGGGATGGGCATACGTAGACGCCTCCGGAAAGGGGCAGCATTCTACCACTTGGCGCTATCCTGCGGGATTTTCGTGAGCAAGTTTCTTTGGGAGGGTTTTAAGTAGAGCAGTCACTACGCTTGGCAGTGCTGGTATTGCTTTGTATGTCAGCCCAGTAAGTGCAAAAAGCTGGGAGGGAGGTGTGCAGAGAAACGATGTTTTAATGAACGGGGATACGCAGCGGGTAAGACTGACCGATTATACGAATACTACCCTTGCCGCCGAATAAAAGTGGCAAGGGTAGGGCTGAAAAGCAGTACCTTGATAAGTAAATAATTAGGCAGCGACTATTGCCTGACGAGGTGTCTTGCTAGAAACCGCAGTTGGTGTCATCTCGGCAGCGGCACCGGCTTTCATGCTGGCTAGCATGGCATAGCCTTTGTCAGTTAGCTCAATCACGTCGGGGGAGGAGCCCCATTTTAAAAGCATTTCGTCTAGCTGATGCTCCGCTGTTTCAAACTGGCTACAGTGGCAGAGCAGCTTGGCGATGGTGTAATCACATTCCGGGGTGTCGAACATTTCATCCTTGATTTCTTGAATCGCAAGTTGAAGACCAGCTTGGGAAATCTCTGCTAGATGGATATGTTGCATGCCACTACTCCTTGTGAATGCTGAGTTTATTTGTACGTAAATTGTACTCTTCAAGACTAATATAGGTTTCCTTCAGAAGCAAACCCCTTAAAGGTGTTATTTGCCTCTTCTCGCTCTTACGCTTTCGCCCAATAAAAATCCCGCTCCGATGAGTAGAGGGGCTCGCTGCTTCCCTTACCGCTATTACAAAGGTAACGTAGCGATCAATGTGACTACGCAGCCTGATAAAAAAGCCAGTAAAGCACGTTTTATCATTTCTTATTCTTGGCTTTTTGATTCCTATGTGGCTGTTATACAATATGTTTTTTAAGGTAGTTACGGCTGTCTGGTTTTGCTCCATTGAAAAGATGTTGACGTTTCATCCTGGCTCCCATCGCGTTGCGATTAGTCACCCCTGATCCCCACTAATCCAAAGCCCGTACCCTTGGGCCATTTCACAACGTTTTTTAAAGAATCGTTTCTGAAAGACCGCTTCAGGTTTCAGCATAGACCACGATAGGTAAAAAGCGACTTAATAAAAGCTATACAAAACGTTAATTTTTTTGCCATCAATATGTCACCAAGGAAAAGCCTGTGTTGATGGGTGACGCTTGAAAACCAGAGGGTTTTTCCAGATTCGCGACTGGCAGCACACAGCGATAGACATTTTTTGGCAATAACCAGGGTGCCTGCTGGCTCAGGTTATACGACTAACGTTGTTAGACTTTGGTTGTAATTGTGGGCGTTTTACTGGACTAATGTCCTATTGCAGTTAATAAAGGGCGCCACGAAATCGTTGAGCCCTTCTCAGCCTGGGTAAGTTGCTCACTATCAATCTACTTTTTGTTCACCTGACAGCGGTGTTTTTATAATGCGCAGAGTTGCCATGATGACCGTGTGGGACCAGCTATGGTATTCCCACGATCAAGCCAAGAAACTGCTGATGTGTGCGTTACCCTCAACGCATGCTCCCAGCACCTCACGTCCTTCCGCCGCATCCGGTGGTGGAGAGTCTCAGGGCAGTGGGCCATCTCCACGCCCACCTGCCTACAATAAGCCCCAAACAGTAGGGCTTGTACTTGGGCCGCTGCTGTTTGCTTTGGTTGCGCTGTTTTTTCATCCTGCTGATTTAAGTTTTGAAGGCCGCATGGTCTTGGCAACTACATTGTGGGTCGCTGTTTGGTGGATTACTGAGGCTATCCCTATCCCGGCAACGTCGTTACTACCCATTATATTGCTGCCTATTACGGGCGCATTGGATGGAAGTACGGTCACGGCTGCTTACGGAAATCCTATTATTTTTCTTTTCCTGGGCGGATTTATGATCGCACTGGCCATGGAAAAGTGGGACCTGCACAAGCGTATCGCACTGACGATTATTTCCGTGTTGGGCACCAGTATTAACAGCATCGTGTTTGGCTTTATGGCGGCCACTGGGTTTCTTTCCATGTGGGTGTCGAATACCGCCGCGGTCATGATGATGCTGCCGATCGGCACCGCGATCGTCTACCAGGTGAGCCAGGAGCTGGGTAAAAACGGGGGCGAGGTTGATAGCAAGGAAATTGACAAGTTCAGTAAAGCACTAATTTTCGGTGTCGGTTACGGCGGCACTATTGGTGGGTTAGGCACGTTGATTGGTACACCGCCGAACATCATTTTAGCGGCGGTCGTGAATCAACTTTTTGGTGTGGAAATTTCCTTTGCCAACTGGTTAATGTTTGCTTTCCCGGTGGTTCTCGTGCTGCTGGTGCTGGGTTGGCTGATGCTTACCTACCTGATTTATCCGATTAGTTTTCGTAACCTTCCCGGCGGTAAGGAACTCATCCAGAAAGAAAAGGAAGCGCTAGGCAAGATCTCATTTGAAGAGAAAGCCGTTCTGGGAGTATTCATTTTTGCAGCGTTTTTCTGGATTACTCGCTCTTTCTTGTGGCAAGGCCAGATTATTAATATTCCCGGCATCAGTGATGCCATGATAGCGATCAGTGCTGCGATATTACTGTTCCTGCTTCCCTCTAAAAACAAAGGCGGCTGTCTGCTCAACTGGGATATCGCGCGGGACGTACCGTGGGGTATTTTACTGCTATTTGGAGGCGGCTTGGCCATTGCAGCAGGATTCGGCTCCTCAGGTCTGGCGGGCTGGATTGGCAACCAGATGAGCGTGCTTCAGGGAATGAATTTCATTCTGGTCATTCTTCTGGCGACCGGTATAGTGCTGTTTCTTACGGAAATTACCTCCAATACAGCAACGGCAACCATGATTTTACCGGTACTGGCATCGCTGGCGCTGGCGCTAAATATTCACCCGTTTGCTTTGATGGTACCTGCTGCCATGGCGGCCAACTGTGCCTTCATGTTGCCGGTAGGGACGCCGCCCAACGCGATTATCTTCGCAACCGGCAAAATCAAGATCACCGAAATGGTACGTAATGGTTTCGGCCTGAATATTATCTCCATGCTCCTGATTACGGCGTCTGTATACTTCCTTTTACCGATGCTATGGGGGGTTGATTTGACGGTCTATCCCGAAGCTTTCCGTCACTAAAGCGCTCTTTTAACGTTTTTGATCAAAGCCCTTATCCAACTGATAAGGGCTTTTTTTTATGCACATGGTTTTATGTACATCGTTTTTATACACATAGTTTTTACGCACATCGTTCGTATCAGTTTATTTATGATACAAATTTCCCTTTCAAAAGTGGTTAAAAGATTTAGAAAGGGCAGCCCGCGTAAATTGAACTTTTACGCTTAAGTTAAGCGACTTTTCGTACACACTCTGGGCGATCAGAGGAGAAAGTGATGACGCTATTATTGTTGAAAGCTATTGTTGGAAAAGACAGCTTGATACTTTAGCAAAAGAGCGCGACGGTTATTGGGTTGACACTAAACCTGTCAGGATGAAGAATCGATTCATAAATGATAAGTGCATGTTGGGAATGTAAGGGAAAGAGGCCGCCTGAAACTATTACGTCCCATAACGATGTGTCTCAGACGTCTCGGCTTTATAAAAGTGGCTGGAGTGAATAAGAGACGTTTGTTGGCCGCTTCTACCCGATTGCTTACTACCGAGCCCTGTCAATAATGGTGATTAGACCTTACGATTTCGCAACCTGTGCTCTTGGTCGTTTCAGACTGAGCATTTTGACGTCTGACCCTGGCCGGGTTCGGCTTCGCTTGGCTGTACGCACAATGCTCACGATGGGGCTTGTCTGCCTGGCGCTTCTCCTTCTTCATCGCTGGTTTCCCATGCCTGCGCCAGCCTATGCCGTTGCGATGCTTACTGCGCTTCAAGGAGCGGTGGCCATAAAGGATGCAACGGCTGGCAAACGCGCTGTTTCCCGCATTTTTGCCGCACTCTGCGGCTTCGCCGTTATTGCGGCGATTTCGCTAGTTGAACACTCGATTCTTCACATTAGTGCCGTGCTGCTTGGGGTCATTTTTTGGGCAGTGTTTATACGCCAGTTTGGCGCTCGCTGGCAGGGCGTCGGCGCGTTCACCTTTATGTGCGGTGTCATCGCTGCCTTTTTGAAGGCGCCTGATACGGACCTAATGGATATTGCTATTTCATTAGCGTTATCAGGCTTTATCGCACATTTCGTCCGCAATTTTGTGCTGCCGGAACGGCCCGTTCAGGATTTTGAACGGGCGATACGTGCCTCCCTGCTCTCTGCAGACCGGTTGCAGGCCGGGGTCGCACGTTCGCTGCAGGCTGGAATGGCGATCGACTTGCGTGAAACGACCCGACTGGCACGTCGGGCGCAGGAGGCGACTTTCTTATGCGAAAGCTATCTACCCGCAATGTCAGAAGCAATGGATATCAAATTAGCCGATCTACTGGCGATGCGCCTGTTTGACCTGAGACTTGCTATCGAAAGGGTGCTCGATGACGCGCTAAAAGTTGATCATAAAACATCCGGCCCCGAGCTTGCCGTGCTTGAAAAGCAGCTCACTGAGCTGCGGGATGTTGAAGTAAAAGTGCGAGCCGATGTCGCTTCTATCGGTACCTCCTCTTCGGCTTCATCTCCCAAGCACCCGCCTTCGGTGCCTGCCGCGGCCTCGTCGCCGCGCGGAAGCCTTCTCGCCAATCCATTCTTCAGGCAAGCTGTTCAGGTAACACTGGCATCCGGCATTGCCATGATTGTGGGTCTCGCGTTGTCTCCAGAAAGGTGGTTCTGGGCGGTGATGACGGCCTTTCTGATTTTCTCTAATACTCAGTCGCGGGGTGCTGTCGCCGTTCGTGGGCTTAACCGGGCGCTGGGTACTGTTGTGGGCATTTGCGTGGGTATTGGGCTTGCTACCCTGGTGCATGGCAATCTCTACTGGACCATACCGCTGGTGGCGATCTCGATCTTTGCAGCGTTTTATCTGATGATGCTCTCTTACGCGATGATGACGTTTCTAATCACCATCGCTCTTTCGCTCATCTACGGCATTCTGGGAGAGTTTACGCCGGGGTTGCTTGTCCTGCGGCTGGAAGAAACGCTGGTGGGTGCCTTCGCGGGAATCATCGTCTCGCTTGCCGTCTTACCGCAGAGTACTCGCGAGCAGGCCCGTCAGGCATTTGATCGCTTTCTATCAGCGTTTGAAAAGCTACTGGGGGATATTATCGCCGAAGAGGGCGACGCGAAGCGTCATTCACGCCTGATAGGATCCGTCACCGCGCTTGATACAGCACGGGCGAGCTTCGTTGATGCTGCAAGCCCCATGCAAAGCTTCATCTCGTTCGGGGCGACGCACCGGTGGGCTTATCAGAACTTGAAGTACGCCTCGACCCTGGCGTACGCCGCGCATCTGCTGGAGCGTCGGTTTAGCCAGGCTTCGCCAAATGAGCAAGAGCAGCAAGCAATCGCCGGTATTCGCGCTCGGCTTGCCCATCCGGCCGAGAATCATCTTGAGGCGCCTGATTTAGAGAATCCTGTTCAAAATATCCTGTCGACGTCAGCGGGTAACGACTTAGCGGCCAACGATTTGGCGGATGACACAGCCGCTTATGCGATCACTCTGATAAATCAGACGCTGGATCAACGCAAAAGTGAGCGATAGCAGAGGCAACGTATCCGTTCAAAAGCGTTGTGTACGCCAAAGCCGGTTCTGAAATGCCAGTCGCATGGCGAAGCCGCGGCCTGTCTAATTCAGCGCCAGACACACTTAACATGCCGTAAACGACACGCTGCGAATGAGTGCCGTGACCTGCATGCCTTTTGCCAACCCCATCTCATCCCATGATTTACGCGTTAACCGGGCGCGTAAGAAAAATCGACCGATGCTTAAACGCAGCTCCACCGTATAAGGTGCTTCGGGAAGGATGATGAAATCAGTGATGGTGGCGCTGAGCTGGTTGCGGTAACTGGTGTTGGCGGGTGAGATAAGCGCCAGGGCAATATCGCGGGCCAAAATGCGTACTCGCAAGCGGCTGCCAATCGGCGCTGAGGTGCCAGGCAGTACCAACTGATGTTCGTCATCAAGCGCTAAATGAGTCAGGCCATACGCGGTTTCATGAGCGACGACCTCGCCTTGCAGTAGCGAGGCCGCATCAAATCCCCCCAGTTCATGGGTTAGATCAAAGCGCTGGAGCAGGGCGCCCAGTGTGTCGCTGGCGCGAACCTGTCCGGCTTTCATTACCACCAAATGATCGGCAATCGCCGTGATCTCTTCGGCATCATGGCTAACGTAGATAACCGGAATATCCACCTGTTGGGTGAGCCGAGTGATGTAGCGCAGCAGCTCCTCTTTGCGCGCGCCATCAAGCCCGGTTAGCGGTTCATCCATAAGAAGTAGTTGGGGGTCACTGAGTAGTGCTCGGCCAATGGCCACACGGCGGGCTTCACCCCCTGAAAGTGTGCCGGGCATGCGCTCCAGCAAGGCCTCAATACCCAGTAGCTCCACTATTTCGGCAAAGCGCTGTAACGCCGGGCGACGCATGCCATAGGTTAAATTACCGCGCACGCGGTAGTGCGGAAACAGACGTGCTTCTTGAAACACAACACCCATACGCCGCCGGTGCGCCGGTACGAAGATACCTTGCCGAGTATCCAGCAAGGTCTGCTCGCCGAGTGTTATGACACCCTGCTGTGGTCGCTCAAGCCCGGCTATCAGCCTAAGCAGGCTGGTTTTGCCGCTACCGGAGGGGCCAAAAAAACCGCTGACACCGGTTGCGGGCAGGTTGAGCGCAGCTGACAGATGAAAAGCCCCTAGCTGTTGTTCAACCTGTAGCGAGAGCCGCGGGTCGCTGGGCTGATAAGACGTCGTCACGTTAGCCATCGCGTTCCTGTAGGCGTTGTCGGGTGCGTCGGGCTAGCCATTCCGAGGCAATTAACGACACCAGCGCAATGGCAATGGCGATTAGGCACAGCCGCGCGGCGGCGGCCTCCTGGCCGGGTGATTGAATCAGGGTGTAAAGCGCCAGCGGCAAGGTGCGGGTTTCGCCGGGGATGTTGGAAGCAAAGGTAATCGTTGCGCCAAACTCGGAAAGCGCCCGGGCAAAGGCGAGCACCGTGCCGGTTAGCAGGCCGGGCACGGCCAGCGGCAGCGTAATCGTGGTAAACACCCGCCATCGGCTAGCGCCCAATGTGCTGGCGGCGGCTTCAAGCTTCGGGTCAACTGCTTCAAGGGAGAGCCGTAATGCGCGTACCAACAGTGGAAACGCCATAACGCCGCTGGCGACCGCAGCACCTTGCCAGGTAAACGGCAGCGACACGCCCAGTGTGCTATACAGCCATTGGCCAATAACGCCTTGTCTACCCAGCGTCACCAGTAATAAATAGCCGACGACTACAGGCGGCAACACCAGTGGCAGATGAATCAAGCCGTCCACCACCGCTTTACCGCGAAACTCAACGCGCGCCAGCCACCAGGCGACGGCAATTCCCGGCGGTAAAATCCAGGCGATGGCGGCCAGCCCGATTAAAAGGCTCAGGCGGATAACTTCCCACTCAGCAGGCGAAAGGCTCACCGGGCATCCATACCTGTATCAAATCCGTACTGTGCAAAGATGCTCAGTGCTTCTTCGCTCTCAAGCCATTGGCGTAAAGCAACCGCTGCATCGTTCTTCTCGGCGTCGATCAAGGCAATCGGGTAGGTGATAGGCGCATGCGTTTCAGGCGGGAAAAGCCCCAACACTCTTACTTGTTGGCTGGCTAATGCGTCGGTTTGATACACAACACCCGCTGGCGTTTCCTGGCGCTCCACCAGAGTAAGGGCTGCGCGTACGTCGTTGCCACGCGCAAGCCTTGGGAGTAGCTCCTCCCACTCTCCTAGCGCTTCAAGCGCCTGTTGGGTGTAGATACCTGCCGGCACATGGTCCGGGTCGCCGACCGAGAGCCGATCCCGCTCACCCAGCAGTGTGGCGATGCGGGCGTCTTCGCCTGGTGTGAAGTGCTCGGGAGCGTCAGGGCTTGCTGAAACCAGCGCCAAGCGGTTGTACAGTAAATCACTGCGCTTTTGAACGTTAATGCCTTGGGCTTCCAGCCAGTCCATCCACTCAACGTTTGCTGAAATATAAAGCGCCGCCGGGCTGCCGTTGGCAATTTGGCGGGCAAGGGTGGATGAAGATGCATAGATCGGCGTTACAGATACATCATGCTGTGCTTCATAGGTCGCGATAGCTTCGTTAAGTGCATCGGTAAGCGAAGCTGCCGCCGCCACTTGAATATTTGCCGCTGCATAACTTGCGGTAGGCATCACCATCATGAGCAGGGGGGCTATCAAGGGGCGATAAATGGCGAGATTGATCATACGGTTACGGTCCTTGTGCGCATCTTCTTGAGGGTTAATGTAACGCTTTTATCATGATCTAATCCAGGAGGCGGTAGCCAACATTGACCATACGCACGGGTGGTGAGTCCTTGGTCATTGCGTCAGCAACGTTTAAACAGAGTGACGACCGCGAACTGCCAGGCATTTTGTGTATCTAACCTTCGATGAGCCAGTATTTATCAAATGAGCTGTTATAGGGAAAAACATGAAAAAAAATATGATTCAGGCAGGTGTTGTGGCCTTATTGGCGGGTATGTTGTTACCACCGGTCGCCGCTGCCGCCGATGATTTATGTGAAAGCAAGGCAGCCGATGTTCGTGAGCAGTTAGCGCATGCCCAGGCTCAGGGTAATCAGCATCGAGAGGAAGGCTTGCAGCGCGCGTTAGATGCGATTGACGATAACTGCACGAATGAAAGCGTACTAAATGATGCAACGGATGAAGTAAAAGAGAGCCTTGCAGAGGTTCAAGAGCGCCAGGCGGAATTTGAAGAGGCGCTCAATGAAGGCGATGACGATGACATTGAAAAAAGGCGCGTTAAGCTGGAAGAGGCAACGCTTGAGCTAGAACGCCATACTGAAGAATTGAATGCGTTACAGCAGCAAATTAGCGAGTAAATCATTGGGCGCTATGCCAGGCATAGCGCCCATCAGTAGCAGGGTAAGTAACGTGCAGGTCATTAAAGTGCTTGGCGTCGGCGCTGTTGATAAAGCCACCAGGTGTCGATGCCAAAGGAGTAGGCAAGTGAGAGTAGTGCGCTAAACGCCAATAGGCTCGCAACGAGCGTGGGCGTCAGCGGGGTGAGCGCCAATAGCAGGGCGGATACTTGCCAAACGCACACCACTTTACGGCGCCTGCTGGCAAATAAAGGGGCTGAAAGCCACGTAAAGTGCCAGCTAGCCACCACAAATACATAGCGCGTAACGCCAATCAAAAGCACCCACAGCCCTAACGATTCAAGTTGAATTAACCCCACACAGAGCAACAGGATAAGCAGCGCATCCAGCTCCATATCAAAACGGGCGCCAAACGTGCTATAGCTCTGCGTTTTTCTGGCTATCCAGCCGTCCACGCCATCCAGCATCAGCGCGGTGGTTGCGGTAACAAGCCATAGCCAAATGGCATGAGTGAATACATTGTCGGCCAGCGCCCCCGCCGCCAACGCGACTAATACGGCGCGCAGTAACGTTATTCTGTTGGCCCAGCCAAGAGCGCCACCCGACCAGAAAATCAATACGAAAAGGCTAATAAACGCATAGGTGCCAAACGCTAGCCCCCAGTTCAAAGCCGTTACCGTCAATGTGGGTAGCAGGCTGCCCAGCCCCAGCAGTAGCAAACTGCCCACCGCTAGTTCGCTGGCGCTGTAGAGGCGGCTCGATAAAAGATGGCTAGAAGCGAGCGTGGTAATTCGCACCATTGTGTCTCGCAAAGCGGATATCCCGCCGCAGTCAATTGATGGGTGAGCCTGTTTTATATATACGCTTCTTATACGTGGCTCTGCGGTTGTCTACCTCATTAATCATAGCGTATTGATGTCCCTGAAAAGTACCTGCGTACATTTTTAACCGTTCTTAAACGAAATTGGCGCTCGCATTCATCGACCTGTGTCTTTTCTGGGCTAAGCTTTACGGTACGCCACAAAAATTTCATACGTTGGCCATGCCAGATTAACGGTAGAGGCGCCCAACTGATTGGATGAAAACGCGAATAATAGGGAAATGACATGTCGGCGAACGATACGGCCACTGCCTTCTGGGTAACGCGTCCAAGGGTCGGCGAGCTTAAAAAAGAGACGCTCACCAGCGTAGGGGAGGAAGACGTACGCGTACGTGCCCTGTTCAGTGGCGTTAGCCGTGGCACTGAGTCGCTGGTATTCAATGCTCGCGTACCCGAAAGTGAAGTGGAGCGTATGCAGGCCCCTTTTCAGGCAGGTAGTTTTCCCGCGCCGGTCAAGTATGGCTACTGTAGTGTCGGCGTTGTTGAGCAAGGGCCTGCGCACCTGCTTAACAAAACGGTATTTTGTCTCTATCCCCATCAGGATCGCTATGTCGTTCCTGCTTCCGCCGTATTGCCTATTCCTGGCAGTATACCGGTGCCGCGCGCCGTGCTGGCCGCCAATATGGAGACGGCCATTAACGGCGTTTGGGACGCCGAACCAATGCTTGGGGAACGCGTCAGTGTTATCGGGGCCGGTGTTGTAGGCGCCCTGGTGGCTTACCTGTGTTCACAGATCCCCGGTGTGAGCGTCACGCTGATTGATATTAACCCGAAGCGCCAGGCGCTCGCCGAGCGTTTAGGCCTTGTCTTTTGTACCCCGGAAAAAGCGCCCAACGATCAAGACTGCATTATTCACGCCAGCGGCCATCCCGAAGGCTTACGCCAAGCGCTAAGCCAGGTCGGCAACGAAGGCCGAGTTATCGAAATGAGCTGGTTTGGCGAAGGGGAGGTGAGTATCCCCTTGGGCGGCGCGTTTCATTCACAGCGCCTTAGCCTGCGCGCCAGCCAGGTGGGCCAGCTACCCGCTAAATTGCGCCCGCGCTGGGACTTCCAGCGCCGTTTAATGTTGGCCTTGAGCCTGTTAAACGATAGCCGATTAGACGCACTGATTAGTGGCGAGAGCGACTTTGACGCCTTGCCCCAGCTTGCTCCCAAACTCTTTTCTACGGACAGCGACGTGCTATGTCACCGCCTTCGTTACCCCGCTCACGTTTAACCACTACAGCTTACTATCAGGAGCGTTTATGTACCGTCTATGTGTTCGTGATCACTTTATGATTGCGCATAGCTTCAAAGGTGACATTTTTGGTCCTGCCCAGCGCACGCATGGAGCAACGTATGTCGTTGATGTGGTCTTTCAGCGCCCGGAGCTTGATGAGGACGGATTAGTGATTGATATCGGCCTCGCCAGCGAAACGCTCAAGGAAGTGTTGTCACACCTGAACTATCGCAATCTGGATGACGAAGAGGCCTTTAAGGGTAAAAACACCTCCACCGAGTTTATGGCCAGCGTTATCTTCAGCCGTTTAGCCGATGCCATCGGTGAGGGTCGAATGGGGAAAACCGCGCAAGGCATCGCTCGTATGGAAGTCAAACTGCATGAGTCGCATATTGCCTGGGCAAGCTATGAAGGCGATCTATGAGTGAACCACTGACGTTTATTATCGCGGGGGCGCTTGATCAGCGCACCGGCGGCTATATCTACGATGCGCGCATTATCGAAGCGCTGCGTCAGGAAGGGCGCACCGTCGATGTCATCAGCTTGTCAGGCCGCTTCCCTAATGCCGACCAAGAGGCTGCCGAGCAATTGGCTACGGCACTAAACGATTTGCCCGAGGCGACGGACGTGGTGATCGATGGTCTCGCCATGGGGATGTTACCGGACATCATTATTGAGCAGGCCAATCGGTTGATGATAACGGCGCTGGTGCATCATCCGCTGGGGGATGAGCAAGGGCTAAGTGAATCCGAGCAGCAGCAATTTCATCAGTCTGAGCTTACGGCGCTTGCCGCCGTCTCACAAATAATCGTGACCAGCCGGTTTACTGAGCGCCGGTTGAAGGCGTTGGCAAACCACTACGCCATGCCTATAGCGGCCACGGTTAGTGTTGTCGAGCCAGGGGTGGACGTTGTCCCCATGAACGCAGCCCCAGCGCTTGGCGAGCCGCTGCGGTTTGTGTGTGTGGCAACGCTTGTTCCGCGTAAGGGGCAGGATGTGTTGGTCCAGGCGTTGGCGGGATTAAACCAGAGAAACTGGCAGTGTGACTGTTATGGCGGCGCACGTGATACGGCGTTTGCCGACCGGGTAGAGCAGTTGATTGAAGCGCATGGGCTTGCGTCTTGTGTGCAACTGCACGGCGAGTGCGACGCGACGACCTTAACCAGGACGTACGAAAACGCGCATGCCCTGGTACTGCCTTCCTGGTACGAAGGCTATGGCATGGTGGTCACCGAGGCGCTGGCGCGAGGCCTGCCTGTCATTACCACGACCGGGGGCGCTCTTGATGAAACCTTGCCGGAAGGCGCAGGCCTTAAAGTAACACCTGGGGATGTAAAAGCACTGACACATGCACTGAGCCGTTTTTGCGATGAACCCGAGCTGCGTGCGTCGCTTAAAGCCGGTGCAGAAGCGGTGCGTGAAACGCTTAGCGATTGGCAGCATGCCGGTGCTGCGTTTGCTAAAGCGCTGAACCCGCCCCCCTCTTTTCATACCGGCAGCCAGTTTGGTGCCGATTGGCTCACGCTACGTGAAGAGGTGGATGTTACGTTTAGAAGCCAGCAGCTTCCTCAAAAGGCCGCTATATGGCTAAACGAACGCACTCAGACGCCGAGGCTGGTCGATTTAGGGTCAGGCAGAGGAAGCAATATGCGCTTCCTGGCGCCTTTTCTACCGACCCCGCAGCACTGGACGCTCATTGACCATGACGCTGAACTACTCAACGACGCCCGCGACAGCATCGGCAAGTTGGAAAATGCCCAGGCGGGCATTCGGGTAGAAACGCTCTGTACGTCGCTTGATTCGCTTGTTCATGTACCTCTGCAAGATGCGGATCTGATAACCGCATCGGCACTGCTGGATCTTGTATCGCAAGGTTGGATCGAAACGCTCGTAACGCACTGCCAGTCACGTGACCAGGCGCTGTTAATGGCTCTTAGCGTGACCGGAGAGTGGGGTTTTACCGATGCCGATGATGAGCCGTTATCCGATGATGATGATCACTGGCTACTGGCGCTGTTTATGGCGCATCAGCATCGCGACAAAGGATTAGGTGATGCCTTGGGCGGGCAGGCTCACGAGGCGCTGGTTAATGCGCTTGAACAAGCGAATTATCACGTTGAACAAGTTGCTACCCCTTGGCTGTTGAGTTCGGCTAACCGTTTACATCAGCCTTTAATGACGGCGCTCATTAACGGCTGGGCGGAAGCGGCGACAGAACAGGCACCAGAGGCCGCTACTCGCATTGGTGAGTGGCGTGAGCGACGTACACACTCGGTGGCTTCCGGTGAGGTGGGCATTTGGGTGGGGCATTGTGACCTGCTAGCAACGCCAGAAAAAAGGGCGTAGCCCGATGAACATGCAGTGGATATGGCGCTCTCCTTGGATTCGACGCGGGCTAATAAGCGCTGGCTTGCTGGGGGCGATCGCGTTATTTGTAGAGCCCCGTGACATCATGGGCCAGGTACAGCGCTTGTCGTTGGGCTGGGTCGTTGTGGCGCTGCTGATTAGCGTGGTTCAAATTATGCTCAGTGCGTGGCGATGGCAGTTGACGGCCAACCGAGTGGGGGCTCCGCTGCGGTTTAGCTATGCATTGCGGGAGTACTATCTTGCCTTGTTAGTGAATCAGATATTGCCTGGTGGCATTTTAGGCGATGCTGGCCGCGCTCATCGGCACGCTCAACAAGCAGGCTCACGGGGTAGCGCATGGCGGGCGGTAATTATCGAGCGCACCTCTGGGCAGGTGGCTGTGGTGGGTTTAACCATCGCGGCCCTGTTACTTTCTCCGCTATGGCACGCTGTGCTTGGCTAGCCGGTTAGCCTCACTATTATTGGTGGGCTGTGCCTTGCAGGCGTGGCTGTGTGGCAAGGAGTAGTGCGCTTGCCTTCATCGCGGCTACCGGCGTGGTGTCATTCGATGGGGGTGGATATCAAGCGAGGCCTTTTTAGCCCCGGGGTGTGGCACTTACAACTGGCATCTTCGCTCGTTATTGTCATGAGCTATGGGGTCGTTATGGTCTGTGCGGCGCGGGCCATTGGTGTCGAGCTTGCGGCGTCGAAAATTTTGGCATTGGCGCCGGTGCTTCTGTTAGCCATGTTAATTCCGCTGTCCGTTGCCGGGTGGGGGCTGCGTGAAGGGGCCGCTGTGGCCACTTGGGCGCTGGTGGGCCTGCCCACTGCTCAAGGGGTTGCGGTGTCCCTTGCTTATGGTGTGTTAGTACTGCTTTCAAGCCTGCCGGGCATTTGGGTGGCGATGGATAAACGTCACCGTGCCCAGCCGTCAGGCAAAGGTGGTGGCTCTCAGCACCACGTCAAAAAGCGTGTCGTCTCCACAGCGAAACGTTCTCATCGTCGGGCGCAGAGCACTTCCAAGCGTCTCGATAGGCGTCATCTGAAGCCCCGGCTTGCCCGAGCCGATCAGCAGTGGGGCGACCAGAAGATGCAGGCGATCAATGTCATTTGCTTCAATAAACCGGGAGACCGTTATGCCGCCTCCTTCCACCAGAATGCGCTTCAAACCACACTGATTAAGCAGCGTGATTACATCATTTGGGGCGAACTGCCCCTGCGCATTAAGCGGCAGTACATGGCGCTGAACCCGCGAATTGGGCGGCGGCGGTGTATCCGGCCCCACGATGTGCAGCGTGGGCGCCGAGTCGGTGTGGAACAGCTTAATGCCTGTAGGCACACGACCGCGTGGATCAAGCACTACCCGCGTGGGATGCGTGCCGGTGACATGACGCACTGTCAATTGGGGGTCGTCAGCACTGGCCGTGCCGGCGCCGATGATAACGGCATCCACCAACGCCCGCAGACGATGCAGGTGAACCAGGCTCTCATGGCCGTTGATGTAATGCGAGTGGCCACTCTGCGTCGCAATGCGCCCGTCCAGGCTTTGCCCCAGTTGGGCAATCACCCAGTGGGGACGGCTCGCCAGCGGCACCAGGCAGTCCAACAGGTCAGTGGCCGCCGGTGTTATAGCGTTCTGACGGTGCCAATTGCCCTCAGCGTCGAGCCGCAATGGCGCCTCGGTTGTTCGGCCTTCACGTATTGCCAACAGCCACGCCCACGCCGTGTCTATATCCAGCGACGTCTTCTTCTCCAACAATGTTTTAGGACCAATGCAGCCACTATGGTGACGGGTGTCGGACATAACGCCTCCACGCTGAGAAAACAGTCTTATCTTGCGGGGCCGTATAGTTCAACACAAGCGTACGCTACCCGCTGCACCAGGCAATCAGGAGGCCACTATGTATCACATTGAACGCGCTATTTTCGACATTCGCCGTGGGCTGCCGGTTGTGCTTAATACGGGCGAAAAGCGTCTGCTGGTACAGGCATTAGAGGGCATTGAGTCGGTCGATATGCTGGCCAAACTCGCAGGGACGCGACCCTCTCTGGCATTAACGCGCCATCGCCTGGAGGCGATGGGCATGTCACTAACGGCGGAAGCAGCCTGTTTGCCATTGGTTGAGCATGTGAACGAAGATGATTTGCAGGCGCTCGCGGTGGTTCAAGCGGCGAGCCGACCCGCGCATTCCTTATTAAGTGGCCTTAAACCCGCAGGACCTGGTGAGCGTGGCGCGGTCGCACTCATGCGCCGTGCTTTGCTAATTCCAGCCGCGCTATGTGCCGATGTGAGTGACCCGGCGGCTGAATCGGTGGCGCAGGAAATTGCTCAGGGCAAGCTGTTGGAGGTTGATGCGAGAGACGCTGCAAAGTGCCTGGCCGGTGCACCGGGTATGCTGAAACGGGTGAGCGAAGCCAGGATTCCGCTGGAAGACGCTGCTGAAAGTCGCTTTGTGCTGTTCCGCGAGCCGGATGGGCTACGCGAGCATGTGGCGGTCGTAATCGGACAGCCTGAAACGCTGGAAGGGGCAGTTCCTTTACGCCTGCATTCTGCATGCCTGACCGGCGATTTATTTGGCAGCCTGCGCTGCGATTGCGGCGAGCAGTTGCGTAATGCCGTGGCGGACATTCAGGCCATGGGGGGAGGTGTACTACTTTATCTGGCCCAGGAGGGGCGGGGCATTGGGCTTGCCAATAAGCTGCGCGCCTATACTCTGCAAGATGGTGGCCTGGACACCATGGATGCTGACCAGGTGCTGGGGTTTGGTGACGACGAGCGCCAGTACGCCGTGGCGGTGGACATGCTTAATGCGCTGCAGATCTCTCAAGTGCAGCTACTGACGAATAATCCATTGAAGATCGCTGCCCTGCGTGAAGGCGGAATTGAGGTGGTATCGCGTCAAGCACTTTATGGGAGCGTCACCGACCAGAATCATCGCTACCTGAGTGCAAAAGCCAATCGAGCCGGCCATCTTTTCGGCGACGTATTAGGCCGACATGGGCGCTAACGCACTTAAAACGCAGGCAGCCGAGCTGTTTCCGTGATCACGGTTGCCAGTTGCTCAGCGTAATGGTGTACCAGACGCTCACCCAATGCCGACGTGGCTTGGTGGGCATCACCGGCCACGCCGTGCTGGCTTAAATCCTCGGCAAGCCAGGCAAATGCGGCGGCTCCTTCCGGGCCTACCAGACGGCAATTTTCTAACGTGCCGAGCGGAGCAGCCTTATAGTGGTCCAGATTGACGGTGGTTGGCGCCAGGTATTGCATCATGGCGGTTTCAAGCAGCCCGCCGTGTAATCCATAACGCAGCTCTTGGGCATCAACCGCACCTTCAAGCGGTGGGAGCCGTGTATACGTCGCTTTAACGACGCGCATATTAAACTGCTGGCGTAGGGTGAGCGCGGCCAACTCCATAATGGCTTTATTACCGCCATGGCTGTTGATGAGTACCAGCCGGTTGATGCCCGCCTGCGCGACGCATTTCCCATACGCTTCAAGCGTGGCAATCGCGAGCGACGCAGGAAGGCTAAGCGTGCCAGAGAAGTTAGCGTGCTCGTCGCTTGCGCCCACCGCAATAGAGGGTAAGCAAACGACCTCTAGAGCGGGGTCAAGAACGCTCAGCATAGCAGCCTGCAGCCCTTCGCCAATAATAAGGTCCGTGCCTAACGGTAGGTGTGTGCCGTGCTGCTCAATCGCGCCTAGCACTAAAACGGCGACAGGGTCGCGCTCGGCGACCGCCGCTAACTCGGGAACACTAAGCGCTTGCCAATCGTAAATCATAAATCCTGAATTCCTGGCATAAGCTCCTTGTAACGGAGCTTGGTATGGAGGGTGTGATAACCGATCCTGATAAACGTTTTAGTAAACACGTTTTGGTAGCCATAGCGCGCCTGCGCTTGAAACCACACCGCTGTTGGCAGGTTAGGTCGAAAATTAGCGTTTGAAAAGCTGTCACATACCATCACCCGCTGTGGGCACTCGTGGGTAGGGGATGATCCACTCGGCAGGCATGCAGGTCGCCCGAGGCCAAGCCATCTGCACCTGTGGCGAACCACAGGCTGCGTTAAACCAGCATCGAACTGCTTAGCCGATGTGCTAGCTGGCCAAGCATTAATGAGGCTCCTTCGTCTGAGCAGCCGGGGACGACGGCGCGTGGACGCTAAACTGGTTTAGCGACTGAGGCGGCATCTCGCCAGACAATTCAGGAGGCAGCGCATTAAGAACATACGGAGAACCATCGGCCATGGCAGGCAAGGTCGAACTGTCGCGCGCCATAAGGGTGTTAAATTCATCCAGCAAAGATGGGCTCAAACGCGTGCTAGGCGTTTTTAGCAGCCCTAAGCGCTGATTGATAACGCCGCCCCACGTGCTGCTACTGGAGTACTTGATGATCGGCACGGCTAACAGCAGGCCTAGCCATACCGGCGATAGCCATCCAAAGGCTGAGGCGGAAAACAGCATGACAGCTCCCGCCCAGGCAAGGCCACATAGTGTCATCCAGCCAGCATGCTGCCACACTTCTCCCCATGGTAAAGAGCGCTCGCCTCGGGGTTGGGTTTGCCACTCAATAGAGCGCCCTAGCAGCACGGTGATAATAAATAGGCTGTGCCATGCCATCATCAAGGGAGCGATCAACGCGGCAAAGAGCATTTCCAATACCATGCTGGTGAATAGCTTAAGCCTGCCACCAAAAGCATGAGGACACTGTCCGAGTGCCAGTAAAAAACCCAAAAACTTGGGTGCCAGCAGCATCCCCAAGGTAATGGTCAGTAGCCCTACGGATAACGATTTGGGCAGCATTTGCTCTGTCGGCTCATCAATCGCCTGGTAGCCGACCAGAAGGCTCGTACACACCAGCAGAGCGAGCCACACAAGCGATGATAAATAGGCAAAGGCGCCGAAGAAAAAATGTAGCCGACTGATGGGATGAAAGCCCGCGCCCGTTAGCAAACGTAAATGCTGTAAATTTCCCTGCAGCCAACGACGATCACGCTTGGCAAAGTCGAGCATATTGCTGGGCATGGCCTCAAAGCTGTTATGAGCGGCGCTGGCATACGGGTCATGACGTGAAACGGCGGTGGTGGCCGTAGTATCAAGAAGTACCTGCCAGCCACTTCTTTTTAACAGGGCTGCCTCCACGAAATCGTGGCTAAGAATTTCTCCGCCAAGTGGCGGTTTGCCGGGAATGGTAGGCAAGCCTGCGCTGGCCATAAAGGCACGCGTGCGCACAATGGCGTTATGCCCCCAGTAGTTGGCAGCATCGCCTTGCCAGAAGCTTTGGCCTGCGGCCAGCATCGGGCTGTAAAGTGCAGAGGCAAACTGGGTGAAAAGGCCAAACAGCGTGCGCTGGCCAACCGGAATCGGCACGGTTTGAATCAAGCCGACACTGGGCTCGCGCTGCATGCGATGAACAAGCGTTAACAGCGTCTCGCCACTCATCAGGCTATCCGCATCCAGAACCACCATATAGTCGTAGCGGCGTCCCCAGCGGCAGCAAAAATCGGCAATATTACCTGCCTTACGCTCATGGTTGTTCTCTCGACGACGGTAGTGAACCGCCAGCTGACCGGCAAGGCGCTGCTGAAGTGCTGCCACGTGGGCGGCCTCTTCCTGGGCTTTGTCGAGGTCCTGCGTATCACTCAGAATAAAGACGTCGAAGTGTTCGCTTAAGGGCGTCTCAGGGCGGTTCGAGGAGGTGTGCGCTTGCTCATAGCGAGCGACAGGTTGCTTCGAGGCCTGCAATAGTGGGGATGGGAGGTTCTGCATAAATCGGCATGACCAGTGCTGTTTTACTCACCAGTAAATTGCCGTTAGGCGAAAGCGGCACTTGCCGACGCAGGCTTAAGGGATCTAGCCGCAGGGCGCACACAATAAAACCGAACACCGCGCCCCAAAACGCCAAGGCGATCCAGCTAAACGTTAGTGCAAACAATACCAGCATGGTGATTTGCCAGCCTATTTCCAAAAAGGAAATAACCTTGAACATCGCCACGCAGCCAGCAATGCTGGAGCTGATGACGAGCACGGCCAGCAATGCGCGACGAAAGGCCAACCACGGAATCAACGGGGTAAGTTCAATAGATTTACGCATCGGGATACCACACATAGTTCCAGGTTTCGCTAATGGGCTGGTTATTGAGCATTAAACGCAGGCGGATATCAGTTGGCTCATTTCCCGGGGGAACTCGAAAGCTGGCGCGCCACATGTTATCGGGGAGCGGCATAACATGGGGCTGCGTGACGTTGCCGGTTTGGGTGCTAATGTCGAGTTCGACGGGTTGATCTGGGGCAATGCCATCAAGCGCACCGCCTTGAAAATCGACAACAAACTGGCGCTCTACTGTAGCGCCTTCACTGGCGCTTCCCTCAATGGTGGCCTTGCCATGACGGGTGCGAATGGCTCGGCCTACGGCGTGGTCCTGGGCATCATTGAGTGTGTAGGTGTGATAATGAAGGTGGCGTGAGTCCCCAGCGTTAAGCGGCTCATCGTCGACCCAATAGGCAACAATATTGTCGTGGGTTTCATCCGGAGTGAGTATTTCTACTAGTTCAACATGACCTGCGCCCCATGCATCAATAGGCGCTACCCATTGGCTGGGCCGTTGATGGTAATGCGCTTCCATATCCAAATAGCGGCTAAAGTCGCGCTCACGCTGCATCAGCCCAAAACCGTGGGGGGCGTTATCCACAAAGCTTGAAATATGTGTCTCTTGAGGGTTACTGAGCGGGCGCCAAATCCATTCATCAGCGCCTGTATGTATCAATAATCCATCAGAGTCGTGTACTTGTGGCCGAAAATCATCAAACCTTTCATGGCTAGACTCGCCAAACGTGTACATGCTGGTAAGCGGAGCTATGCCTAGCTTGGCGACATCGTGACGGGCAAATAGCTCGGCTTCTATCTCGGCATTGGTTTGTTCACCAGGGCGCAGCGTTATGCGGTAAGCACCGCTTAACGATGGACTGTCGAGCAGCGCGAGTAGCGTGATTTCATCGGCATCTTCGCTTGGTTTATAGAGCCAAAACTCCCGAAAGGCTGGAAACTCTTCCTTTTCAGATGACGCTGTGTCGATCGCTAATCCTCGCGTTGATAATCCGTAGGTTTGACCCTGGCCCACCAGGCGGAAATAGCTGGCGCCTAAAAAGACCGCGAACTCATCCGCGTAATCATCATTGTTGAGGGGGTAGTGCAGCCGAAATCCGGCATGGCCACTGCCGGTTAAATCCTGCTCAAGAAGCGACTCGGCATTGTCATCGTACTGAAAATCATCGCTGGAGAAGGGCAGCAGAGTAACGTCATCGCCCTCAATGATGTTCAGCGTGATAGGCGTTTGAAAAATAAACCCGCTATGAAATAACTGTAAATTGAAGGGGCTTTCATCACGCCAGTAGGCCTGGTCGGGCGAAAAGCGGATTTGTCGATAGGTATCGTAATCAATCTCTTTTAGGGCCGAGGGTAGTGATTCTTCAGGCGCTTGATACGCCTGTTCAGCAAGCTGTTTAGCCTGCTCAATGACCGCATTGAAATGGTCATCTGTGTGGGCACTGGTTGGCAATGTCGTAAAGCAGCCAAGCAGTAATATCCACTTTCCGATCTCCGGACTCTTCAACGTCGTACAGCGCATAGGCGAGTTCCTTTCGACGGCTGACTAAAACAGGGTGAGCTAACATCACTACCAGCATGTTTGAACAAATTTTGTACACTAAATCCTTTATGCACACTGTTCATCTAACGTATGGTCGCCAACCTGGGTAATGCCGCCACTTACACGGCATTTGGACGCCCGCTTAACGTATATGTAGACCTGCCGTTGTTGCGCTCAATCTTTCACTTGCTAGTAGGTAATGTAGGCCAAATATGGGCATTTTGCGCGATGCTTGCAGGCGCCGCTGGGCTATTTTTGCGCCTTGGGAGCACGCGAGTGACCCACCGGAGGTGGTCTGGCAGGATAGTGAGCGGATACGTGATCATTACGCTTGGTTTGTCGACTACGCTGTAGAGGTGACCCAGCGTTATTGGCGCCTTTTCGCACGTATGGATTTGTGGAGGGCACGCTGCCGTCATTGGATAATCCTGAAAAGGCCGCACGAATGAGCCAGCTTCGCCACTGGTTACGGGAAGCATTTGGCAGCCGGTAACACTTTGCCTACAAGGACGAGACTATGATTCAGCCGGTGATTCTATGCGGGGGAAGCGGCACACGGCTGTGGCCGCTTTCACGCGAGCAAATGCCCAAACAGTTTTTGCGCTTAACCTCGTCGAAGAGCCTGCTTCAGCAAACGCTGGATCGCCTGGAAGGGATAAGTACGACACCGCCGTTTATTATGGGCCATCAGGCGCACCGGTTCCTTATGGCTGAGCAACTGCGTGAAGCGAACCAGGCGGGGCGTATTGTGCTAGAGCCGGAAGGGCGTAACACAGCGCCTGCGATTGCCTGTGCGGCGTTGTTAGCCAGGGCCGTAGGAGACGATCCGCTGCTGTTGGTCTTGCCGGCGGATCATGTCATTGGCGATGTGAGCGCTTTTCAACAAAGTGTCGAGTGGGCCGTGCCCTTGGCAGAGCAGGGCTATTTAGTCACCTTTGGCGTTGTGCCTACGCATCCTGAAACGGGATACGGCTATATCGCCTGTGGTGACGCATTGGAAAAGGGCTATCGGCTCGCCTCGTTTATTGAAAAACCGGATGCCGAGCGCGCCGCTCAACTGCTTGAACAAGGCGATACGCTTTGGAACAGCGGCATGTTTTTGTTACGCGCTTCGACATATCTTGAGCAGCTAGCGGACCTTCAACCCGAGATGCTGTCTGCCTGCCGGGCCGCTGTTGATGGCGCTCACAGCGATCTGGATTTTCTAAGGCTCGCTGAAGCGTCGTTTCAACGCTGCCCCGCCAATTCGATTGATTATGCCGTCATGGAGCACTGCCGTTTTGCGGCCATCATCCCCCTTGATGCTCAGTGGAGCGATGTAGGCAGTTTTGATGCGCTTTGGGAGATGGCCGCGGCGGATGAAGCGGGCAATGTGGTGCAAGGTGATGCGCTTTTGCACTCGACTACGAATTCACTCGTGATGGCCGAACATCGCTTGGTGACCACGCTGGGGGTTAACGACTTGCTTGTGATTGAAACCTCTGACAGCGTGCTGGTGGCGCATCGGGACCAGGCCCAGCACATAAAACAATTAGTCGCGGTGTTAGCCAGTAAAGGGCGCCGCGAGCTTCAGTCAGCGCCCCAGGTACATCGCCCCTGGGGTGACTTTCAAGCAATTGATAGTGGTGAGCGCTACCAGGTTAAGCATATTACGGTGAAACCCGGCGGCCGACTCTCCCTTCAACGCCACCATCATCGCGCCGAGCATTGGGTCGTGGTAAGCGGAACGGCACAGGTAACCGTGGGAGAGCGCAGCTTCTTAGTCAGTGAAAATCAATCGACCTATATCCCGATTGGCACACTTCACCGCTTAGAGAACCCCGGTAAAATCCCGTTAGAGCTGATTGAGGTTCAGTCGGGTGCCTATCTGGGGGAAGACGATATCGAAAGGCTCGATGATGTCTATGCACGTCATGACGATGAGTAGGTCTGATAAATCAGTACCTACTCAGAGAAACCCTAGTAAAGCCGGAAGTCGTTGGCGTTGGGGTTTTGCTGCTGCTCTTCGATGACTTTGCGGTAACGCTTGTATTCCCACTGGTACTGGGCGGGTTCCAACGCAATTGACGCTTCAACACTGGCGTTAACCCCGCTCGCAGACACTGTTTCGTCAGCACTATACACCCGCTCGTCGGCGTCCAGAAAATGGATAGCAAAGCCGCGCCCAGGCAGGCGCAGGGCAACGCCTGTGACAACGCGTGCCTGGGTGCGCGCCACCAGTTTGGGGAGTAGCGTGGCGGTATACGCATCGCGTGCATAAAACGGCGCAAAGACGCCGCTGCCCCAGTCGGGTTCCTGGTCAGGCAGAATGCCGATGGCCTCGCTGCGCTTAAGTGCTTTAAGCAGTGCTGCAACGCCCCGCGGGTTAGTGGGCACTAACTGTGCGCCCATCCGTTCGCGGCCATGGCGAATAATCGGCTCAAGGTTGGTTATTTTGGGAGGCTCGTACATAGCGGTGAAAGGGAAATGGCTGGAAAGCCAGAAATTCAACACTTCCCAGTTACCAAAATGCGGCGCTAGAACAATAACACCACGGCCCTGCGCGCGAGCGCTGTCCAGCTTGTCGCGGCCATGCACTTCAACAATACTTGCTTCAACGCGATCAGGCTCCGCCATCCAGGCATAGCCCAGCTCCATCATGGTGGCGGTGGAGTGACGAAGGCTCTGTTTAGCGAGCGCCCTGCGCTTACGCTGGTCAAGCGCGGGGTATACCACCTTAAGATTAATATCGGTGACGTTTCGCTCACGGCGGCTAAAGCAGTAAACGAGAGGACCAAGCGTGGAGGCAAAACGCCACAGGCGCGGCAGGGGCCAGCGCGAAAGCCTGCGCCAAAGCCACGCAATCGCCGTGGCTCGGGAGAGTCGCTTGTCTGATGTCGTTGCGTGTTCCGTCATTCGTTAGATTAACCAGCTGTCCACATTACTCGGAGCACGTTTATCTTGTAAGCCCTTAAACCCTTTAACGCAGCGAACGATAAACCAAACCGCCAGTGCAAATAAAAGCGGGAAGCCGATCAGTACAAAGGTGAGCAGGAAGCTAATGCTTGCGTACAGCAAGCCAATCCAGAAGGTGCGAACCTGATAGCGGTAGTGTTCGTCCAGCCAGGCCGGGCCTTTGCCTTGATAGACATAGGCAATGATGACGCCGACAACCGAGGTGAAGCCGACAACAAAGCTTGCCAGATAAAGCGCATAAACCACCATGGCCATTGTGGTGTCGTGCTGCTTGCTTGGCTCGGCGGTAGTGTGTTCTGAAATAATTTCGCCTTCAATCGGCGAGTCATGACGGTTATCTTGCATGTCTTTTTACCTTTAATACGGATGAGACAATAAAGCGAAGGTTCTTAACGCCCTATAATACCTTGCACGACGCCGCTAAGCATTAGTCACTAACTGGCGGTAACATTAGCGAGCCGGGCGGCAAATCTCCAAAAGGTTACCATCGGGGTCGCGCAGATAAACGGACTCGATCGCGCCATTGGCGCCCTGGCGAGCCACCGGGCCAAGTTCAACCTCAATGCCCAGCACGTCTAGATGCTGTTTGAATTCATCCAGCGGCAATTGGCAGCGTAGGCATAAATCCAGGCTGCCTGGCGTAGGGGTTGCAGAAATAGGCTCGATGTCGGTGTCGGTTTGATGGAGTCGTAGGGCGGTATCGCCCAGCATTAAATCTACCCGTTGGGCATCACGATAGCGTACGTCTAGCCCGAGAACTCGCGAGTAAAAATCAACCGCGCGACCCATATCTGTGACAGTAACAACAAGATGATCCAAGCCTGAGAGCATGCCTCTTTCCTTAAATGCAAACCGAAAACCAGAGAATACGACGATGCAATGCTGTCCGCTATGCGGTGAAATTAAGGTCTCGCTCTATCATCAAAATCATCGTCGTGAATATTACCAGTGTGCCACGTGTTGGCTGGTGTTTGTGCCGTCCGAGCAGCATTTAAGCGTAGCGGATGAAAAAGCAGAGTATGACCAGCATCAAAATTCACCGCAAGATATGGGATACCGGCGATTTTTAGGGCGCTTGTTCACGCCGTTGCTAGCCAAACTGCCGACAGGTGCCAATGGGTTGGATTTTGGTTCAGGGCCTGGCCCCACGCTGTCTGTGATGTTCGAGGAAGTTGGCCACCCCATGGCGGTCTTCGACATTTTCTATGCGCCCGACATGTCTGTTTTGCAGAAAACCTATGACTTTATCACCGCGACTGAGGTCGTTGAGCATTTAGCCATGCCCGGAAAGGTGCTGGCGCAGTTGGTTGCTCAGCTACTCCCTGGTGGCTATCTGGGCATCATGACCAAGCGAGTGACCACTCAAGCAGCATTTGCCAACTGGCACTATATTAATGACCCCACCCATATCTGTTTTTTCAGTGAGGCAACCTTTGAATGGTGGGCCGCGCAGCATCAACTAACAGTCGAATTTCCTGAAAAAGATACGGTTATTTTGAGAAAACACTAATCGATACGAACAGGCTATGAAAAAGCGTTGACTTTATGCTATCCAGGGCAATAATTGCGCGCCCGTTTCTTGCCTGTGGTTGTGTAAAAGGTGGTAACGGCTCTTAAACAGCTACGCCCGCTTTTTTTGACCCTGTTTTTTGACAACGTGTTTGGCAAGGTGAGGTTTTCATGTCGCGGCAATTACTGGCTATGGCGTTTGCGCCTCTGTTGGGCCTGTTTATTTTAGGCATTGGCAACGGCTTTTTGGCTACCTTGATCACGGTACGCCTGGATGCGGCAGGCGAGTCTGCGACGGTGATCGGGATTGTCTCGTCAGCGTACTTTATTGGCCTGGCCTTGGGCGCCTTGTTTAACGACCGGTTATTGCTGCGTATTGGGCACATTCGCGCCTATGGCAGTTTCGCCTCGCTGGTTGCCGTGACGGTGCTTCTTCAAGGGCTCTTTTTTGACCCTTGGGCCTGGTTTGCATTGCGCTTGATTGGCGGCTGGGCAACGGTCGGTGTCTATCTGGTCATTGAGAGCTGGCTGCTCACGGCAGGCGAGCAAAAAGTGCGTGGCCGCCTGTTGGCGCTCTACATGATTTCGCTTTACGCCGCCGGTGTCATTGGTCAGCTATTGCTGGGCGTCACCAATGCCATGGGCGGGACGGCACCGTTTATGGTGATCGGCATGCTGGCGTCGCTTTCTGTGTTGCCAATGGCGATGATTCCGCGTGTTACCCCTCTGATTGAGCACGCCGAACCGCTGCCTCCTTATCGATTAATCATGTTAACCCCAACGGGCGTGCTGGGTAGCCTGGGGTCGGGCATGGTGGTCGCGGCGGCGTACACCTTGCTGCCCCTTTATTTGCAGCGCATTGGAATGAGCGTGAATCAGGTCGGCCAGATGATGGCGCTGGTGGTGCTGGGAGCCATGCTGCTGCAGTATCCGATTGGGCGCTGGTCAGACCGTCACGACCGCCAAATGGTACTTATCGGGATCAGTGGTTTTTGTGTGCTGGTGTCGGCAGCAATTCTTTGGCTACCGCTCTCCACGCCGCTGCTGGCGGTACTACTGTTTTTGCTGGGCGGTGGAGTGTTTGCGTTCTACCCCGTGGCCGTCAGTCATGCTGCCGACCGAGCACCCGCCGGGGCGCTTGTACGTATGAGCCAAGGACTTTTGCTGATTAACTCTATCGGGGCAACCTTAAGCCCGCTGATGATTTCACCCGTTATGACAGCCGTGGGCGATGCCGGGTTGTTCTGGGCATTTGGCGGGCTCAGCCTGTTCTTCCTGCTCTTTTTTGCCTGGCGGCGCAGCGTGCGCCCCGCCCCGATGCCGGTGGCGCCGTTTACCGCGACGACGCCCATGACTGCGGCCGGGGCAGAGCTTGTGATTACCGAGGAGCTTGTCCAAGGGGCGCTTGAGCACGAGCATCTGGAAGATTTGTCGGATGCAGTGCCAAACGTGGACGTAGCGGAACCTGTAGTCGGACCGCCCGCCGAGGAAGAAACCCGAATTGCCTACTATGACGATGTCGAACAGTTAAGCACGCGTCAGTAATTTGGTAGCGGGTCTGTATCGTAAAGAGGTGAGACGTTGGGCTAATGGTGTAACGATAGGCAGGAAACTACTATCGAATATAACGGTTTATAACAAACGACTGTTTTATTTCTACATCGAGGTTTTGCCATGAATCACTACGTCGCGCCGGTACGCGATTTGCGTTTTGTGCTCGAAGAACTGCTCGGGCATCACTCGCTGACGCTGTCCAATTTTACAGAGACAACACCCGACGTTGTTGAGGCGGTGCTGGATGAGGCCGCCAAGCTTGCGGGTGACGTTTGGGGGCCGCTGAATGCTACCGGTGACCACCAAGGCGCCAAACATCATCCGGATGGGCGAGTAACGACGCCTGATGGATTCGCGGCGGCCTACCAGGCGTATGTAGAAGGCGGCTGGAACGGCATCGGCGTATCGGAAGCGTTAGGTGGGCAGAACTTGCCTGAAGTGGTGGCCAGTGCCGTTCAGGAAATGCTCCACGGTGCCAATATGGCGTTAGGGCTTTGTCCCATGTTAACTGCTGGCGCCATTGAAGCATTGGCCCATCATGGCAGCGAGCCGCTGAAAGCGACGTATTTACCCCATCTGGTAGAAGGGACCTGGACAGGCACCATGAACCTGACCGAACCCCAGGCAGGGTCGGATCTTTCTAAAGTACGTACCAAGGCAGTACCTGAAGGCGATCATTACCGGATAAGTGGCCAGAAAATCTATATTACCTGGGGTGAGCACGACGCCGCTGAAAATATCATTCATTTTGTACTGGCGCGTAAACCTGATGCGCCTGAAGGTAATAAAGGCATCTCGCTGTTTCTGGTGCCCCAATTTCTCGTCAATGATGACGGCACCCTGGGCGAGCGTAACGACGTTATATGCACCGCCATTGAGCACAAGCTGGGTATCCACGGCTCACCGACTTGTTCGTTAAGTTTTGGCGAGCAGGGTGGGGCAATCGGTTATCTGGTGGGTGAAGAAGGGCGCGGCCTGAATCACATGTTCACCATGATGAACGAGGCGCGTCATAAAGTGGGTATCCAGGGGATTGGCGTGGCCGAACGCGCCTGCCAGCACGCGTTTGCCTACGCACAAGAGCGCCATCAGGGTCGTTTGTCGGCAGCGCGAGGCGGTAAAGAGTGCCCCATCAGTGAGCATCTTGATGTGCGGCGCATGCTGCTTTCTATGCGCTCGCGCACCGATGCGCTGCGTGCGTTAGCGCTGTACTGTGCAGGACAGCTGGATACCGCCCGCCATGCTGAAAACGAGAGTGAACGCCAGGCGGCTCAGGCTCGTGTGGATATCCTGATTCCTGTGGTAAAAAGCTTCTCGACGGATCAAGCGGTAGAGATCGCCTCGTTAGGTATTCAGGTGCATGGTGGGATGGGGTATATCGAAGAAACCGGCGCGGCACAGCTGCTGCGTGATGCTCGTATCGCGCCCATTTATGAAGGCACTAACGGCATTCAGGCGCTGGATTTAGCAGGACGCAAGTTACAGCGTGATAATGGCGAAGCATTTTCCAGTCTACTAAACGAAGTAGCCGACACGGTTGAACGTCTCAAGGCTGAACCTGCGTTGACTCATTTGGGGCAGGCGCTGGCTGCCGGGCTTGAGGATTTAAACGCTGCTCAGCAGCAGGTACTTGAGCAGGGCAAAGACCCGGAAAAAGGGCCTGATGCCGTACAGGGTTATGCGACCCCGCTGCTCAACTTGGCAGGCCATGTGTTATGCGCCTGGCAAATGGGGCAAGCGGCACTCAGTGCGCAGGCGGCCATTGGGCAGGGCACAACAGACCCTTTCTATAAGGCAAAACTTCTAAGCACACAGTTCGTGATCACCCAGTGGCTCCCTGTTGGGCGTGCCCAGCGGGCAGTAATTGAGGCAGGCATTCAATGCCTGAGTGATTTCGAGATTGGCTAATCGCCCTATTGTGACAATCGCCGCCCCTGGAGGCGGCGATTGTATTTCTGACGGGCGAGAAAAGAAGTGATTGCCCCCCAACCAAGCGTTCGCTAGGGTTGCAAGGCAGGCCAGTTAAGCCACCATAACAATGAAGGAGCCAATATGAGCGAATCAGTTATTGAAAAGGTCGATAACGAGGGTATCGTCCGCCTGACTATCAACCGCCCCAAGGCGTTGAATGCGTTAAATAGCGATGTACTTTCCGCGCTAGAGACCCACCTGACTGAGCTTGAGAATCAGCCAAACCTGCGCGCCGTATTACTGACTGGCGCCGGTGAAAAGTCGTTTGTCGCCGGAGCGGATATCACCGAAATGCGTGATAAAACGCCGGAAGAAGCGCGCGCCTTTGCAAGCCAGGCGTTACGAACCATTAAACGACTTGAAACGCTTCCGGTGCCGGTGGTCGCCCTTGTGAACGGGTTTTGCCTTGGCGGCGGCTGCGAATTGGCACTGGCCTGCGACTGGGCAGTAGCCAGCGACAACGCGGTATTCGGCCAGCCTGAAGTTCTGTTGGGTGTCATCCCAGGCTTTGGTGGTACGCAACGCTTACCACGCCGCGTAGGCCCAGCCATGGCGATTGATCTTGTGACAACAGGGCGCAAGATAGACGCGAAAGAAGCGCTACGCATCGGTCTGGTTAACCGCGTAATGCCTCAGGCAGAGCTTGAAAGTTATGTCGAAGAGCTTACCCAACAGTTAAAAGGCAATGGCCCTCAGTCGGTACGCGGTGCCAAGCAGGCCGTTCATGACGGGATGGACCAGGACCTTGATAGTGCACTGGCCCTGGAGACCAGCCTGTTTGCACTCTGCTTTGCCGGTGAGGAACAAAAAGAGGGCATGAGCGCATTTATAGAGAAGCGTAAGGCCAGCTTTTAGTCAGGCAACAAGCCCATAGCGTTCTATTCAAGGGGTGGCGGAAGCGCCGCCCTCGTTTTATGCTGAGCTACTCCTCATCACGTTTAGGATAGCGCATGCAGTGGGCCGCCTTTCTTGTCGCAACGCTTGGTTTTGCTTTTCTGCCGGGCCCCGCCATGCTGTATACCGCAGCCCAAACCATCGGGCGTGGGCGGCGAGCTGGTTGGCTGGCGGTGGTCGGGGTTCATCTTGGTTGCTATGTGCATGTGGCAGCAGCCGCGCTGGGGTTGGCGCTGCTGTTTGCGGCTATTCCACCTGCCTATATCGCCATGAAGGTCATCGGCGGGTTGTACCTGTTATGGATGGGGCTACGCCTTTGGCAGCAGGGCGTGGCCCATCAAGCGGATGATGTTCCGCTTGTCAGCGCGAAACGAGTGCTGCGCGATAGCATGCTAGTGGAAGTGCTCAACCCCAAAACGGCGCTGTTCTTTATTGCTTTTCTTCCTCAATTTGTTCAACCCGAAAGTGCCATGCCCATTGCCTGGCAGCTAATGTGGCTAGGCATTGCCACCAATGTGCTGTTTTCTACCGCCGACGTGATGGTCGTACTGTTGGCAAGCCCACTTCGTCGATGGCTACAAAAAAGCAGTGGCTCCTCATCACTTATTCAACGCTTAAGCGCAGGCATATTGATGGCGCTTGGGGGAAATACGTTGTTCCAGGCTGCACGCTAGGCACGCCTGGAAAGCTCTTTAGTTGATGTTTTTCTGTGCAGCGTAACCGTTCAAAACAGCATAAAAATAAGTGATGCGAACACAAACCCCACAACAGATTGCAGCGCCTGCTGAACGGTCCAGGTCTTGAGCGTTGTCTTGACGTCCATTCCTAAAAGGCGACCAACTAACCAGAACCCAGAGTCGTTGACATGCCCAGCAAAGACAGAGCCCGCTGCTGTTGCCAGGGTAATCGCTACTACCTGCATGGATGTAAAGTCACCGCCAATCACGGCGGGGGCCATGAGCCCGGCGGCGGTTACCAGGGCGACAGTTGCTGAGCCTTGGGCCAAGCGCATAATCACGGCAATGACATAAGCCGCCAGGATGATCGGTAAACCAATATCGCTGAGCGAACTTGATAGCGCATCGCCAATGCCGGATGCCCGGAGTACGCCACCGAACATACCGCCGGCGCCTGTGATCAGTACTACCGAGCAAATCGGCCCCAGAGAAGAATCCAGTATTTTTTCTAACGCACTGCCTCCGATACCTTGGCGGCGGCCTAGTACTAACATTGCCACCAACGTTGAAATAAGCAGCGCTACCGGCGTGTTGCCAACGGCTGAGAGCAGTTGGAACCACAGCGCGTCACTATCCACAGCGCCCATTGAGCGCAGAAAGTTTAAGCCGGTGTTCATGAAGATCAGCACAATCGGCAGCAACAGCATGCTGATAACAACGCTGACAGAAGGCGGGTTGATAACGTGGTCATCGCTGACATCGCCGAACAGGGAGTCTGCGAGAGGGAAGGGGTAGCGCTTCGCGACAATTTTCCCCCACATATAGCCTGATATCCACCAAAGGGGGAACGCAATCACCACGCCAGCAAGCAGCAATAACCCTAAATTTGCCTCATAAAGCTCCGATGCGGTAACCGGGCCTGGATGAGGGGGCAGGAAAACATGCATAACCGAAAACGCAGCGGCAGCAGGCATGGCATAAAGAAGGATAGGGCCACCCAAACGACGCGAAACGGCAAAGATGATCGGTAGCATGACGATCAAACCGGCATCAAAAAATATCGGAAAGCCCATTAACAGTGACGTGATACCGAGGGCAAAAGGCGCTCGCTTTTCGCCGAAGAGATCAATCATTTTATCGGCAAGCGCTTTGGCACCGCCTGAATGCTCAACGAGCTTGCCAAGCATTGCCCCTAACCCTACCAGTAGAGCAACAGCGCCCAGCGTTCCCCCAAAGCTATCCACCATCGTGGGAACAATCGCATTGACTGGAATCTGCGTGGCGAGCGCTGTCAGTAAGCTCACCAACATCAGCGCCACAAACGCATGCATCTTGAATCTGATGATCAATAGTAAAAGGGACAAGACCGCTACGGCGGCAATGCCTAGCAACGGTCCTGTGGACAACGTTTGCGTCCATTCATCCATGCGAGTACTCCCAATGATAGTGCTAATTGCTGGCTATGTTATCGGTAACATCGTACAGCTTGATATTTTCTTGCATACACGACCTTGGTTTAAATAAAGTAAAAAAAGAATCTGTTAGACGATGAAACAGGCAATTTATGGGATAAAGAAAGGCGACATAATGCGACTAGCGTAGCCATCCTTGCTTTTTTGACGTAAAAAAGGGGTAACCATGTTTGATCTCTACATTGCCAACAAAAACTACTCTTCCTGGTCATTGCGGCCTTGGGTGCTTATGAAAGCGCTTAATATCCCTTTTAAGGAACACGTTATGGCCTTTGAGGGTGGCAATGGGGCGAGTCGAGATACGTTTATTCGCTTTTCGCCGTCTGGGCTTGTGCCTTGCCTGGTGGATGGCGAAACGGCCGTCTGGGATTCGCTGGCCATTGTTGAATACATTGCCGAGCAGCATGCTCGGGTATGGCCAAAAGAGGCGACAATACGTGCCTGGGCACGTTCGGCCAGCGCCGAAATGCATAGTGGCTTTTCCACGTTACGTAACGAATGCCCCATGAACTGCGGCGTGCGCGTCACGCTTCAGGATGTTTCTGCTGGGCTCAGAGCTGATCTCGCTCGATTGGATAGGCTCTGGCAGGAAGGCCTTTCACGCTTTGGTGGCCCTTACCTGGCAGGTGACGAATTTACGGCGGTAGATGCCTTCTACGCACCTGTCGTTTTCCGTGTACAAACGTTTGGCTTGCCTTTAAGCGAGGCTTCGAACGCTTATGCAAAGCACCTGTTGACGCTGCCAGCGATGCAGGCGTGGTATCAAGCAGCGCTCGACGAACAATGGCGTGAGCCTCATCACGAAGCCGATACGTTAAAACACAGCACCCTAACGGCTGATTATCGGAATGCCTAGCGCCTATCGGGCCGCGCATCAGGTAAACTAGCCAAAATTTATCGCTGGATATTCTGATGGCCCTTAGTGCGACGCCTTACAAAGTTGATATTAACCTTACCGACCTGGATCGTGGGGTGTATGAAACGCTACGTTTTACCGTGGCACGCCACCCCTCTGAAACAGAAGAGCGGATGAGTGCGCGGCTGATTGCTTATGTATTGTGGTACAGCGAGGCGATTGCATTTGGGCGCGGGCTTTCCGATGTGGATGAACCCGCACTATGGGAAAAGAGTCTGGATGGGCGGGTGCTGCATTGGGTTGAAGTAGGCTTGCCGGATGCCGAACGCCTAACCTGGTGCTCACGGCGCGCCGAGCGCGTATCGCTGCTTGCCTACGGGCGCACCGATATATGGGAAAACAAAGTACTTCCTGGCGTGGCAACGCTTAAAAATCTTCACGTAGCGACCTTGCCTCAAGAAGCCTTGGCAGTGATTGCTCAGAACCTCCCGCGCGCTATTAACTGGGCGGTTATGGTGAGTGAGGGCTCGCTGTTTATCACGGATGAAAACGGCCAGCATGAAATTACTCCGCAGTGGCTGTTAAGGGACCGTTAGGCTATTTCTTTAAATACATACAGCAAGGTACTGCCAACTTGGTGCGCGCAGCGAGGGCATAGGAACTGGCTATGCTTACTGTTACCCACCTTTGGAACAGAAGAGAGGCAGCGCCTTGCGCCACGGGTGTTGGGTTGTTATTGATGTTTGGCGAATAATATTTCCTTGCTATCTTTTTGCATGTTTACATACAATCAGGAATGTTTGCTAGCGCTCTTCGAGGGCGCTACTTTGGTTTTAACCCCCACTCAAGGGATGAGCAATGTACAACGTTTGCCTGCCTGCTTGGCGCCTGCTTCTCTTTGTAGCAGCAATGAGTCTACTCCCTGCCTTGGCGAATGCAGATAACAACGTCATTTCTGTGACACATGAAAATGACGGTCTAATGAGCAGTGACGATGGGCACTTTACCAGCGGCTTCGAGCTTAATTGGGCATTTAAGCCCAGCCCGGAAAACTGGACTCAGCGTTTAGCCACGGCGTTGCCGGATAGTTTGATAGGCCAGGCAGATTCAGTTGCTTTCCGATTGGTGCACCAGATTTATACGCCGGATGATATCGAGCGCTCTGAGCTAATTGAGGACGACCGCCCCTATGCAGGCCTGGTCTATGCAGGTATGTCACTTTATGAAGATGTTCCGGTAGGACGCTGGCAGCAAGCCACTGATCTTCATATAGAGGCCGGCCTGGTAGGCCCATCATCGCTTGCTGACAGCATTCAGCGTGAGGTGCACCGTATTACCAATAGCGAACGTCCAAGCGGCTGGCATAACCAGTTAAAGGATGAGCCGTTGCTTAACCTGACCATGCGTCGTCAGTGGTGGCATAACGTGCCTCTGGCCGGTAAGCGCTTGGCTCACGGCCCCGGTGTCAGCGTTGCCCTGGGCAACCTCAATACCTACGCTAGTGCGGGTTATGGCGTTCGCTGGGGTGATGATGCCAGCGGTATCCCGACGCTTACCCCCAACCCCAGTAACCGTGGCCGCATGACGAGTACAACGGGCTGGCAGTGGTATGTATTCGCTAATGTCGAAGGCTACTACGTCGCGCATAACCTCACTCTGGATGGCAACGTGTTTTCCAGCAGTCACTCGGTTGACCGTAAAGAGTGGGTAGGAGAAGGGGCCGCTGGCTTTGCCATTGCCTGGGATGAGTGGCAAGCCGTTTTTTCCGGTGTTCAGCGCACGCGTGAATTTGATGGCCAGGAAAAGCAGGACAAATACGGCGCGATTACGCTTTCAAAAAGCTTCTAGTTAAAAAGTCTTCCGGCTAGTTCAGCACATGACCAGGGCAGATGCCCTGGTCATTGTAGAGGTGCGCCATGACTACCGCTTACAGAACAGCTCCTACGCGGATGGGTGGAAGAAACAGCGCTAAGCCCTTATCAATGGATAAGGGCTTTTTAACAAATGATGAACTTGCTGGCTGATTTTTCAGCCCTCTTCGAGAACAGCTACCTTTTAAGAGGAAGAATAAAACGACAGGGATTGTGATTTGTCAGGAGATACGCAATGGAATTGCTTAAGCAAATTACTGATTATCTACAGCAGCAAAAACTCAAATTGGCCACTGCTGAATCATGCACCGCAGGGCTGATTGTCTCTGAGCTGGCCCGTGTGCCCGGTAGCGGGCAGTGCATTGACTGTGGGCTGGCGGTTTATTCCCCGGAGGCAAAAAATCGTTATTTGTCGGTCAGCTTCGATACGATTGATACGTATGGGCTTACCAGTGAAGAAACCTCTCGAGAAATGGCGCTAGGGGCACTGAATAATAACGATGCCACTATAACCGTCGCCAATACCGGGATTGCAGGCCCTGAACCGCATGATGACATTCCCGTCGGTACGGTATGCTTTGCTTGGGCATTTCTCCATGATCAGAAGACTTACATGATTACCGAGACACGCCGCTTTTCCGGTGATCGTAACGACGTTCGCCTAGCCGCCGCGCACTATGCATTGGAGTGCATCCCTCAATATCACCGTGATGTATTGAACGGTAGCGCGCCATTAGATGAGTAGAACCAAACACATTTCTGCTCTAGCCTGAATAAAATGCTATCCGCTATGGATCAACGTTCGACCGCAAGGAGGCCAGAATGGTAGATCAGCAGGCAACCCAATCGCATATTCAAACGGTTTTGCAGGTAACGCCGCGTATTGACCCGCAGCAAGAGATTGATAAGCGCGTTGATTTCTTGTGTCGCGAAATGATCGATACAGGGCAGCATGCGCTGGTATTAGGCATTAGTGGCGGCGTGGATTCCACGGTAGGTGGCCGCTTGGCGCAGTTAGCGGTTAATAAGACGCGTGAGCAGGGCATCGACGCCTCTTTTTACGCGATGCGGTTGCCTTATGGTACTCAGCAGGATGAAGACGATGCGCAGAAGGCACTGTCGTTTATTGAACCCGACCATGTGCTGACCGTTAACGTTAAACCGGCAAGTGATGCCCTGTTGGCCGCACTGGAAGAGGGCGGGTTAACGTTTAGAGACGACGCTCACCGCGACTTTGTGTTGGGCAATATCAAGGCGCGCCAGCGTATGGTGACGCAATACGCAGCGGCCGGAGCACGAAGTGGCCTGGTGGTTGGCACGGATCAAGCCGCCGAAGCACTAATGGGTTTTTTCACCAAATATGGCGACGGTGCCTGTGACGTTGCGCCGCTCACCGGGCTAACCAAACGCCAGGTACGTGACGTCGGTGCGGCGCTGGGCGCACCCGCCGCGTTGGTTGAAAAGCAGCCCACTGCTGATCTTGAAACGCTCAAACCCCTGTTGGCGGATGAAGTGGCGCTAGGCGTGACTTATGCGGATATTGATGCCTTCCTGGTCGGCGATGCCATCAGTGATGAGGCGTATAACACCATCATTGACACCTATACCCGCACCGAGCATAAACGCCAATTGCCCAAGGCCCCGTAAGTATTTCTCACCAGTAAAGGCTAAACGCCGTCAGGTTAGGTTGTTATGATGCAACCACCTAACCTGCCGTTGAGCCTGCCATGCGTCTACTCCACACCGCCGATTGGCACTTGGGGAGATTGTTTCACAACATCTCACTGCTTGAAGACCAGCGCCACGTGCTAAACCAGCTGATCGAGATCGTCGACCGCGAAGCCGTAGACGCTGTGCTGATTGCGGGCGATATCTATGACCGCTCGGTGCCTCCTTCCGCGGCTGTTACGTTGCTTGATGATGTGCTGGGCGAGCTTTGCCAAGCGCGTGGCTTGCCAGTGGTTATTATTTCCGGCAACCATGACGGCGCCGAGCGCTTGGGCTTTGGCGCACGCCATTTGCGTCAGGCGGGGCTGCATATTCTTTCTGATTTGAGCGCCTGCGATACCCCCGTTACGCTTGCTATCAACGGCGTTGAGGTCGATATTTTTGGCGTGCCCTATGCTGACCCGGAATACGTACGCAGCCAGTTCGGTGAACCGGTCCGCGACTTTGATAGCGCCCACCGCTACTTGCTAACGCGTATTGGTGAGAAGCGCCACGCTACCCGCCCAACGGTACTGATGAGCCACTGCTTTGTAGATGGCGGCAGCGCATCTGATTCCGAGCGCCCGTTAACCCTGGGCGGTGCAGAAAGCGTTGCTTGGGAGCCCATGCAGGGCTTTGACTATGTCGCGCTTGGGCACTTGCATGGCCCGCAATACCGCGGCGGCGAACATATTCGCTACAGCGGCTCGCTGCTTAAATACAGCTTTTCAGAAGCTCGGCAGCGTAAAGGCGTTACGCTTGTGGATATAGGTAACGAGGGAGTGACCGGCATTGAGCATCGCCCGCTGGTGCCCAAGCGCGAAGTGCGCGTGCTGGAAGGTGAGCTCGATGAGCTATTGCGGCAAGGGCACGAGGACCTCTGTGCCGATGACTACTTGTTGGTTCGGCTAACCGACCGCCACGCTATTTTAGATCCCATGGGCAAGCTGCGCGCGGTTTACCCCAACGTTTTGCACCTCGAAAAGCCCGGCATGCTGGGTGGGCAACAGCGTCAGCAACTGGATTGCGAACGGCTGCGCTTTAATGCCCTGGATATGTTCAGCGATTTCTTCGAACAAACCAGCGGTGACGCCATGAGCGCGGACCAGGCGCGCGCCATGAGTGATGTCATCACCTCCCTCAGCCGCGATGAAGAGGGCCAGCCATGACGCCGCTCGTACTCACCATGCAGGCCTTCGGCCCCTTTGCGGCCGAGGAGACCATCAATTTTTCTCAGCTGGGTAGAAGCCCGCTGTTTTTGATCAACGGCCCGACAGGCGCCGGGAAAAGCTCGATTCTGGACGCCATCTGCTTCGCGCTTTATGGCCAGACCACGGGAGAAGAACGCTCGGGCACCCAGATGCGTTGCGACCAGGCCGCCGATACGTTGCTAACTGAAGTAACGCTGGATTTTTACCTGCGCGGAGAGAGCTACCGGGTGCGCCGCGTGCCTCAGCAGGAGCGCCCTAAGGCGCGAGGCGAAGGGACGACAACGCAAAACGCAGAAGCCCAGCTGTGGCGGCTAACCGCTAACGGCAAGGAGAATCAGTGCCTCGTCGCGCGTAGCGTTAACGATGCTACCGCCCAAGTGCAGGCACTACTGGGGTTGGATGCCAGCCAGTTCCGCCAGGTGATGGTGCTGCCCCAGGGCAAGTTCCGGGAGCTGTTGCTGGCGGAGTCAAAAGATCGCGAAAAGATTTTTTCCCAGCTGTTTCAAACCCATATTTTTCAACGCATTGAAGAGCATCTGCGCACCCAGGCCAGCCAGATAGACCGAGCGGTGAAAGATCACCAGCACCGTGTCCAGGGCATTCTGGATGCAAGCGACATTGAAAGCGAAGCAGCGCTTATTGAGGCGCTGGAAACGCTGGCGCCAGAGCATCAGGCTGCTGAAAAGGCGTTAGCCATTGCTAAACAGCAGCGTGAACAGGCAGAGGCTGCCGAGCGCCAGGGGCAGGAGTGTCAGGCGCTTTTTGACCGCCATACGGCATTGGGCGCAGAAAAAAAACAGCGGCTACACCAGCAGCCGGAAATAGAGCGTGCTCAACAGCGCCTAAGCGCCCATGAGCAAACCCAGGCGCTGGCCGAACCCTTTCACCGCGTGCAAACAGCGCAGCAAACGGCAAGCGCTACCCAGCAAGAGCGCGTTCAGGCTCAAACGGCTGTTGAAAAACAGCAGGCGACGCATCAACACGCTCAGCAAGCGTTACACCAGGCACAAAGCCGCTACCAGCAGTTGCCGGAACGCCGTGAACAGGCTGGCCGTTTACAGCAAGCGTTGGAGCAATTTCAGGCGCTCACTGGTGTAGAGCAGGCGCTACACCAGGCGCAACAAACATGGCAAAGCCTGTATCGGCAGCTTGACCAACAAACGCAGCAGCGCGACACCATCGCTGAGCAGGGCGAGGCACTTGCCGCCAGGCTGAAAGCGGAGCAGGCGGAGCGCAATCACCTTGCAGGTTGCGATGAGGTGTTAAAAAGCCGCCAAGCGCTGCACGCGCAGCGGCAAACACTGGCCGGGCTTGAATCCCAGCGCGCTACATTTGCCGAGCAAGTGGCTCAGGCGGCAAGCGATGTTGAGCATCATCGGCAAACGGTTGAGCGCTATAAGCGTCGCGCCACCGAGCAGGAGATGCACTGGCACCAGGGCCAAGCCGCGTTACTCGCCGCTCGGCTGGAATCCCAGCAGCCCTGCCCGGTGTGTGGCAGCCGTGATCACCCTGCACCCGCCGTACAAGAGCAGCCCCCCGTTACCCAGGCCGATGTGAAGCGCGCACGCACGGAGCATGAGCAGGCGCATCAAGCGCTGGTGCAAGCTCAACAGTTGCAGCAGCGTTTGACCCAACAGCTTAAGTATAACGATGAGCAGAGCGAGTACTTACGTCATACGCTGGGCGAGTGGGGCGCCAAGCCACTAAGCGCACTGGAGGCTGCTTGCCAGGAGAGCCAGCGACATGTTGAGCGCTATCAAGTGCTTACTCGAGAGTTGGCAACCCAGGAGCGCACACTTGAGCAACAGCGCAGCGAATGGAAAGCGCTGGATACCCAGATAAAGGCACAACAGCCTGAGTTAGAGGCCGCCCAAAAGCGGTGTCATCAGCTGGAAGCCCAATGTGAGCAACTGCGCAGGGCGTTGCCCGAGCCACATGGGTCACTTGAGGCGCTGCAGGCAGAGCTTGGCCGTGTGCAAAGCGACATTCAGCAGTCTGAGGCGGCGTGGCAATCTGCTCAGGAGAGTGCTCATCACGCACAAACGGCGCTGGCCCGCGCCGAAACCACACTGTCAGATAGTGCCCAGCGCGCCGCCGCCGCGACTCAGGCGCTAAGCGCGGCCCAAAACGAATGGCAACTGGCGCTAAGCAGTAGCGCTTTCGACAACGACGCTGACTTCATTCAGGCCCGTCTGGAAGCGCCCGAGCGCCAGGCGCTTATTGAAACCGTCACCCTCTTTCAGCAGGCGCTGGCCAAGCTGGATGGTCAACTTGAGGCAAGCCAGACACGCCTTGAGGGGCTAACGCCGCCTGATTTAACCGCTTTGGCGGAGCAAGTGGCTAGCGCGCAGGCGCATGAGCAGGTTTGTAATCAAACCTACCAGCGCCTGGCGGCTCGGATTGCACAGCTAACCGCCACTCAGCAAAAGCTCAAGGCCGCCCATGCCGCCGAGGCGGAGCTTGAAGCCGAGTATCGGCTGTGGGGAACGCTGAGTGAGATCGCCAATGGGCGCACCGGACATCGCATTAGCCTGCAGCGTTTTGTGCTTGGCGTGCTGTTGGATGATGTGCTGATCCAAGCGTCCGAGCGGCTGGTGCGGATGAGTCGGGGGCGCTATCAGTTGGTGCGCCGTGAAGACCCTTCTAAAGGTAATAAGGCGTCCGGCCTAGAGCTTGATGTTGCTGATACGTATACCGGTAAAAATCGCCCCGTCGCGACGCTCTCGGGTGGCGAATCGTTTATGGCCGCGCTGGCGCTAGCATTGGGCCTCTCTGACGTGGTGCAGGCGTATGCCGGTGGCATTCAGCTCGATACGCTATTTATCGATGAAGGTTTTGGCAGCCTGGACCAGGATGCCCTTGACCAAGCCATTGCGATGCTGAGCGAGCTGCAAATGGGCGGGCGTATGATCGGAATTATTTCTCATGTCAGCGAACTCAAAGAGCAAATGCCGGTTCGTATAGAAGTACGTGCCAGCCGTCAGGGAAGCACGGTACAAGTGCAAGGTGTTATACCGGCGCAGGTCCTCTAGACTCAGTAAGGATCTAGGCGTGCATTCGTTGCCAGTACGTACATGGTTAGCACGTACATTGTCAGTACAATCTGTCAGCCCCAAGGAGTACAAGGATGAACGCTAGTAAAATTCTTCAACAGCTTATGCAGCAGGCCGGTGGCAGCCAAAAAGGCAGCAGCGGAGTCAATGTGAAGGGCATGCTGGAGGGCTTGTCTCGTCAGTTGGGCGGGGGCGGTAGTGATCAGCGCTCAAGCCAGTCGGGAAGTTCCAGCGGGTTCGATATGAAAAGCCTTTTGGGTGGTGGTGCCATGGGCATGCTGGTCGGTTCCAAACGTGGCCGGAGCATGGGCGGTAAGGCGCTTAAGTATGGTGCCATTGCTGGGGTTGGCATGCTGGCCTGGAAGGCCTGGCAGAATTCACAGGCCGCTAAAAATCAACCCGCCGCCAGCAGTAACGCAGAAGGCGAGCGTGTTGATGTATTAAGCGGTGAGGTTCAGGAGCGGCGTAGCCTTGAACTGCTGCAGGCCATGATAATGGCAGCTCGCGCCGATGGGCATATTGATGAGCAGGAGCAGGTGCTGATTACGGAGCAGATCGATGCGCTAGGGGCCGACCAGGAAATGCATAACTGGGTCGAAAGGCAGCTAAAGGCTCCATTGGATGCCGAAGCGCTTGCCCGCGAAGCGGACTCGCCCCAGGCTGCCCGGGAAATGTATTTAATGAGTGTCGCAGTAACTGATGACCAGAACCCCATGGAGCGCGCCTGGTTGGATCAACTGGCGCAAGCGTTAAAGCTTACCCCGGATGTCACCAAAGAGCTTGAGCACCAGGCCCAGCAGGCGGGCTGATAGCGTTTTCGTTTTCACACTAAAAAGCGCCGCCAGGATGTTGGCGGCGCTTTATTTTTACCGGTGGCAATAGCCTAAACGGCGTTATCGATTACTCCTGAATTTGACCCGCCAAAGGGCATTTCCAGGGTGGCAATAAAAAGTGCGTACGTCTTTTATCAATGGTTGGCTGGCGTATGTATTCGTGATAGTTCCGTCCATCTTTTTAAAGCCAGTTTCTTTAAAGCGAGGGCCATACTTCGTTCAGCGTACGTAATGCCGCGTCAATGGGAGGTTCTTCTGCACGATCATGGCGCCAAATCAGGCTAAGTGCGCAGGGCAGGCAAATATTGCTGGCAACGACAAGGCCGCTTTCCTGACGCTCGGTCATAGCCAGAGCATCGCGCGCAAGGCTCAGGCCAACGCCCGCGCGGACTAAGTCCAGCATGCAGGCCTCCTGATCGACCTGAGCGACGCGATTGGGTGTGGCGCCACTGCTGGCAAGTGTGTGTTGTAAAAGGCGGTGATGGGCCGAGTCCTCTGGCGTGACGATCCAGGGCAAGCGGGCCAGGGCTTCCCAGCGCGTATCGGCCAATTGGGCATCCCAGCCCATCGGGGCAACAACGTAGTAGTGAAAGTGGGTCAGCTCGCGCCAGGCAAGCGCCTCATGGTGGGTTCCCAGGCCGGGTGGCGCCAGGTAAAACCCCACATCCAGGTCGCCTTGCTCAACACGCCTTAACGTATTGCCGCTCATCCCATGATGAAGCTCGGTTTCAAGCTGCGGTGCTTGCGTCATTAGACGGCGCAGGAAAGCGCCCAGGCGAATAAATTCTGGATCGACAATCGTGCCTATCTTGAGCTTGCCTCTTGGCGTGCTGTGCAACGTATTGGCCGTTTGCTCAAAAGCATAGGCGCTTGCCAGGGCTTTCTCGGCGGAGGGTAGCAGGGCATGGCCATCAGGCGTTAGCGCTAAGCCCTGGGGGCGGCGTTCAAACAAAGTAAGCCCCAAGCTTAGCTGAAGCTGCTTCAACTTTAGGCTGATGGCGGGCTGGGTAAGGTGCAGTTGCTCAGCCGCGCGTGAGACGCTGCCTAGACGGGCGACCATGACAAATGCCCGTAGTGTCGCGTATTCGTGCATGGCGCCTCCTGGTTTTCATTTTGTTATTAGCAGAGCTTATATCCCGGTTTAAATTTACTCAATTGATCGCGCCAACAATCACGCTAGTCTGGGCAGATCCCATTGGTTCTGCTTATAAAGGTAGTGATGATGACAACAACAGCCATTCAGCACTTTATTAATGGTCAGATCAGCGAAGGTCGCTCTGGCGATGCCCAGGATGTGTTTAACCCAGCCACCGGCCAAGTCACCGGCCGTGTCGCCCTGGCGTCACAAAGCGATGTGGAGGCGGCTGTAAATGCGGCCAGTGCAGCGTTTCCTGCGTGGGCCGATACGCCGCCCATTCGCCGGGCCCGAGTGCTGTTCAAGTTTCTGGAATTATTGAATACGCATAAAGATGCCCTCGCTGAGGCGATCACCCAAGAGCATGGCAAGGTATTTACCGATGCCCAGGGCGAGGTGGCGCGCGGGATCGATGTTGTCGAGTTTGCCTGCGGTATCCCCCAACTGCTTAAGGGTGACTACACCGAGCAGGTCAGTACCGGTATTGATAATTGGACAACCCGGCAACCGCTTGGCGTTGTGGCGGGTATTACGCCGTTTAACTTCCCGGTCATGGTGCCGATGTGGATGTTCCCTATCGCCATCGCCACGGGTAACACCTTTATTCTCAAACCAAGCCCGCTTGACCCTAGCGCGTCACTAATGCTGGCAGACCTTCTGAAGCAGGCCGGTTTGCCCGATGGCGTGTTTAACGTGGTGCAGGGAGGGAAGGAGTCTGTTGAAGCATTAATCGATCACCCCGAGGTCAAAGCGCTCTCGTTTGTTGGCTCGACGCCAATTGCCAACCTGATCTATGAGCGGGGTGCCAGGCACGGCAAGCGCGTGCAGGCATTGGGCGGGGCGAAAAACCATATGGTCGTGATGCCTGATGCGCACCTGGATAAAGCGGTGGATGCGTTAATCGGCGCCGCCTACGGCTCGGCGGGCGAGCGCTGCATGGCGATTAGCGTAGCGGTACTGGTCGGCGACGTGGCGGATAGCGTGGTGCCCAAGCTTGCCGAGCGCGCTAAAGCGCTAAAAGTAAAAAATGGCATGCAGCTGGATGCCGAAATGGGGCCGATCGTAACGTGTCAGGCCCACCAGCGTATTACCGGCTACATCGAAAAAGGCGTGTCTGAAGGTGCGAAACTGATCGTGGATGGCCGTGAGTTTGATACTACCCAGGTGGGTAGTGACTGTGCCGACGGCTTCTGGATGGGCGGCACGCTTTTCGACCACGTCACGCCGGAAATGACGATCTATAAAGAAGAGATCTTTGGCCCGGTGTTGGTGTGCGTACGCGTGCCGGATGTCGCGACGGCCATTCAGTTAATCAACGACCATGAATTCGGTAACGGCGTCAGCTGCTTTACCGAAAGCGGCAGCGTGGCAAGAGAGTTCGGGCGCCGTATTCAGGTTGGCATGGTCGGTATCAATGTGCCTATCCCGGTGCCGATGGCGTGGCACGGCTTTGGCGGTTGGAAGCGTTCACTGTTCGGCGATACCCACGCCTACGGCGAGGAGGGCGTACGTTTTTATACCAGGCAGAAGTCAATTATGCAGCGCTGGTCAGACTCGATTGATAACGGGGCTGAGTTTGTGATGCCGACGGCCAAATAAGTCGATGCGGAGCAAGGCAAATGACACAACAACAAACCTTGGCATTTGACTACATTGTGATAGGTGCAGGCACCGCAGGCTGCCTGATGGCCAACCGGTTAAGCGCCGATCCGAATAATCGGGTGCTTCTAATCGAAGCGGGTGGGCGCGATAACTATCACTGGATCCATATTCCGGTGGGGTATCTGTACTGCATTAATAACCCGCGCACCGATTGGCTGTTTCGCACCGAGCCAGAACAAGGCTTGAACGGCCGTTCGCTGATTTACCCGCGGGGTAAAACCCTGGGCGGCTGTTCGAGTATCAACGGCATGATTTATATGCGCGGCCAGGCGCGCGACTACAACCACTGGGCTGAGGTCGTGGGTGATGATGCTTGGCGGTGGGAGAACTGCCTGCCGGACTTTATGCAGCATGAAAGCCACTACCGGCTGGATGAAGGAGGCGATGCGGATGCCGAGCAGCGCGAGTTTCACGGCGATAGCGGTGAGTGGCGGGTTGAAAAGCAGCGCTTGAAGTGGGAAGTGTTGGACGACTTCGCCGAGGCGGCCGTGCAGGCCGGTATTCCCCGCACCGAGGATTTTAACCGTGGCAATAATGAAGGTGTTGCTTACTTTGAAGTCAACCAGCGTAATGGCTGGCGCTGGAACACCGCCAAGGCGTTTTTACGCCCCGCGCTTAAACGTAACAACCTGACGCTTTGGCACTCTACCCAGGTGAATCGGCTCTGCTTTGAAGATGGTCAGGGCAGTCCACTCTGTAACGGAGTAGACGTTACCCAGCGCGGGAAAAACCTGAACGCCCGCGCCAGCAAAGAAGTAATTTTGTGTGCCGGTGCCATTGGCTCGCCGCACCTTTTGCAGCTATCGGGTATTGGGCCTAAAGCGCATCTTGAAGAGCACGCCATTGAGGTAGTGCATGACCTGCCGGGTGTAGGCGAGAACCTGCAAGATCATCTTCAGATCCGTTCAGTGTATCGTGTCACCAATGCAAAAACGCTCAATGCGGTAGCAGGCACTTTGCTGGGTAAAGCAGGCATTGGCTGGGAGTATCTGTGCAAGCGCACCGGCCCCATGAGCATGGCACCTTCACAACTTGGCGCCTTTACGCGCAGCTCTAACGAGTATGAGCACGCTAATATTCAGTACCACGTTCAGCCATTAAGCCTTGAGGCATTTGGGCAGCCGCTACATCCTTATCCGGCCATTACCGCCAGCGTATGCAACTTAAATCCGAGCAGTCGCGGAACAGTCCGCCTGAAAAGCTCCAATCCAGCTGATGCTCCGGCTATTTCGCCCAACTATTTAAGTACCCACGAGGATCGAAAGGTGGCCGCTGATTCACTGCGCGTTACTCGGCACATTGCAGCGCAAGCGGCTTTTTCCAAATATGCTCCCGAGGAGGTTAAACCGGGGCTTGAGTATCAAAGTGATGACGAGCTAACGCGCTTGGCAGGCGACATAGGTACCACCATTTTTCATCCCGTAGGCACAACACGGATGGGTTGTGCTGATGATCCGATGGCCGTTGTGGATGCTAAATTACGAGTGCTGGGCGTCAAGGGGTTACGCATTGCGGATGCGGGGATAATGCCCACCATCACCAGCGGTAATACAAACTCGCCCACGTTAATGATTGCAGAAAAAGCGGCTAAATGGATTTTAGAGGAAAATGTGTTGCATTAACTTTTTTTTTAAGCATAGTGTTGACGTGCGACCTGGTTAGGCGCATTCTTAAACGCAGTTGGTTAGCAAGTCGAACGTTGTCAGCAGTATCGAACGCCTAAGCGTGAGTCTGGTGAAAGTTTCTTGTTCTACCCACTGCAATTCGGGTATTTCCCGGCTTTACATTAAGCTACATCGAGGATTTCGATCATGGCAACTGGTACCGTTAAGTGGTTTAACGACACTAAAGGTTTCGGCTTCATTTCTCCGGACGACAATGGCGACGACCTGTTCGCGCATTTCTCTGAAATTCAAGCTGACGGTTTCAAAACTCTGCAAGACGGCCAGAAGGTTTCCTTCGACGTCACTCAGGGTAAGAAAGGCCTTCAGGCTTCCAACATCAAAGTTCTGGGTTAATTCTCAGCATTTGATGTTTGCTGCTAGCGCCAAGCGTTAGTAAGCTGAAAAAACGCTCGTGAGCGTAATGCCGTTCGGTTAACGATGACCGAAGGCTCTAAGAAAATCCGGTATTCTTCATTGGATACCGGATTTTTTTGTGCCTATTCAACAGACATTGCTCGATATTGATGAGCTACATTCCTTCACTGGCCTCAGCACCTTTGCCCAGCATATCCCTGTCGAATGGATAGAGTCTGCTCTTCACCTTTCTGGATGACCGTCCTCGACCATCAAGGCCGAGGACGGTAAAAATATCCAAAACCCGCTATCCAGTAAATCGCAAGGCGGCGCCGCTTAAGTGAACAGCATTACGAGCCTAGCGCCAAGGCTTTTTGCTATCCACTTCCCAGCTAGAAAGCGTCACAGGTGCCACTACCGAGCAAATCAGATGCAGCAGACATTGCGGTTAGATTCTTTTGATGGGCAGGAAGGATTCAACCCCGCTGAAGCGGGGTCTGCTGGTTAGGCGACCTGATTCATAAGGCTGTCGTAAGGGATTTTCAGGCCGTCATGAAGTCTTTTTATCATGCCCAGGCTTAGCTTGCGCTTACGATTCAATACCTCAGAGACGCGGCCACTAGGACCGATATAAGCCTCAAGGTCGCGCTGCGTTAGTCCCTGTTGCTCCATGCGAAATTTGATAGCTTCGATGGGGTCGGACGGGCCAATGGGATAGTGCTTATCCTCGTACTTCTCAATAAGGATGGAAAGCACTTCAATTTCATCGGCTTCAGGAGAGTCCGGCGCGGCACTCCAAAGCTCTTCTAGGCGAGCGAAAGCGCGATCAAGGTCGCTATCATTACGGATGGGCTGAATGTTCATCATATTGTCTCCGCATCAACTTTATCGTACTGAGCATGGGTGCCGACGAATCGAACCCAGGCAATTTGCTGCTCATAACGAATGGATAGGATTACCCGGTACTTATTGCCACCGATATTGAAAACAGCGCGCCCACCTTTCAGGATGCTTGCTGTTCTAATATCAGCCTTTAGTTGCTGTGGTGTTTCCCAAGATGCCTTTAGCATCATGTTATACCACTCGGTCAGCGGGGTTTCGGCATCGCCATAGCCCTGCTCCCAAAACTCTTTCAGCGTACGCTTTGCTATGACTCTCATGCCACCTCCCAATATGGGATATTGTAGCGCCTCCCAATTTGGGAGTAAAGTTTGATTCCAGCAGGCTAGCGCCGCCTTTCCCCCCCCCCCTTAAAGCTAAGATTGGTTAGAACGCCCATATCGTCAGATGCCGCTAAGCGCGTCCCCAGTGATCGACTGCATGCCTTTCAGGGGGCGCTTGCGGCGGAGGGCTGAAGGAGGCTGAATTCTTGGCGCGAGAGAATGAAGAGACGCGATACCGTATTTCGATCGATTCCAGTGGCACCATGGATATATCGCCTACTGTCTACTAGGGCGCTTATTTATTCTCAAGGGCTTGAGGTAGGATGACCCCGCCGAAGCGGTAATGCTGTTCGGTCCTCGGCAAACCTTAACCGAACAGCATTACGCTCACGAGCGGGGTTTTTTGTGTGTGAATTTTCTTATTCTATTTTGGTATTTAAATGTTTCTAAAAATAACTTTTTAGAATATGTGGTTAAGGTCACAATAGCGCATTACTTTTGTTAGGAATGTCGCGTTATGACACTGGATGCATGGATTGCGATAGCGGTGGTTGCCACCATCTTCCCGCTAATGACCGTCTCGAGGTTAGGGCCTGACATCATTTTGCTTGGCGCTGTCATTGTACTGATGACCCTGGGCGTTATTGAGCCAGCTCAGGCGTTAAGCGGCTTTTCCAACAGTGGGCTGTTTACGGTCGCTTTTATGTACGTGCTGGTGGCTAGCATCCGTGAAACGGGCGGTATCGATCTTATTATTCGCTATGTATTGGGGCGCCCTAAAACCGAGCGGGGTGCTTTGGTGCGGTTACTGTTACCGGTGGCCTCTTTAAGTGCTTTTTTAAATAACACCCCTGTAGTGGCTACCTATATACCGGCGGTTATGAGCTGGAGTCGGCGGCTGCGACGCTCTCCCCAGCGGCTGCTGATGCCGTTAAGCTTCGCCTCCATTCTTGGCGGTACAATTACCTTGTTTGGCAGCAGCACCAACCTGGTGGTGTATGGGCTGCTGACGGAGCGTTATCCCAATGTGACTATGGGCCTGTTTGACCTTGCCTGGGTGGGTGTGCCGGTCGCCGTGGTAGGGCTTGCCTATCTGGTGATTCTTGGGCCGCGCCTGTTACCTGCCCGCGAGGGGTTGGCCAATGCGTTCGCTAACCCGCGTGAATTTACCATTGAAATGGAGGTCGATCGGGAAGGCGTTCTGGTTAATCGAACGGTGGAGGAGGCCGGGCTGCGCCACTTGCAAGAGCTGTTTCTGGTTGAGATCGAGCGTGACGGTAACGTTGTGAGTGTTGTGGGGCCTGGCGAGCAGTTAAAGGGTGGTGACCGGTTGGTGTTTGTGGGCACCAGCGATGCCGCTGTCGAATTACAGCAAATTCGTGGATTAATACCCTCGCACGATCATACCTCCAGTCTTGAAAAAGAGTTCAAAGAGCGCCGCTTGGTCGAAGCCGTAGTGTCGAACCAGTGCCAGTTCATTGGCCAGCGCATTCGAGACGGCCGCTTTAGGACGCTTTATGGTGCGGCCGTACTGGCTATTTGCCGAGGCGGTGAGCGTGTCACCGGCAATCTGGGGCAGGTACGCCTGCAGCCCGCTGATGTGCTGCTACTGGAAGCGCGTCCTCCATTTATTGAACGCCACCGTCAGTCAAAAGACTTTCTCTTGATCAGTGAGCTAAACGGCTCTGCGCGGCCTGTTCATGAAAAAGCGCCGCTCGCCTGGGGGATTCTGCTGGGGGCAGTATTGCTGGCTGCATTCGGCGTTTTGAGCATGTTAAATGCCGCGATGCTGGGCGCTGCACTGGCGCTGTTAAGCGGCTGCTTTTCGGTTGAAGCTGCCCGGCGCGGGCTGGATAGCCAAGTGCTTTTGACGATTGCTGCCTCGTTTGGTGTGGGGGCTGCGCTGCAGAGTTCGGGCGCCGCAGATGCTATTGCCGGTGGCATACTGCATGTCGTAGGCAGTAACCCTTGGCTGCTCTTGATAGGTACGTACTGTGTTGTGGCGTTGCTAACTGAGCTTGTCACTAATAACGGTGCGGCGGTGATCATTTTTCCGGTCGTCATGGCCGCCGCCGAGAGCCTTGGCGTAAACTCAATGCCTTATGTGATTGCAATAATGTTTGCCGCTTCGGCCAGCTTTTTAACGCCTATTGGCTATCAAACCAACTTAATGGTGTATGGCCCCGGCGGTTATCGTATTAGTGATTTTATGCGCGTAGGCGGTGGCCTAAACGTGCTAACCGGGGCCATCGCACTCATATTGATTCCTCATGTGTGGCCCTTTTAAGCGTAATCACTCGCTGTGAATGCCGGTTTACGTTAGGGTCTGTTAATGTTTCATCGCCGCTTGCGCTAACCGTTCAAGCGCCCTAATCGCGTGCTTTTTCAATTAAGTAAGGATAAATATCATGACGGACCCAGGCGAACTGATTATTGAACCGAAAAACGGTCAACCTGCCGATGCCTGTGTGTTTATCATTCATGGCTTAGGTGCCGATGGGCATGACTTCGAGCCTCTGGTGCCCGCGCTTAACCTTCCTGAAGATGCCCACGTACGGTTTATTATGCCGCACGCGCCACGGCTGCCGGTGACCGTTAACGGCGGCATGGTGATGCCCGCCTGGTACGACATTCTGGCGATGGACCTCGGGCGCCGTGTTGATGAAGTACAGCTGAAATGCTCTGCCAAGCGTATTCAGGCGCTGATACAGGAACAGATTGATCACGGTATCGATAGCCAGCGGATTATCGTGGCAGGGTTCTCTCAGGGGGGCGCGGTGGCTTATCAGGCGGCGTTATCTTTTCCGTTGCCGTTAGGCGGGTTGCTGGCAATGTCGACCTACTTTGCCACGGCAGACAGTATCGAATTGAGTGACGCCAACAAGGCAATTCCGATTGAGGTGCATCACGGTAATATGGACCCTATCGTGGCAGAGAGTTTGGGACGGGCTGGGTTTGAGCGCTTAAAAGCCCAAGGCTACACCGCCAACTATCGCCAGTACCCTATGGCTCACGCACTTTGCCCTCAGCAAGTGGGCGATATTGGTCAGTGGTTGAGCACTCTTCTGAAGTAATCCTTACATCGACAAGTGATCAAAAGATAGGCAAAGTAATTTGTCTATAAGCCGCTGCAAGGATAGCAATGGCAGTAATCTCGTCTGTCGACCTCATCGAGGCTGTATTAGCGCTGTGTCTTATGATAGCAGCGCTGGTTTGCCTATTTGACCGCCATTTGGTGCGTGCGTGTCGCGCCTTTTTTGCCTTTACGCTCACGATGGTGCTTGCCTGGCTAACCCTGGGGATGCCCTGGTTAGCGGCTGTCGAAGGGCTATTGGGCACGGTATTAACCGTCGCCTGCTTTTTTTACGCGTTAGGTATCTTTCCCTCAAGCGCTTCTAAATTACCCCGTTACGATCATTTTGAGCCGCCACTAACACATAGAATCATGCGCATTGTGTTAGCGCTTGCCTGGTGTTTGATGGTCGGAGCTGCCATTTTCCTTGTGCTACCTGAAATGGCTTACTCGCCTGCAAAGCACCCCCTGGTGTTGGCCGGAGTGGCGGTGGTGGCCACAGCAATGGGTGCTTTTGCCTGGCAGCGCCACTTATTGCGCCGTTTGCTTGCCTTTAACGTACTGGGGTCGGGTGTGTTTCTGCTCTTGGCCGGGGTCGCAGGCGCAATTCCCCAAGGGCAGGCGCTGGTTATAGTGGGCCTGGTGATCGCCTGGCTCGGATCACTGCTGGGGGCATTAGTGATCCGAAAGCTTTACCAGCTTGAAGGGCAAGAGGCCCTGTTAGAGGATGACGGGCGTGAGGAGAAGGCTAAATGATAGAGCGATTTGGCCTGACAGACAGTACATTCGAGCCGCTTTTAACTAGCCATTGGGCATTGGCTGCCGCCGTGTGTTTGCCGCTTGTTTTCGGTGGGCTAGCCGCACTCTGGCCACCTAAGCGAATGTGGCCTATCGCGTTGGCATGCGTTCCTGTATTGGCCGCCGGGCTATCGTTATTGATCGACTACCAGCAAGTAGGGCTACTGCACTGGGGCTGGGAAACCTGGGGAATTAATGTTGCGCTGCGCTTAAACGGGGTAAGCGTGCTGATGTTACTGTTAACGCAGTGGCTGGCAGCGGCAGCGGCGCTTTATACCCCAGGCTCGCTGCGGCTTTCGGCACCCGAACCGTTGGCCCGTTGGATATGGCCGTTGATGGGCGTTATGGTCAGCGCGCTTTCGTTGATTTGGCTGGCCACTGACTTGATCACGCTCTACCTTGCGCTGGAGGCCATGGGGTTGGCTGCGGTAGGCATGCTGCTGCTTTCAGGTAAGGCCGCGGCGTTGTTGGCCGGTATGCGGTATCTGTTGCTTACGCTGGTGGGGTCGCTTGCCTATTTACTGGGCGTCGCGCTGCTGTTGGGCACTTGGGGGCGGCTTGATTTGGTCGGGCTTGCGCAGGTTATTGAGCCAGGGCCGATTGTCTGGATCGCGGCGGCGCTAATAGGGGCGGGGCTTGCCTTGAAAGCCGCTCTATTTCCGCTTCATGCTTGGCTTTCTCCGGTGCATTCCAGCGCCTGGACGCCTGTGAGCGTATTGCATGCTGGGCTGGTGGTTAAAGCATCGCTATTCGTGCTGCTTCAGCTGTGGAGTCTTTTATTACCGGACACCTTTTGGGCGCCGCGATTAATCGCCTGGCTGGGCATGTTGGCCATTATATGGGGTGGCTTAATTGCTTGGCGTGCTGAAACGCTCAAAATAGTGGTGGCTTCATCAACCGTGGCGCAGTTGGGCTACTTGATGGTGGTGTTCCCCTTATTGCTAGGCCCCAATGTAGCATCAGTGGTAAAGACGCTGGCGTGGGAAGGGTTCTGGTTGCAGTTAATAGGCCATGCGCTAGCGAAAGCCGCGATGTTTTTAGCCGCCGGTAATTTGATGATGGTCACCGGTGAAACGACCCTAAAGGGGCTTGCTGGCACCAGCCGCCGGCTACCGCTTTCACTGTTGGTTTTTGGAATTTCGTCGGTAACTTTAATGGGGCTGCCACCAAGCGCGGGCTTTACGGCTAAATGGCTGCTCCTGCAAGCCATGGTGCTCTCCCACCAGTGGCTGGCAGTGGCAGTATTGCTTATAGGTACACTGTTAACCGCCGCCTATATTTTTCGCTTTTTCCGCTATTCGTTCCTGGAGGAGGACCCGCGCCACCGTTTTCAGCCGCTTGCTCCGGGTATGGATGCGATTGCGCTTTGCTTAGCCATGGCGGCGTTAGCGTTAGGGCTTTTAGCGCACTTTCCGCTTGAGCTTCTTCATGGAGATAACGCATGAATGTCGCTTGGCTACCCTTGACTGCGTTGGCCGCATCGCTACTGGCTGCGGTGATTATTTTTGTACTGCCTGAAGCATCCAGACGGATGCGTACCCGTATCAACCTGCTGGCGGCGGTCATCAAAATCAGCCTAGTGGCGCTAATGGTAACGCTCGTAGCACGTGGCGAGGAGGCCGTGTTCAGCTTTCAGGTGGTCGGTAATATCGACTTTGTACTGCGTGCTGACGCGTTGGGCGTCATGTTTGCTGGGCTCTCGTCGCTCTTATGGCTATGCACCACGATTTACGCCATTGGTTATCTGGAAGGAACCGCGAACCGTAAACGCTTTTTTGGGTTTTTTAGCTTATGTGTTGCCAGTACGCTGGGTATTGCGCTGGCCGGTAACTTGTTTACCTTTCTGATTTTCTACGAAATGCTGACGCTATCCACCTATCCGCTGGTGGTCCACTCGGGCACTGATAAAGCCTTAAATGCCGGGCGAATTTATCTACGTTACACCCTGACCGCAGGCGTAGTACTGCTGTTGGGGGCGGTGCTTTTATATAGTTTAACGGGCGACCATTCGTTCGCCTCCGAGCGCGGTCTAGGGGGCTACTTAGTAGACCACCGCAGCCTGCTAACGTTTATATTTGCGCTCCTGGTGGGTGGGTTTGCCGTTAAGGCTGCCATGGTGCCGCTGCATGGTTGGTTGCCTAGAGCCATGGTCGCACCGGCACCGGTAAGCGCACTATTGCACGCAGTGGCGGTGGTAAAAGCCGGTGCCTTTGGCATTTTGCGAATTATTTACGACCTGTATGGCATTGAGCTAAGCGTAGAGCTTGGGGTTACGACGGTGTTAGCAGTGGCGGCCTCGATCACTATTATATATGGCTCAATACGAGCCATCGCGCAGCAGGAGTTAAAGCCGCGACTGGCCTTTTCAACCATCAGCCAAGTGTCGTATATCGTGCTTGGGGTTAGCCTGGTGGGTCCTTTTGGCACCATTGGCGCGCTTGCTCACCTACTGCACCAAGGGATCATGAAGGTAACGCTATTTTTCTGTGCGGGTATTTATGCAGAAGAGCTGGGCATCCACCGCATTGATGAGATGGATGGAGCGGGTAAGCGTATGCCACTCACCAGCCTGGCCTTTACGGTGGGCGCCTTTGGCATGATTGGTCTACCGCCTGTGGCCGGATTTATCACTAAATGGTATTTGGGGATTGGCGCCATTCAGGCCGACATGTATTGGGTTGTCGCCGTGCTGGTGTCAAGCAGTGCGCTAAATGCCCTCTATTTTCTGCCGATCGTGCATCGTCTTTGGTTTCGTGTTGGGCCTGCTCATGGCAATGGGAGTTGGCCAAAAAATCAGCGTCTTGGACGTTTGGAAACTCACGGCTGGCTGCTCTGGCCTGCCGTGTTTACCGCCGTTCTCAGTATCGCTGCTGGCGCACTTGCCGGGTTGCCGTTTAGCCCACTGGATTGGGCAACACGCGTAGCCGAGGGGGAGTACCTGCAATGATAACGCTACTCTTGGTGATAACACTTTGCTGGCCAATCTGCGTGTCATTGATGGGCGTATGGAAGGCCTATCGTACGCCCGATGCTCATCGTCGCTACTTCTCGTGGGTCTGGCTCAGTGCGGCATGGCCGGCACTACTGTTGGCGTATATGGGGGAAGCACACTGGGTGATAGATGCCTGGATGCTGGGCGGGCACTGGTCGCTTAACGCACTGAGCCGCCCTTGGCTTGCTTTCACCGCGCTGCTTTGGTGTTTTGCAGCGATTCATGCGCGTGGATATTTTGCCAAGGAGCAGGCCAGCGCCCAAGCGGGCGACAGTGCCGCTGAGCGCCGGTTGTTGCGCCTGGCTCTGTTATGGCCATTAACGTTTGTCGGTAACGTACTTCTGATTATTGCCCAGGATATCGCCACTTTTTACCTGGGCTTTGCGCTGATGACATTTGCCGCCTATGGCCTGGTCGTACATAACGGTACGCCGGATGCGAAACTGGGTGCGAGGGCCTATTTGATTCTCGCGGTGGTCGGCGAAGGATTGATTCTGGGAGGTTTGCTGTGGGCGGCCGGTAGTGCGGAAACCGTACTGCTGGCAGGCGTACGTGAGGGGATCGCCACGGCTGAGTATGGTGCCTTAATGGCGTGCTTGCTATGGCTTGGGCTGGGCGTGAAGGCTGGCGTTATCGGCTTACACGTGTGGCTACCGCTTGCGCATCCGGCGGCCCCCGCTCCGGCCAGCGCGGTGCTAAGCGGCGCGATGATCAAGGCCGGGCTGCTTGGCTGGATCTACGTATTACCCCTGGGGGAAACCTCGCTTTCCGGTGCGCTCACCCGGCTTGGCGACATCATGGTGGTCGCTGGTTTGGCCGCTGCCTTTGGCGCGGCGCTATATGGGGTGTGGCAGAGGCACCCCAAGGCCGTATTGGCTTACTCCAGCATCAGCCAAATGGGCATGCTGACCGCCATGGTCGCTATGGGATTGGCAGCGCCCGAGGTGTGGCCCTTGTTGCTGCCGGGCGTGGTCCTCTTTGCGGCTCACCACGCGCTGGCCAAAGGCGCGCTATTTATGGGGACCAGCGTTAGTGAGCATTTACCTCGGTGGCCGTTGGCGCTTGTCTGGGTGCTGCTGGCGCTGCCTGCCTTGTCGCTTACCGGCGCCTTTGGCGCTGGGCTCGTCAGCAAGCGGGGCGTCAAAAGCGCGCTGTATGAGATGCATTATGAGCAACTGGTCGCGCTGTTAACCTGGGCGGCAATTGGCACCTCTGCGTTGGTAAGTGTCAGTCTCTGGCGGCAGTGGCAGCAGCGCAGCACCGGTGGGAGCCATCCTGGTCAGTGGGGTGGCTGGCTTGCTGCATTAACGGCCGCTCTTGTGACGCCGATATGGCTACCGCTTCCTCAAGGGAGTGCGGAAATCCCCCCGTTGAAAGAGTGGTTTAGCCTGATGTGGCCACTGCCCGTAGGCATCGTGTTAACGTGGGCGGGATGGTGGTTAACGCGCCATTGGCGTATACGCCCCCCGCCTGCAGGCGACTTATGGTGGCCTTATGCGTGGCTCGTTCAAAATGCCTTGGTAGGGGTGCGCTCTGCTGGGCAGTGGTGTGGCGATGTTAAAGCAGCGTCTGTGGGTATTGCTCTGGCCATTGAAAAACGGATGATGGCGCGCTTAACTCAACTAACGGCCATGGAAAGCTGGATGCGCCACCATACGAGCGGCTTGATGATGGCGTTAGCCATTGTTTTGGCACTGTTATTAATCTGGGAAGGGTCGCCATGAGCCACGAGAGTTCACAGAACCACCGAGGGAGACGTGCCAAAAAGCCCGATGAGATTCCACGCTATGGGTGGTTTGATGTTGTATGGCGGGTGTTGCGCGCCGCTAAGCGTGACCGCCTTACCATGTTGGCGGCTGGTGTCGCGTTTTACGCTCTGCTAGCACTATTTCCTACCATTGCAGCGGTAATATCGCTGTGGGGATTGCTGTTTGATCCGGTGGAAGCAGGGCGGCAGCTTTATGAACTAAGCCGTTTTATGCCCCCGGATGCGGCAAGCCTTATTGATCAGCAGACCCAGACAGTGGTTGAAAGTGCCGAATCTGGCAACGTAATGGCGGTGCTTTTAGGGTTGTTGGTCGCCATGTATATCGCTTCCAAAGGCGTGGGAGTGCTCGTGGTGGGGCTGAATGTGGTTTATGGCGAAAAGGAGCGGCGTAACTTCTTTCTTCGCGGTGTTGTGTTGGTGCTACTGACGTTTGGCCTGATTGGCATGACCCTGGTATCGCTTGGCTTTATTGCGATTGTGCCTGTGGTGGTCGATGCCTTAGCGGTGGATGATCCTTTCGATCAAGTATTTAAGTGGCTGCGCTGGCCTGCCTTGTTGATCATCATGAGCTTTTTAATTGCCCTGTTGTACCGATTTGCGCCTTATCGGCGTGCCGCACAATGGCGCTGGTTAAGCTATGGCACGCTGTTGGCGACCACCTTATGGTTACTTGGGTCAGGCGGGCTTTCACTTTATGTCCGCTACTTTTCAAGCTTCAGTGAGCTTTATGGGTCATTGGGCGCCGTGGTTGTACTGATGATGTGGTTTTGGCTGTCTGCGTTTGTGGTACTGCTGGGTGCAGAAGTGAACAGTGAGATGGAGCGCCAGACCTATAAAGACACCACTATTGGTGAAGAGCGCCCATTAGGTGAGCGCGAAGCCTTTGCCGCCGATACGCTGGGGGTTGAAAACCCTTGGAACGGCGATAAAGAAAAAAACCGCCAGTAGCGAGCTGGCGGTTTTACCGTACGTTTACGTATTAGGCGGTTACCCTCGCTGTAAGAGCCCTTTTTAGAACAGCCTTTTTACAAAAGCTCTTCAGCCGCCAGCGCCAGGCGCGAACGCTCAACGCTTTTGAGGGTAATATGTCCGGCGTGTGGCCAGTCACGGAAGCGCTCAACCACGGCCGCCATGCCGCAGGTATTGGCGGTTAGGTAGGGCGTATCGATTTGCCCCACGTTGCCTAAACAGACAATTTTGGTATTACGTCCGGCACGGGTAACCAGTGATTTAAGCTGTTTGGGTGTAAAGTTCTGTGCCTCGTCGATAATCAAAAAGGTGTCGTTTAAGGTGCGCCCTCGCATAAAGCCTGGCGAGCGAATTTGCACGCGTGAGCCAATCAGTTGCCGTGTTGCGCCATTATCCCAGGTCGACTCTCCTTCGTCATTGCGCAGCAGGTTATCCATATTGTCGTGGAAGGCACCCATCCACGGCGACATCTTCTCCTCCTCGGTACCGGGCAAAAAACCAATGTCCTCGCCCATCGGAATAGGTGCGCGGGTAAACACAATACGCTCAAACTGCTTGGTATCCAGGGTTTGCTGGAAAGCGGCGGCCAGCGTCATAAAGGTCTTACCCGTGCCCGCGTTACCGGCAATGGTGACCAGGTCAATGTCTGGGTCCATCAGCAGGTTAAGAGTAAAGTTTTGACGGCTATCATGGGCGTGAACGCCCCACACCCCAGCGTGGTGGCGATAGTTGGTCAACAGCTGTAACCGCGCTGATGAGGGCGACAGCTCACGAATAATGGCCTCAAACTCAGCGCCATTCTCGCTGTCGGAGACAAGCATTCCCAAGTGCCAGTGACGGGGCATGTCGCCACTTAATTGATAAAACGTTTGATGCTCCACCCGCTCAACGCTGACATCAACATTCAGCGCTTCCCAAAGTGCCCTGCCGTTGTGTCCCGCCGATGCGTATACTTGGGCACCCTCAATCATGGCATCGCTGTCTGAGAATGCCCGATCGTTAAAGTAATCCTCCACAGGGACTTTTAGCGCGGCCGCCTTTACGCGCAGGTTGATATCTTTGGTAATTAGAATGACCGAGGCATCGGGGCGCTCATCGCGCAGCCGACAGGTTTCCGCCAGAATACGGTTATCCGGACTGTCGTCCATCGAGTCGAAGGGCTTTAAATCGTTGAAGCAGAGAAAGTGCAGGCGTCCAGATTCGCCGCTAATACGTGGGATGGGGATGCCGCGTTGAATCTCGTCAAAAGTAACCTGGTTGGTAAGATCAGAGAGCGTACGGCTAACTTGACGTGCCGTACGGGCAATCTCACGAATTCCGTTTTTATGCTTATCCAGTTCCTCAAGAACCGTCATGGGGATAACCACGTCATGCTCTTCAAAGTGGTAGAGCGCTGCGGGGTCATGGATCAGGACATTGGTGTCCAGGACATAAAGCCTTGTCGCTTTCTTATCGAGTCTTACCATCGGGGGATAGCTCCTTGGTTGACGGCAACATCGACACTGGCAGCTACATCTTACGCCTAGATGACACTTGCCTGTGTCGTTCCTCTGGCGTGTCTTTAAATCTCCTTGTGAGGCACTTTTTTATAGCGTGGAAGGATATTGCACTTTTTTCCACTGCTATATTTCACCGAAGTGACCACTTCTACATTTTAGCGAAGTGACCACTACTGCGAGTTGCCTAGAAAACGCGCCACTTTGTTAAGGAGTGCGGTGGCCACTACGCCCAGGTTTTCACTCTCTACATAGCGGTAATAGTGGCTTTCCAGGGCAAGGTCGTGATTCAGTGAACAGAGCTGATCACTTTCCAATGCTTCTTTAACCAGCGGGTGGGGAAGTAGTGCCCATCCCGTGCCGTTTATTACCGCATCTCGGATCACCTCAAACATGGTGAAGCCCAGGTAGTTAGCGGAAAACAGCGCCTCGCTGACCAGTTTGTCGTCCTGAATGTGGGTTAAGCAGACTTGCGTGTATTGGGCGAGATCATCGCGATTGACGCTAGGAAGCCGACTCAGTGGGTGCTGTGGAGAGGCCACTAAGCGCATGCTTACAGGTGCCAGGTTGGCTGCATGGGGGGCAACGCCTTCGGCGGTATAAAGCCCAAACGCAATATCGACAGTTTGGCGCAGAATAAATTGGCTGTGCTCCTGCGGTGGAACAAGATAAACCGATACCGCGGTCAGCGGGAACTGCTGCTTTAAATCGTGCATGACCTGGTGCCAGAACCGCTCAGGAAGCGCATCATCGCGGGCAATGCACAGCTGGTTTTCGACCCCTTGCAGATGTTGGTGGCAGTGCTTTTTGATTCGGCTGGCACTTGTCAGTAGCCGGTAACAGTCGGGGAGTACGCTTTCACCTACGGCGGTTAGTGTCAGGCTATTTCCCGAGCGTTCAAAGAGTGCCACCCCCAGGCTATCTTCCAGCGCATGGACCGCCGCACTTAGCGTACCGCGCTTTATACCTGACTGCCGTGCAGCGGCGGCAAAGGAGCCGTGCTCAGTGACTTCAACAAACGCCTGGACTTGTTCAGCTCGCATACGGAGTCTCGTGGTTGAGTGCTATTTTTTTTAGCGCTGAGTGATTCGTTAAACGTTAGTACACCCTTTACCATGCAGCACGATTTCCTACAATCCTGCTAAATCAGAACGGAGTTTTCTGCGTGACCCCCTTTATTGCTGAGCGCCGTGCGCTAAGATTTTCAGCTATTTCAGCAAGCTTTTTTGCCCTGTCTGGCTTGGTCCTGGGATTAGCCAGTGGCTCTATCACGATTTTATTCGATAGCGGATATTCACTGTTAAGCCTTGTTCTGGCTTCGCTCTCATTGCTTGCGTTACAGCATGCCCGCAAACCCGCGGATGATCACTACCCCTTTGGGCGGCTAACGGTAGAGCCGCTAGCGGTGCTGCTCAAAGGCGTGGTGATTGCGCTGGTGTGTCTGTTCTCTTTAGTGTCAGCCGTGTGGAGCTTGGCGCAGGGCGGACGCTTGGTGACACTTGATTTGGCCTTGTTATTTGGTGTCGCTAACGTGAGCGGCTGTTTGTTGACCTGGTGGTGGCTAAAGCGCTATGCCCGTATTGCTCGCTCCTCCTTATTGGCGGCTGAGCTGCGTCAGTGGCAAATGGATACCTGGTTAAGCGCGGCGGTAATGCTTGGTTTTGCACTTACCTGGGGACTCACGTTAACGCCCTGGGCAAGTTATGCGCGGTTGGCTGACCCGGTAATGGTGCTGATCATTGCAGGCTACTTTTTACCCATGCCTATCCGCATGGTGCGTGGAGCGCTTCGCGAACTAATGTTTGGCGAACCCATGGGCAGCATTCGCCAGGACATGGTGGAAGAGATCGCCGAGTTTGATATCGCCAGTGACGATGTGCGCCTAGCGCAGGTGGGCAGCTTTCTGATGGTGGATATCCAGCTCGACAAGCAACAGATCGATGATGCTGAAGAGATTGTGGAGAGCGTTGAGCAGCACTGCTTGCAGCGTAATTTGCGCCCCGTCACCAGCATTACCCTGGTGGCCACGTAAACCGGGGGGAATAGCACTGTCACTTTCGTTAGTGTTCATCATAACGCCTGCTTAATGAAGCGGGCGTTATGATGTAAAAGCGGAGCACTACAAGCGCAGTTAATCGTCTTTCTTCTCTGGTTTGCCTTTGCGCTCGGTGCTTGCCATCTCCTCAAGCTCCTCTTCGCTCATTGAGTCGTACATATCCTTGGAAGCGTCATAAAGCTCACTGGGCTTGGTTTCTCCACGTTTGGCGGAAAGGGCAGCGCCTGCGGCTTTTTGCTGGGCTTTCGATGTGGCTGGCATAATTAAGGCTCCTTTCGGTTGACTTCCCTTTAGCGCTTACGCTATTTAGCGTAGCAGGCAGGAAGAGGCTTTCCAGAGCGCGCCACAAGGGCTGCCCAACTTTACTAAACATCAAGAGAGCGTCATGACACCAGCCATTAATACGGCCAAAAAAGCGGGTATCCCGTTTGAAATTCATGAGTATCAGCACGATGTAGCGGCGGAGTCTTACGGCCTAGAAGCCGCTGAAAAACTGGGGGTGGCGGCCGAGCAAGTATTCAAGACCCTGGTAGTAACGCTGGACGGCAAGACGCTTGCCGTGGGTATCGTGCCGGTCACTCAGCAGTTGGGCTTAAAGCAGGTTGCCAAGGCCGCTGGGGCTAAAAAAGCCGTCATGGGGGTACCTGCCGAGGTCGAGCGTGCCACTGGCTATGTGTTGGGCGGGGTAAGCCCCTTGGGGCAGAAGAAACGCTTGGCAACCTATATTGATGCGTCGGCTGCGGGTTTTGCCACTATTTTTGTCAGCGCCGGGCGGCGTGGGCTTGAAATTGAGCTGGCGCCCAATGACCTGGCAACCCTTTGCAAGGCTGAGCTTGCGCCACTGGCGGTATGAGATGCACGCAGGGGCAGGCACTTTCTGGTATGGTGCTTCACATTAAAGTGTATCCGTATTAGTTACCTCTTTACTGGCCGTTAAACGGCCCTGCAGGTTTTATTGTGTCAGACGTCTCCTTCTCGTCGCTCGCCTTACCGGCCACGCTGCTTACTAACCTTGAGTCGCTGGGTTATCACCAGATGACGCCTGTTCAGGCGCAAAGCCTGCCGCCTATGCTAGCCGGGCGGGATGTGCTGGCACAGGCCAAAACAGGCTCGGGCAAAACAGCAGCGTTTGGTTTGGCGCTACTCGCTGAACTACGGGTTGAAGTATTTTCTGTACAGGGGCTGGTACTTTGCCCTACTCGTGAGCTTGCTGATCAGGTGGCCGAAGAGCTGCGCCGTTTGGCGCGGGCCATGGCTAACGTTAAAGTATTAACACTGTGTGGCGGAGCGCCGTTTGGGCCACAGTTAGGCTCGCTTGAGCATGGCGCGCATATTGTTGTTGGTACCCCGGGGCGTATTGAAGAGCATCTGCGTAAAGGTTCGTTGACGCTGGGTTCGCTAAGCACACTTGTGCTGGACGAGGCGGATCGTATGCTCGATATGGGCTTTCAAGCATCATTGGACGCGATCATTGCGGAAACCCCGGCGGATCGCCAGACGCTGCTATTTAGCGCTACCTTCCCTGATGAACAGGAGTCCGGTGGCTTGGCGGCCATGACGCGCGGCGTCATGATGGATCCTGTCAGCGTTAAAGTGGCTGAGGTGCATGACACCACTACCATTGATCAGCACTTCTATGAAGTGCCTAGTGAAGATGCCCGCTTTGGTGCGCTTAAACAGCTGTTGCTGGTCAACCGTCCGACGACCAGCGTGGTGTTTTGCAACACCAAGCGCGAAACCCAGGCAGTAGCCGATAGCCTGGTGGATGCCGGTTTTAGCGCGGTAGCGCTACACGGTGATTTAGAGCAAAAAGACCGTGATCGTATTTTGATACTCTTTGCCAACCAAAGTGCGTCAATCCTGGTGGCCACCGACGTGGCGGCACGTGGCCTGGATATTGCGCAATTGGATGCGGTGTTTAACTATCAAATTGCCCGTGAGCTAGAGGTTCATGTCCACCGCGTAGGGCGTACCGGGCGGGCGGGCGCCAGTGGCATTGCCTGTACACTGGTAACCCCTCAAGAAACCTATCGCTTGGGACGCTTGGCAGAGCTTCTGAGCGAGCAGCTCACCACGGAAGCGCTTCCTAAAGCCACACAAACATCCCCCTTTGAACCTCCCATGGCGACGCTGCAATTAGTCGGTGGCAAAAAGGATAAGCTGCGGCCAGGCGATATTTTGGGTGCCCTGACCAGCGAGGGCGGGCTGCGCGGTGATCAGGTCGGTAAAATTAAAGTGTTGGCCCGTAGTGCGTATGTCGCGGTTGAGCGTAGCGCCGTTCAAAAAGCCCAGGCCAAACTCGAACGTGACAAACTAAAAGGACGCGCCTTTCGTGTGCGTCGCATTCGCTACTGAGTGCCAGAAACTGTCCCTACTTCTAACTGTTTCTACTTCTATAGGAGCCATTGCAGCTAGCCATGAAAACACCCAAACGATTACAGCCCCTGGTCGATGACGGCCTGATCGATGAGGTGCTGACGCAGTTGATGAGCGGCAAGGAAGCACAGGTTTACGTGGTGCGCTGTGGCGAAGAAGTACGCTGTGCCAAGGTATTTAAAGAGGCAAAACAGCGCAGCTTTAAGCAGGCGGTACAGTACCAGGAAGGGCGTAAAGAGCGTAATAGCCGGCGTGCCCGGGCCATGGCGAAGAAGACCCGCTATGGTCAAAAAGAGCAGGAGCAGGCGTGGCTAACTGCGGAAGTAGACGCGCTCTATCGCCTTGCCGCGGCTGAAGTACGCGTACCCAAGCCTTTCGGTTTTGTGGATGGCGTGCTGCTCATGGAGATGATTACCGATGCCGAGGGCACTGTTGCGCCACGGCTGGATGACGTAACTCTGACCCACGAGCAAGCGCTGCGCTATCACGATAAAGTCATCAAGGATGTGGTGCGCATGCTCTGCGCTGGCCTGATCCACGGTGACTTGTCGGAATTTAACGTGCTGGTAGATGCCGAGGGGCCGGTCATTATTGACCTGCCCCAGGCCGTGGATGCTGCTGGTAACAATAGCGCGGCTGCCATGCTAGAGCGTGACGTTAATAATATGCGCGCCTACTTTGGCCACTATGCACCGGAACTGCTAAAGACCCACTATGGCAAAGAGATGTGGGCGCTTTATGAGGCAGGCGAGCTGCACCCAGAGAGTAAGTTGACCGGCCACTTCGACTTCGACACCCATATCGCCAATGTCGATGAGTTGATGGAAGTGATCGATGACGCCAAAGAAGAAGAGGCTGAGCGTCAGGCGCGGATGCGCGATGACGAGGATGAAGATTAAGCTTATTGGTCGTCAGCGTGAATAATCAGAGCATGGCATTTTTGGTGATGCTAGCCATGCTCTGAGTAGAACGTCGTTCAGCTATTTTTCTTACCTGTTTAGCATTTCTTCTGCTGTGCCAAGAATATTCTCAACCGTAAAGCCGAAGTGCTTGAACAGCTCACCCGCAGGGGCGGACTCGCCGAACGTGGTCATGCCGATCACACGCCCGTCCAGACCCACATACTTGTACCAGTAGTCGGCATGTGAGGCTTCAACGGCAATACGCTTGGTGACCGCCTTGGGCAGGACGCTTTCCCGGTACTCGGCGTCCTGACCGTTGAAGCGGTAGGTCGACGGCATGGAGACCACGCGTACCGCTTTGCCTTGTGCTTCAAGCTCGGCGGCAGCGTCCATGGCCAGCCCCACTTCCGAACCGGTGGCGATCAGGATCAGCTCGGGTGTACCGTCGCTGTCTTTCAGCACATACCCG